>DASWTQ010000061.1:0-2755 GCA_036402055.1 Herpetosiphonaceae bacterium
CAGCGCGCGACGGGCTATGGCTACTCGCTGTGGGAGCTTGAAGTGTTTGTCGCCGGTACTACGCCCAGTCCCACGCCGACACCGCCGCCGACCACCGGACCGGTCGACTTCGGCCCCAACGTGGCGATCTTCGATCCTTCGATGTCCAGCGCCACGATCCAGGCCAAGCTGAACTCGGTCTTCGCAACCCAGGAGCGCAACCAGTTCGGCATGGAGCGCAACGCGCTGCTCTTCAAGCCGGGCACCTACTCGGTCGACGCGAATATCGGC
Source organism: Herpetosiphonaceae bacterium (assembly GCA_036402055.1). GTDB lineage: Bacteria > Chloroflexota > Chloroflexia > Chloroflexales > Kallotenuaceae > LB3-1. The sequence goes on from DASWTQ010000061.1 coordinate 271, forward strand.
TTCAACACGCAGATCGCGGGCCTGGGCTTCTCGCCCGACGACGTGACGATCAACGGCTATGTGCGCGCCGAGGCCGACTGGTTCGGCGACAACGGCACGCAGAATTTCTGGCGCTTTGCCGAGAATATGTCGGTCACGCCGCCGGACGGCAACAACCGCTGGGCCGTCTCGCAGGCCGCGCCCTTCCGGCGCATGCATGTGCGGGGCCAGCTTCAGCTCGATCCCCGCAATCACGGCTGGTCCAGCGGCGGCTTCCTGGCCGACAGCAAGATCGACGGCCAGGTTTTCGCGGGCTCGCAGCAGCAGTATATGACGCGCAACTCGCAGATCGGCAGCTGGTCAAACTGTGTGTGGAACTGCGTGTTCGTCGGCGTGAGCGGCGCTCCCGCGCAGACGTTCCCCAACCCGCCCTACACCACGATCGCGCAGACGCCGGTGATCCGCGAAAAGCCCTTCCTGTACATCGATTCGGCGGGTAATTACCAGGTCTTTGTGCCGGCGCTGCGCACCAACGCCAGCGGGACGACCTGGTCCGGCCAGACGCCGCAGGGCACCTCGATCCCGATCAGCCAGTTCTTTATCGTCAAGCCGGGCGCGACCGCCGCCGATATGAACAACGCGCTGGCGCAGGGCAAAAACCTGCTGATCACACCCGGCGTGTATCATCTCAGCCAGACGATCAACGTTACGCGGGCGAACACCGTCGTGCTCGGCATGGGCCTGGCGACGCTGATCCCGGATAACGGTATCGTCGCGCTCAAGGTTGCGGACGTCGACGGCGTGAAGATCGCCGGAATCTTGATCGACGCGGGCACGACCAACTCGCCGATCTTGATGGAGGTCGGACCGCCAGGATCGTCGGCGAGCCACGCGGCCAACCCGACCTCGCTGCACGACGTGTTCGCGCGGATCGGCGGCGCGGTCGCGGGTAAGGCCACGGTCAGTCTGGTGATCAACAGCAGCAACGTGATCATCGATCATACCTGGCTCTGGCGCGGCGATCACGGCAGCGGGATTGGCTGGACGGTCAACACCGCCGACAACGGCCTGATCGTCAACGGCAGCAACGTGACCGCCTACGGCCTGTTTGTGGAGCACTACCAGAAGTACAACGTGATCTGGAACGGCAACGGTGGCCGGACCTACATGTTCCAAAACGAGCTGCCCTACGATCCGCCGAACCAGGCTAGCTGGATGAACGGCAGCGGCAGGGGCTACGCCGCTTACAAGGTCGCCAACACGGTCACCAGCCACGAAGCCTGGGGCGTCGGCAGCTACTGCTACTTCAACGTCGATCCTTCGATCGTCGCGGATCGCGGCTTCGAGGTGCCGAACACGGCCGGCGTCAGGTTCCATAACCTGCTCACGGTCTCGTTGGGCGGCAATGGCGTGATCACCAACGTGATCAACACCACCGGTGCTCCGGCCCAGGGCACCGCAACCGTGCCGAGCTACGTGGTGAACTACCCATAATCAGCGTTTTTCACACATCGATACGTTGATCAACTAAACCTCCGAGCAGCTGCGCCATGTGGCTCGCTCGGAGGTTTTGCGTTGCTTAGCGCTCGATCGCTGCGATCTGTGTTTCGCGCCGGCCCACCTGGAGCAGCCGCCAGCCGCCGAGCACCATCGCGATGCCCCACGCGAGAAAGCCTAGATCCCAGTAGATCCACTGCTCCTGCGGTACGGTCTCGTTGACGTGGTGAATGCCCAGCAGCAGATGATCGATGATGCCCTCGACGATATTAAACGTTCCAAAGCCCAGCAGCAGCGTACCGGCCAGCAGCCTGCTCGACCAATCGATGTGTGTTCGGCGGGCGGCGCGCCACAGGAGGAACAGCCCGACGGCCACGAAGATATAGGTCGCGGCGTGAAAGAAGCCATCCCAGAGCGTGTTGAGCTGGAGGTTAGGCACCGTGACGGGAGCGTACACGCTGCTCAACATGTGATGCCATTGCAGAATCTGGTGTAGCACAATGCCGTCGAAGAAGCCGCCGATGCCGAGACCGAGCAGCACGCCTGCGCCGGTGGGAAAGCTTTGTCCGGTATGTCGATTCGTTGCGTGCATGAAACGTCCTTCCTTTGGCGCGCCGCCGACTTGCACATTGCAGACCAGCATCATGGGCTGGTAGATAGCGATCCAAACGTGCTTTCGACCATGGAACCAGGGAGCGGGCGACGGTGTATCTTGCGCAGGATGCCTGTCTGCGAAGGAGAGCGATATGCGCTACAACCGATTCTGTTTACTCATCGCGCTGGGCGTGCTGCTAGCCGCGTGTGGCGCCTCTGCCGCCAATGATCTCGCCGATGAGCAGTCCGCAGCGATGCCGCCGGCTACCTCGCCAACCGAGCTAGCGCCGATCATCACGGTGCTGGCCGGCACCATGCCCGACTCGACGCCGACCGCCTTTCCTGCGCTGCCGCCCGCCGATTGCGCTGTCACCCAAGCTCCAGAGCCGCCTTTCATCCCGCCCGCGCCCTATTC
>DASWTQ010000062.1:0-8121 GCA_036402055.1 Herpetosiphonaceae bacterium
GTCGCCGATAGCTTCGTGCGGCACAGCCACGTGCCGGTGCTGCTGCTCCATCCGAGCGGCTCATCGGCTGCGCCCCAGCCCATCGCGCCACATCCGCTGCGCAAGATCTGTATCACACTGGACGGCTCGCCGCTCGCCGAACAGATCCTGACCCCGGCGCTGGCACTCGGCGCGGGCAATGCAGCCGAATATACGTTGCTGCACGTGGTCGATGCTCTCGTCCTCGTCAGCACCTCATTCACGCCGGATCTGCTCCAGCACCAGGCAAAGATTATCGCCGGCCTGCAACAGGAGGCGCAGCAGTACCTGGAAACGCTGGCCGGTCCCCTGCGCGCGGAAGGCCACCACATCACGACGCGCGTCCTCGTCGATCCCGAGCCGGCCCAGGCGATCTTGCGTGCTGCTCGCGATGACGGCAGCGACATAATCGCCCTGGCGACCCACGGTCGCGGGGGCGTCCAACGGCTGCTGGTGGGCAGCGTGGCAGATAAAGTCCTGCGCAGTGCAGACCGACCCGTCCTCGTGTACCGGCCCCAGGTGGCGCCGCAGCCTGAGGTGGAAGCGAAGATCGCGCACGACGTCGGCGTGTAATACACCTGGGGTCAAGCAATCTCTCCGAGGCGTGAAGATCGTTTCACGCTGTGGCCGAGAGGAAGGTCTATGCTCAAGAGAGAGCAGAGCATACCTCTGCTCAGGAGGTCCACGATGCCACGTTCTACGATCCTTGTGCCGCTCGACGGCTCGGCGCTGAGCGATGAAAGTCTTCACCATATCTGTCACTTATTTGACCCGCAGCGCTACCAGGTGACGCTGCTGCGCGTGGCGCCACCACCTGCGGGCCTGCTTGCCGAACCTGCCCGCGTGATACCAGTTAACGGACTGGGACTACCGGAATACGGTTCGATCCAGCAGTTCGAGCTAAGCCGGCACCCGATCTACCCGGTACAAGTCGAAGCAAGCCTGCACGCCGAGCTTGAGGCCGAACTGCTGCACAGCGCGCGCGGCCTGGTCGATGCCGGGTTTAGCGTGCAGCCCGTGGTTCAGTTTGGCGAGCCCGCCGCAGAAATCGTTGCCTATGCTGCACGGACACCGGTTGATCTCATCGTGATGGCAACGCATGGCCGGACCGGCATCCGGCGTCTGCTGCTGGGCAGCGTCGCGGAACAGGTGCTGCGGACCAGCCCGGTGCCGGTGCTGCTCGTCCATCCTGCTGTCCAGAGCACGGCTATTCCGTCGATGGCGGCTACGCCGAGTATGTGCTTGCGCCCGCGAATTATGTCGCGCGTATCCCGGATGCGCTGAGCTTTGTGGATGCCGCGCCGATCCTCTGCGCGGGCGTGACCACCTACAAGGGCCTCAAGGAGACGGATACCAGGCCCGGCGAGTGGGTCGTCATCTCCGGGATCGGCGGGCTGGGCCATGTGGCGGTGCAGTACGCGATCGCCATGGGGCTGCGCGTGGCGGCGGTGGATGTTGCCGACGAGAAGCTGGCCCTGGCGCGCGATCTGGGCGCGGAGCTGATCGTGAATGCCGCGACGACCGATCCCGTCGCCGTGATCCAGCGCGAGATCGGCGGGGCACATGGCGCGCTGATCACGGCAGTCTCGGTGCCGGCGTTTCGCCAGGGCATCGGTATGCTCCGTCGCGGCGGAACCTGCGCGCTGGTCGGGCTCCCGCCCGGTGATTTCCCCACGCCGATCTTTGATGTGGTGCTGAAACGCCTGACGATTCGCGGCTCGATCGTCGGGACGCGCCAGGATCTCCATGAGGCGCTCGACTTTGCAGCTCAGCGGAAGGTCCAGGCGACCACCGAGATCCAGCCGCTGGAGGCGATCAACGCGGTCTTTGACCGGCTGCGCGCGGGTACGGTGCAGGGTCGGGTGGTGCTGGCGCTTGAGAAGATGGCGGCTGACGACGCAGCCACATGATACGGAGCATCGGTCAGCGACGGTAGGCACGCGTTGGGCAGGGCCTTCAGTCGGCTCTGCCCAATCATCGCTCTAGGGCTGGTTATCCAACGTTTGTAGGATTGCACTGTGGGACGAGCATGCGTGTTCACGGGAAGAGGAGCCGACTATGATTCAATTCCTCGCACGCGGCACGGGACCCATCCGCGCTGCGGCTAAAACGACGGTTTTCGTGCTCAAGCTCTTGCCGATGCTGCCGTCCCGCGCCCTGGACTGGATCACGCCTGCGCCGGTGGTCGAGCGCGTCCGCTATTCCACATGCGCAGGCCAGGTCGCGGGTGATCTGTACCGACCAGCGAGCGCTGGCCCGCATCCCGGCGTGGTGGTGTGCCTCGGCGTCGTTCCGTTCGGCGTCGATCATCCCCAGGTTCCGCGCCTGGGTGCGGCACTGGCACGCTCGGGCTTCGCCGCGCTGCTCTACTGGTCGCCGGCCATGCGCGATCTGCGCCTCGATCCCGAGGATCGCCGGAGCCTGGCGCTGGCGTATGAGTGGCTGATCGACCAGCCGTCCGTCGATGCCAGCCGTAGCGGCTTCATCGGCACCTGCGTCGGCGGCTCGTTCGCGCTGATGGCTGCCGCCGATCCTGTTATTCAAGACCGGGTCGCCTTTGTCGCCGCCTTCGCGCCGTATGCCTCGATGCGCACGCTGGCGCAGGACATTGCCGGCGGCACGCGGCTGTGCGGCACGGCGCGCGTCACCTGGCCGGTCGATCCGCTGACACGCACGGTCTTCGTCCGCTCCATGACAGCGCTGCTTGAGCCAGGCGAGGCAGCCGTATTGCGGAGCGCCTGTGCTGAGCCAAGTGGTCATACGGATGCCTCCTTGTCGGAGGATGCTCGCGCCGTCGCGCGCCTGCTCACCCGGCTCGATGTCAGCGAAGCTGAGGCGGCGCTGAATCAGCTACCGGCCGTCATGCAAGGGTATCTGGAAGCGATGTCACCCCTCAGCTACCTACCCGAGATCCATGCCCCGCTGCTGGTGTTCTGCCACGACCGCGACGATCTCGTGATTCCGGTGGGGGAGTCGCGACGGCTACGGGCGGCGCTCAGAGACCGCGCCGGAGTGCAGTACACCGAGTTCGCCATGTTTGAGCACGCCGATCCCACGAAACGCAAGCTGCCGCCGCTCCGCCTGGTTCAGGAGCTTGGCAAGTTCTACCTGTATGTGTATCCGGTGTTTCGCCAGGCGGTGGTGGTGTGAACAGCAGTTGTGAAATCTCCTCGCCTCGTGATGAGACAGATATACTCTGAGGCTGGATGTTAGCTAGACTCCAGCTAGAGACGATGGTATCTGCACCACTACAGGGGCACAGCGGCTGGTGCATGAGGTCGGTGATTGCTGCTCCAGGGAGGACGTATGGAACTCCGCTACCATAGCTGTGGCTGTCCGATTCGCGTGTGGGCCGCGTGTCCTCGTCGCGATGGCGAGCCAACCTTTTTCGATGGCCGGTCGCACTGGACGGAGTGCGCGATTCGCAGCTGCCCGCGCTGTGGCGGACGCCTGTCGCGGTCGGTGCTGCGGGCAACACCGCCGGCACCCGCAGGCACGTTAGCCGCGTATATGCTGGCCTGGCCGCTGGTGCGGCAGCAGCTTGAGGGCCTGATCGCGGAGCGGGCGCAGCGAGATCGAACGTTTCGCGCTGCCGACGCTCAGGCGGAGATTCTGGCCCTGGAGGCTGCACTGAACCGAGTCACTGAGCTGGCAGCAGGACTAGAGGAACCAGCGCAACCAGCCACGGCTCGCAAGCCCGACTGTGACCTGACTTTGAATTGAAACAACGGACCGTCGCTGCCACACGTGCCGCACGAGGCATTTAATTGGTCGGTCGTTGTGTCACGAGATGCTTCCACCCGGTAGCTGGATCGCAACACCCATGCGCCGCCGCTCGGCTATGCTGAATATGCAGATTCATGTCGATCGTCTCCGCGTGGCAATCGCAAACCGGAGATGTTCGATCCAACGCGTGTACGGGTGTCTGCGAAGGAGGATGGTATGCGCAAGCTCGCTGGAACAATCGTGATCCCACTCGATACGTCCGCCGTATCCGAGGCGGTGTTGCGCCCGGCTGCTGCCCTTGCTGAAGCGCTCCACTACGAGCTGTTGCTCCTACATGTGATTGCGCCGGCCACCAGCCTCATCGCGATAAGTCATCCCGCGCTGCTGAGCCCTGGCATGGCCGAGCGCTGGGAAGCAGACGAACTCACGAACGATCGTCAGTACCTCGCTACTGTCGCGCAGCGGATGGAGCCGCTGGGATTGTCCGTCCGCACAACCGTCCGCATCGCCACCGACACCGCAACCGCTATTCTAGCGTGTGCGCGCAATGATGCGATCCTGCCCACCAGCGCTGCTGAAGCTCCGCCGACGATCGTCGCGATGACGACGCACGGTCAGACCGGCATTCGTCACTGGGTGCTCGGCAGCGTCGCGGAGCAGGTTATCCATCACGCCACGCTGCCGGTCCTGCTCCTGCGGGCACACGCGAGCAGCCCCTCTGCTACCACGCCCGCAACGATTCGCCGCGTGCTGGTGCCGCTGGATGGTTCGACCTTTGCCGCGCACGCGCTCCCACTTGCCCACACCATCGCATCTGCGACCGGCGCAACCCTGATTCTGCTCACTGTGGCGTCACCGACCGATGATATTGGCCTGGCCGATGGCGGCATCGAGCCATTGTGGATGCTGGCCGAGGAAGACGCAGCGACACAGCACGCACATGACTCCGTGGAGGCAGCAGCGCAGAATCTGCGGGCCCATGGAATCAACGTCGACACGCGATGGACGGCAGGCGATCCGGCGACGGAGATCGTCGACGCGAGCACAGCAGAACACGCCGATGTGATCGTGATGGCAACCCATGGCCGCAGCGGCGTCCAGCGTTTGATGCTGGGCAGCGTCGCGCAGGAGGTGCTGCACCTGGCTGAGCAGCCACTGCTGCTGGTCCGGCCACCGCTTCGATCGCATCACGTGATGGACCAGACGGCAGATCACGCCAACGGTGAGCCAATCGATGATGGGCGCACGACCCGGAAGGAGCAGCGCGATGAACACCCACGATCGTGCATCACTGCACGTACGTGACCTGATGAGCAGCCCGGCGATCACGGTCGCGCCCACAACGCGGCTGCGCGAGATCATTGTGCTCATGCAAGATTACCAGTGCCATCGGCTCCCTGTCGTCGACGGCACGACGCTCGTCGGCATCGTCTCGCTGACCAATATCCGCGCGGCCTTTCCTGACGCGGAAGCGACACACGACACTGCTGCCTGGCAGGTAGTGCTCGACACCGTGCGCGCCGATGAGATTATGACAACAGCGGTCATGACGGTGGCAGCGGATGCGCCGATCGCGGAAGCGGCCGCGCTGATGCTCACGCAGCGGGTGAAATGCCTGCCCGTGATCGACGGGGAACGTGTGGTCGGCATCATCACCGATCATGATTTGATCCGTGTCATCCCAGGAGCTGTGGAGAACCCCGCAGCTGCTCCTGGGTAGCACCAGCGCTGGTGTCGCCGCTGGTGGGCCGGGATTCGCGGCCCATCCGGTCGCCAGATAGCTTCAGAAAGGAGACGTACCATGTCGATGCAATCAATTCTTGTTCCCCTCGATGGATCGCGCTTTGCCGAACATGCGCTGCCGGCCGCGCGGCAGCTCGCCCTCCGCTCGGGAGCGATGCTGAGCCTGGTCCATGTCCATGTGCCGATCATCAACGTATCTCTGGGCATGTGGAACATGGGCGGTGTGCCAATTGTCGATGAGCGCATGGACGCTGAGGTCCGTCAATACGAGCAAGCCTACCTCCAATCCATCCGCGAGCGCTTCGCCGCCGACGACCTCCAGATCACCTGCGAGATCCTCCACGGCGCGGTCGTGCCGACGCTCACGGAGCACGCCGCCGATATGCACGCCGACCTCGTGATTATGACGACGCATGGACACGGCGCGTTTTCACGCGTATGGCTCGGCAGTGTGGCCGACGCCTTCGTCCGGCACAGCGATATTCCCACGCTGCTGATTCGTCCCGCCGCCGAAGCGGATACGCCAACCCCCAAGGATCAGTTACCGTCGATCCGGCAGATGTTGATTCCGTTGGATGGCTCGGAGCTGGCAGAGCGCATCCTTGAGCCGGCATGCCGGCTGGGCGATCTGCTCGACGTGGATTACTGGCTGCTCTCCGTGGTCGAGCCGTCCGAGGCTGGCGAGCAGGAGCGCGCGGCGCACGCCTATCTCGACAAGATGGCACGCGAGCTACGGGAACAGGGACACACGATCCACACAGAGGTTGCCGTCGGGCAGCCGGCGCGTACCATTCTCGATGTAGCGCAGCAGCATGAGATCGGCCTGGTAGCTCTCGCAACCCACGGGCGCGGCGGGCTGTCTCGGCTCCTGCTCGGCAGCGTAGCGGATAAGGTGGTGCGTGGGGCCGAGACACCGGTCTTACTCGTCCGTCCGCAGGCAGACGAGTAGTTGTCACGCACGTAAGGAAGACGACGATGTATGATCTGATTGTGATCGGTGGTGGGCCGGCGGCGCTCGCCGCCAGCTTGTATGCCAGTGGCAAGCAGCTGAACGTCGTGATGGTATATGCGGAGCTGGGCGGCAAGATCGGCTGGCTCCAAAACCTGGTCGGGCCGGAGCAACCACCTGATCTCCCCGGCAACGAGATCGCGCATCTACTGATGATTCGGGCGACGACGCAGCCGGATCGCACGATCGAGGACCGGGTGCTCTCCGTGTTCACCAACGGCCCGATCTTCAACGTGGTCACGGAGCAGCACGGCGTGCTGCACAGTCGCACGATCCTGGTTGCGACGGGCGCAACGCCCCTCCAGCTCGATGTCCCCGGCGCGGAGGAGGTCGGTGAAGGTGCGCTGAGCTACTCCGCCACCACCTATGCCCACCTGACAGGAGATCAGCGCGTTGCCGTGATCGGCGGGACCAATCGCGCGTTGAGTGCCGCCGCCGAGCTGGCGCATACCGCAGCCCAGGTATATCTGGTTGCACCAGCCCCGCTGGCGCTCTCCACGCCGCTCGGGGAGGCGCTGCGCCAGCATCCCCGCGTTGAGGTCCTCGCAGGCTGGGAGGTGACGCGAATCGAACGCGACGGCTCGATGATCACTGTGACGATCGCACACGGAGGACACCGGCGTCCATTGAGCGTCGATCGCGTCTTTGTGGCGCTCGGGCTCGTGCCCAACAGCGACATGGTGCGGGATCTGGTGGCGACCGATGCCGATGGCTTTATCACGGTCAATGCCTTCCACCAAACGTCGGTGCCAGGACTCTTTGCGGCGGGAGATGTTTCATCGATCTTCAGCGAACAGGTGCTGATCGCCATCGGCGATGGGACGCGGTCCGCCATGGCCGCCTACGACTATCTCCTATCCGAGCGCCTCGTCGCCGACGTGCTGGAACGGTGATTCAGGGCCTATGCACCCGCATCTGCCATCCCAATCATCGAGTGGCCCAGCACGCCCTCTAAACAGCAGCGTGCGCCGATCGCCACCGGCGGCTCAACTGCCGTCGGGCAGCACCGACGGGTACTGGAGCCAGCCACGGGAGCAGGTGGTGGCGTCACTGAACACCACGGTCGATGGATTGACGGCGGCTGCGGCACGGCAGCGTTTAGAACAGTGGGGACCGAACACGCTCGACACACGGCCCCAGGCGTCTGCGCTGCGGCTGTTGCTCAACCAGTTCCGCAGTCCGCTGGTCCTGATCCTGGTCTTTGCCGCGATCATCTCGCTCGTCGTGGCCGAGTGGATCGATGCCACGGTGATCCTGGTGATTGTGGTCGTGAGCGCGCTGCTCAGCTTCTGGCAGGAGTATCGCGCCACCAACGCGATTGAGCAGCTGCGCGCCCGCGTCACGATTCAGACTACGGTGCTCCGCGACGGAACCCCACAGACGATCCCCACCACCGCGATCGTGCCGGGTGATGTCGTGCTGCTCTCGGCGGGCAGCCTCGTTCCGGCGGATGGCCTGATCCTGGACGCCAAAGACTGTTATGTCAATGAAGCAGCGCTCACCGGCGAGTCACTGCCGGTCGAGAAAGCTCCGGGGATCGTCGCCGCCGAGGTCAGCCTGCCCGAGCGGACCAACTGTCTGTTCCTGGGCACATCGCTTCGCAGCGGCACGGCGCGGCTCCTGAT
>DASWTQ010000063.1:0-16397 GCA_036402055.1 Herpetosiphonaceae bacterium
CGGCGGGCGTGGCCGGAACCGTGGTGATGCTGGAAGTTCCCTGTTCGGCGCTGCTGGCCGGTCTGCTGCTCAACCAGTGGCTCGACTGGCTTCAGGTGCTGGGCATGCTTTGTATCCTCGGTGGCGCGGTGCTGCCTCAACTGGGTGATTTTTGGAGCACGCAGCGTGAGCCACTAGCGGAAAGGATCGATTGATGAACTTTGACGACTATCAAGCTTTAGCGCGTCGTACGCTGAGCCAGGATCTCGACGAGCGCGAGCGGCTGGCGATGACCGCGCTGGGCCTGGTTGGCGAGGCTGGCGAATGCAGCGAGGCGATCAAAAAGCATCTTTTTCATGGCCATCCGCTGGATCGTCCGGCGCTGTCCAAGGAGCTGGGCGATGTGCTCTGGTATGTCGCGATGCTGGCGGATAGCTGCGGCCTGAGCTTCGATGCGATCGCCGAGCAGAATGTTGCCAAGCTGCGCGCACGCTATCCCGAGGGCTTTTCCGCCGCCGCCAGCGTCAATCGCGGCGAGACATAGGCTGCTGCAATTTGTTACTATGGGTAATAGTAGGTAGAATAGTTGTCACGGTGTTACGGCTGCGAGGCGATGATCATGGAAACGCACCTGACAGCTATTCTCGACGTGCTGCATGGCGTGAAGCTGCTCCCGCGACGACCCCCCGAGCAAAATATTGTGTACGGCTACGTCCGGGCGGATCGGCTGGGAGCGGTTGCGGCACAGGTGGCGGATGCGCTGAGCTGCCGGGGCTATGAGGTGCATCAATGCAGCTGGGGCGACGAGGCCGTGCTGCTGGCGCTCAACGGGACCAAGCATCCCCTGGCGCTGCGTCTCACCTCGTCGAGCAGCGAGCGCTATAACCTGTACACGCTTTCTCGTCCGCAGCACGCTCAGGCGCTCTGGCAGTGGGCGCAGGCCATGTTTCGCGATCATCTTCGCCAGCAGCGCGAGCTGAAAAGCTGAGATACAACAACGCAGCGCCCGAAGCGCTGCGCTGTTTACCGATTCCGCGATCAGAGTTTAGACCTGCGTTACCTTGGAGCCGCAGTTCGGGCAGAAGGCCGCGCTATTCGGGATGCTGTGTCCGCAGTTCGGGCAGGCATACGGAGTCTCGCCGACAGCCGGCACGCCGCCGATCGAGCTGGAGTTGGGCAATCCGCTGCCCGAGATGTCGTTGCTGACCGGCACATCGTAGGAGCGGCCGGTGAAGTTCGGCGCCTGTGATGTGCTGGCCTGCGCGCTGTAGGTCGGATCGACTGAGCCGCCGTACTGTCCCGAGTAGCTCTGCTGGGACGTGTAGTCCACCGGGCTCGGCGTGCTCTGCTGCGGCGTATAGCTGGTCGAGGTCTGCTCGTTCATGATCGGCACGCTCTGCGCGGGCGGCGTAGATGGCGTCTGCGGCTGATTCGCCTGCCAGGCTTCGATCGTCTCGCCCTGAGCCTCGTTAAGCTCAGCTTCTTTCTGGGTCTGCTGGTCGCGCAGCTGGGCGATGATCTGAGCCAGGCTGGCGATCTCGGGCGCGGTGATCGATCCCTGCTGGTAAAGCTCAAGTGCGCGCTCGCCGAGCTGGCGGACATTGGTATCGATCTGACTCTTTATATTGTTGATCTCGCCACTGATCCGGCTGGTGCGCTGAAACTTATCGGCTTCGAACTTGGCTCGATCCACGCCCGCCGTGAACGTTTTACTGAGTGAATCCAAAAACCCCATTGCATACCTCCTTGACAACCTATAATCTAGTATAGTTCGACGGTCAAGCAGCGGTGGCGGTTGCAACGTGCGGCGTGCGCGGCGACCGTCGAGATCTGCTTTTGAGAAGCGCCGTGGTGTCGGTTGTTGCAACCTTTATACCGCCGGATCGATCGAGTCAGCCTCTGTTCCAACCTGCTCGATCGGCTTCTGCATGGGCACGAAATCGATCAGCACCCCGTCGCCGATCGTGTAGGTCACGCGCTCGCTGCCGACATAGCCCAGCGCCCGGTAGAGCTTCACGCCGGGCAAGGTTGCCATCAGCTCAAGCCGCTGGAATCCGTGCGCTCGCGCCTCGTCCTCGCAGGTTTGCAGCAGCAAACGGCCGATGCCTTGTCTGGCGCAGTCGGGATGCACAAAGAACGCGCGGATTTTGGCCGGCTCCTGGGTTGGATCGAGCAGTCCCGACTCGCGGCCTTCGTAGCGGTCGCCGCCGAACAAGGTTTTGCGCCTGCTCCAGCCGCCGCATCCGACCAGTCGCCCGTCGCGCTCCACGACGAAGTAGGTTCCATCGCGGATCAGCTCGGTGTCGACGCCAAAAACATCGGCGATCGCGGCCTCGATCTGCGCATCGGAGTAGTCCTCGCGGCTCAAGCCACGCGCCGAAACGCCGATCAGCTCCTCGATCGCCGCGCGATCTTCAAGTGTTGCTTTGCGTAATGCCAGGTCCATGTTCTAGCTCCCGCGCTTTCTGGAAACACCAGCGCTGTGTTTGTACCTAAACATCAGTATAGATAATCAACCTGCGCTTGTTAATGCCCGATCCGTGGCATGTTCCGTGATGGGCTCTCAGCAAGTTATAAGAAGATTGTGCATCTTGACACAATCTCGGACGAGGTTATAATTGTTCTGGCAATGAAGCCGCCTCGTTCGTGAGGCGGCTAATGCCTGTCTTAAGCGGAGCATGCGGATGGAATCTTTGACTCCCTGGCTACCCATTTTGATTCTTTTTGTGCTGACAACCGTGCTCGCGTTTGTGGTGATCGGACTCTCGTATCTGCTTGGTCCCAAGCGCGGCTCGCTGCGCAAGCTGATGCCCTACGAGTCGGGCATGAACCCGATCGGCTCGGCGATGCGGCGCATGCCGGTGCGATTTTACCTGGTCGCCATGATTTTTATCTTGTTCGACATTGAAATTATCTTTATGTTGCCCTATGCGCTCATCTACCGCGATCTAGCGGTATTTGGGTTGATCGAAATGGGAATCTTTGTCATTATCTTGCTGGCTGGATATTTTTATGCTCTCAAGAAGGGAGCTTTCCGATGGGATTAGAAGAAAAAGCTGGAAATCTTGGCGTCGTCACAACCACGCTTGAGGCGGCCGTTAACTGGGGCCGCACCAACGCGATGTGGCCGATGCTCTTTGGTCTGGCGTGCTGCGCGATCGAGATGATGGCGTCGCAGGCCAGCGATTACGATCTGTCGCGCTTCGGCATGGAGATCAACCGCGCCTCGCCGCGTCAGGCGGATCTGATGATCGTCGCGGGCCGTGTCTCGCGCAAAATGGGGCCGGTCGTGCGCCAGCTCTACGATCAGATGTCCGATCCCAAGTGGGTGATCGCCATGGGCGACTGCGCGTCGTGCGGCGGCGTGTACAACAACTACGCGGTTGTGCAGGGCGTGGACGAGATCGTGCCGGTGGATGTGTATGTGGCCGGCTGCCCGCCGCGTCCCGAGGCGTTGATCCACGGCATTATGTTCTTGCACGAGAAAGTTCGCCGTGAGAAGCTCGCGCCGCGCACCAAGGATGAGGCCATTCGCCTCGACGATGCCGGACGGCGAGTTGCGACAGTGGGGAGCCGCTAGCTATGGCGCTTGATAACGCAACAGTGCGCGCGCGGGTGCTGGATCGCTTCGGCTCGGCGGTGCTCGACGCCTCCGAGTATCGGGGCGATCTTGCGTTCCGGCTCCGGCCCGAGGCGCTGCGTGAGGTCGCGGCGTTTCTGCGCGACGATCCCGATCTTCAGTATGTTTTGCTGACCAGCGTGACCGGCGTCGACTACCTGGGCCGCGAGCCGCGCTTCGAGGTCGTGTATCACCTGCGCAGCTTCGTCAACGCGCATCTGGTTGTGCTCAAAGTCGGCGCTGATGAAGAGCATCCACATGTGCCAAGCCTGGTGCCGCTGTGGCCGACCGCGAACTACCAGGAGCGCGAAGCCCACGATATGTTCGGGATCATCTTCGACGATCACCCCGACTTGCAGCGTATCCTGCTGCCCGACGATTGGGACGGTCATCCGCAGCGCAAAGATCAGCCGCTGGTGTATGAGGAAGTGGCGTTCACGTTCAACCACGACGCCGTCGACGCGCAGAAACCGTACGCGAGAGAATAAACCACACATGCTCGGTGCTCAGGTAGCCGGTGAAAGCCGGGGCCTGGACATCGAGCACTGGCAATTGGAGTAGATATGGCTGTTGCTGAACCTACTGTTGCGCAGCGACGGGCCGCGATCTATAACAGCGGCAATAATGGCAGCGACCGATCGGGAAACTTCCCGACGCCGGCACAGGTTGCCCAGGCCGCTCGTGAGATCGAGGTGCCATCGCCGCGCCAGGTGATCACTGCGCAGGCAAACCGCCCCAAAGACGAGCAGCGCGACGAGTCGATGGTGCTCAACATGGGCCCGCAGCATCCCTCGACGCACGGCGTGCTGCGCCTGGTCGTCGAGCTGGCGGGCGAGGATGTTGTGCAGCTCGCGCCCGATGTCGGCTTCCTGCACACCGGCATCGAAAAGAACATGGAGGCCAAGACCTACCTGAAGGCGGTTCCGCTGACGGATCGCACCGATTACCTTGGCCCGATGATCAACAACATGTCCTACGCGCTGGCCGTCGAGAAGCTGCTCGACTGCGAGAGTCCGCCGCGCGCTCAGGTTGGCCGCGTGCTGCTCAACGAGCTGGAGCGCATGAACAGCTACCTGGTCTGGCTCGGCACGCACGCGCTGGATCTCGCGGCGATGAGCGTTTTCTTGTACTGCTTCCGCGAGCGCGAGATGATCCTCGACATCAAGGAGCTTGTCTCGGGCGCGCGCATGATGACCAGCTTTATTCGTCCCGGCGGCCTGGCCTGGGATTTTCCCAAAGAGTTCAAGGCGACCGTCCAGCACTTCTTGAATATTTTCCCCAGCCGCATCGACGAGTACGAGGCGCTGCTGACCGACAACCCGATCTGGAAAGATCGCACGATTGGCGTGGGCAGACTCAACGCGGTCGACGCGGTGGCGCTGGGCGTGACCGGCGCGAATCTGCGTGCGGCCGGCGTGCCCTACGATGTGCGCAAGATGTTTCCCTACTCGGGCTACGAAAACTACGACTTCAAGCTGATCACCGGCAACGAGGGCGACACCTACGAGCGCTATCTGGTGCGCATCGCGGAGCTGCGGGAGTCGGTCAAGATCGCGCAGCAGGCGCTGGATAATCTGCCCGACGGCCCGTACGCAACCAGCGACCGCAAGATCTGGCCGCCGCCGAAGGAAGAGATCACCTACTCGATGGAGTCGCTGATCCATCACTTCAAGCTGTGGACCGAGGGCTACAAGCCGCCGCGCGGCGATGCCTACGCGGCGGTCGAGTCCGGGCGCGGCGAGCTGGGCTGCTACGTCGTCAGCGACGGCTCGAATAAGCCCTGGCGCGTGCATTTCCGCGCGCCGTCGTTCATCAGCTTGCAGGCGCTGCCGCACATGGCCAAGGGCAAGCTGGTTGCCGACCTGGTGGCGATGATCGCCAGCCTTGATCCGGTGCTGGGCGAGGTCGATCGGTAAGGCACGAACACAGGGGGCGTATGCAATACGCCCCTACGCAAATCTGTTGTATTTCGTGCTCTACCCGACATGTATAGAGGTTTACGTGTTAGCAGATAAATACGCGAACGAGATCGCCGCGCTTCTGGCTCGCTACCCGATCAAGAAATCGGCGGTGCTGCCGCTGTGCTATATCGCGCAGGATGAGTACGGCTATCTCAACATCGATCACATCCAGGAGGTCGCCGACATTCTGGAGATGCCCTACACCGATGTGTACGAGGTCGCGACCTTCTACTCGCTGATCTACGATCAGCCGGTCGGCAAGTGGGTGCTCCAGGTCTGCGACGATAATCCGTGCTGTTTCACGGGCGCCGAGGAGTTGGTCGCGGATCTTGAGGAGCGGCTGGGCGTACAGGCCGGCGAGAACACGGCGGATGGCACGTTCACGCTTCAGCGCGTTAAGTGCATCGGCGCGTGCCACCGCGCACCGGTGATGCAGGCCAACCTTGAGTTTTTGTACAATGTGACGCCGGAGCAAGTGCCGGGGCTGCTCGAAGACATGGTGCAGCAGGTCCAGCGCGGCGAGAATCTGAGCATCTCAGGCCGGTTCGCGGAGAAGTAAGGCAGGCGTATGGATACGATTCGTTACGAGCAAGGTTATCCGGGCGGCCCCGCAAACGGCTACGGATCGGAGTATCCCAATCCGTTTCTCAAAGAGCACATCGTGCTGCGTAACCGCGATTATCCCGAGATCGGCAAGATCGAGGAGTATATGCGGCTCGGCGGCTACGAGGTGGCGCGCAAGGCGCTGACGACGATGGAGCCCAGCGCGATCATCGATATGGTGAAAAGCTCGGGGCTGCGCGGGCGCGGCGGCGCGGGCTTTCCGACCGGCGTCAAGTGGAGCTTTATTCCCAAGGACATCACGCCCAAATATCTCGTCTGCAACGCCGACGAGTCGGAGCCGGGCACCTTCAACAACCACGAGGTGATCGACTTCAACCCGCACCAGATGATCGAAGGCATGATTATCTCGGGCTTTGCGGTCGGCGCGACGACGGGCTATATCTACATTCGCGGCGAGTACGCCTACGGCGCGCGCAACCTGGAGCGGGCGATCCGCGAAGCCTACGATCGCGGCTTCCTGGGCCAGAATCTCTGGGGCAGCGGCTTTGAGTTCAATCTCTACGTGCATCGCGGCGCGGGCGCGTACATCTGCGGCGAAGAAACCGCGCTGCTCGAATCGCTGGAGGGCAAGATCGGGCAGCCGCGCCTGAAGCCGCCCTTCCCGGCGGTCGCTGGCCTGTACGCCAAGCCAACGGTGATCAACAACGTCGAGACGCTGGCCAACGTGCCGATGATCCTCGATCGCGGCGTGGAGTGGTTCCGCTCGTTCGGCACTGAGAAGTCGCCCGGCACCAAAGCGATCTCGATCAGCGGGCATGTCAAGCGGCCAGGCAACTTCGAGATCCCGCTGGGCATCACGATGCGCCAGTTTATCTACGAGCTGGCGGGCGGCATTCGCGACGGCCACGAGCTGAAGTTTATGATCCCCGGCGGCGCGTCGGCCAACTGGCTGATCAACACGCCCGATCATCTGGACGTGCCGCTCACCTGGGACGATCTGGCCGCCAAAGGCACGATGCTTGGCTCGGGCGCGGTGGTGGTGCTCGACGACTCGACCTGCGTGGTCGCGGCCTCGATGAAAGTCGACGAGTTCTTCAAGCACGAGTCCTGCGGCAAGTGTACGCCCTGCCGCGAAGGCACGCACTTTCTGGTCAAGGTCTGGGAGCGCATCGAGCACGGCAAAGGCCGCGCGGCCGATATTCCGCTGCTCAACGACCTCGGCAAGGAAATGCTCGGCAAGTGCTTCTGCCCGCTGGGCGAGTCCGCTGTCTCGCCGGTGAACTCGGCGCTCAAATACTTCGGCGACGAGATCCGCCAGCATATCGAGCTTGGCCGCTGTCCGCTGGGCGCCAACCACCCGATGCCGCACACGTCGGTCGCGGAGGGCAGCGCATACACCGGCGCGGCCACGCCGCCTGTCCGCTAACTCAACTGCGGGGTCGCTTGCGCGCTCCTGCCTAGAAGCTAGAGATATATGCCAGATATTAAGCTTACAATCGATGGCGTAGAAGTAACGGTGCCGCAGGGAACCGGGGTGGTCGAGGCCGCGCTTGAGGCCGGAATCGAGGTCCCGGTCTTTTGCCATCACCCGAAGCTTCCGCCGGTCGGCATGTGCCGCATGTGTCTGGTCGAGGTCGGCACGCCGAAGATGGACCCCGCGACCAAGCAGCCGGTGCTGGACGAGAGCGGCAAGCCCGTGATCGCGATGATGCCGCGCTTGCAGACCGCCTGCACCACGCCGGTCTCCAACGGCATGGTCGTCAAGACCAATACCGCCGAAGTCGAGTTCGCGCGCAAAGGCGTGATCGAGATGCTGCTGACCTCGCATCCGCTGGACTGCCCGGTCTGCATCAAGGGCGGCGAGTGCCCGCTGCAAAATCTGACCATGGGCTACGGCCCCGGCGTGACGCGCTTCGATTATGAAGACAAGGTCCACTTCGAAAAGCCGGTGCCGCTTGGCCCGCTGATCGATCTTGACCGCGAGCGCTGCATTCTGTGCTCGCGCTGCGTGCGCTTCGAGGACGAGATCGCGGGCGATAGCGTGCTGGGTTTTGCCAATCGTGGCCGGGCCTGGATGATCCAGTCGAAGTCGAACCCGCCGTTCAACTCCAAGTTCTCGGGCAACACCGTCGATATTTGTCCGGTCGGCGCGCTGATGAGCCACGACTTCCGCTTCGCCGGTCGCGTCTGGGAAGTCAAGCCGGTGCCGAGCATCTGCCCACACTGCCCGGTCGGCTGTAACATCACGCTCGATATGCGCTACCGTGACATCAAGCGTGTGCAACCGCGCGTCAACGAGTGGGTCAACGAGATCTGGCTCTGCGATCGTGGTCGCTACGGCTTCCACTTCGCCGACAGCCAGAAGCGTATCACCAAGCCGATGGTGCGGCGCGGCGGCAACCTGATCGAGACGACCTGGCAGGAAGCGCTGGAAGAGATCGCCCAGCAGCTCTACGGCGTAGTCGAGGGCTACGGCGGCGATGCGATCGGCGGTCTGGCAGGTGGACGACTTGCCAACGAAGATCTGTATCTGTTCCAGAAGCTGTTCCGCGAAGTGCTGCAATCGCCGCATCTCGATAGCCGCAACGGCACGCTTGACGAGCCGGAGCACGACGATCTGGCATACGCGTTTGGCCTGAGCAGCGGCACGGATCTCGGCAAGCTCGGCAAAGGCACCACCGTGCTGGTCGTCGGCGCCGATCCCGAGGAAGAAGCGCCGGTGTATCTGCTGCGGCTGCGCGGCATCAAGCGCCGGGGCGGCGAGCTGATCGTGGCCAACGGACGGCCGACCAAGCTGGACGCGGCCGCGACGAGCACCGTGCGCTACAGCTACGGCCAGGAAGCGCATTTCGTGCTCGGGCTGCTCTCGGCGATCCTTGAGGGTGGCCTCGAAAAGCGCGAGTTTGTCGCGACGCGCACCAAGAATCTTGACACGCTGCGGACCGCGCTTCAGCCCTACAGCGTCGGCAATGTGGCGCAGCAAACCGGTGTCGCCGCCGAGACGTTGCAGGCGATCGCCAAGAGCGTGGCTGGCGCCGAAAACCTGGTGATCGTGTATGGCCGCGAGGCGTTTGCCGCCGGAACGCCGCTGCTGCAAGCGCTGGGTAACATCGCGCTGCTGACGGGCCACGTCGGCCGTGCGGGCAACGGCGTGCTGCCGATCCTGCGCTACAACAACAGTCGCGGCGCGCTCGATATGGGCGTGCGGCCGAGCAAAGGTCCCGGCTACACCAACCTGACCAAGAGCGGCATGACGGCGCGGCAGATGATCCAGGCGGCGGCTAATGGTAAGCTGCATGCGCTCTACGTCGCCGGTCTCGATCCGGTCGGGGCGAATCCGCAGGCGCTGGCACCGCTCAAAAAGGTTGGCCTGCTGATCGTCCAGGATCTGTTCATGACGCCGACGGCCGAGATCACGGATTTTGTGCTGCCGGCAGCTGCTTTTGCCGAGCGCGACGGCACGTACACCAACGCCGAGCGCCGGGTGCAGCGCTTCCGCGCGGCTCGCAACAGCCTGGGCGAGAGCCGTCCCGACTGGCAGATCCTGAGCGCGCTGGGCCGAACCGTGGCCAACATGGTGCCGGTCTTCGAGGGCGCGGCGGTGGGCGTCGGCGCGAGCACGGGTGCTGGCAAGGGCCAGCCGACGAGCAAGAAAAAGAACGCGGCGCGCACGACGCCACAAAGCAGCTGGCTGTATCGCTCGACCGACGACGTGAACGCCGAGATTGTGGAGCGTGTCGCGATCTACAAGGATGCGAGCTTCGCCAAGCTCAAGGCGACGAGCGGCGTGTGGGGCCGGCAGGCGGTCTCCGATCCGGTCTTCTACGACGGCACCAGCTACGAGAATACTGAGGGCTTCGGCGTGCAGTGGCCGACGCTGGCCGAGCAAGGCAACGTCGCGTTCGATCTGGTCTTCTCGCAGCCGGTCGTGCCGCAGCGCCGCGAGGGCGAGCTGCTGGTGATCGCCGCGCCGCGTTTGTACGACGGCGGCACGCTGATGCAGAACGCCGACAGCTTGAGCTACTGGGTGCCGCAGCCCTACGTCGGCATCGCCAAGGCAGACGCGGCGCGGCTCGGTATTAGCTCCGGCAATCGCGTACGGCTAAGCTCGTCGGTGGGCGCGGTGGAGCTGGAGGCGAAGGTTGATGGTGCAGTCGGCGAGGGAACGCTGCTCGTGCCGGATCTGGCGGAGATTCCGCTGGGATCGCTGCGCACCGGCGTGTTGACTCCCGTGAAGATCGAAAAGGTCGAGGCGTAATATGGATTTTTGGATCAGGCTGATCACGCTGATCATCGTCGCCCTCGTCCTGTTTCTGGGAACGACGACGGCGTTCGCCTATCTCACCTTGTTTGAGCGGCGGCTCCTGGCGCGACTGCAACATCGTGTCGGGCCGAATCGCGCCGGGCCGAACGGCTTTTTCCAGCCGCTGGCCGACGCCGTGAAGCTTTTCTTCAAGGAAGACATCACGCCGACGCAGGCCGACAAGGTGGTCTACACGATCGCTCCGGCGCTGGCGATGATCCCGGCGATTCTGCTCTTCGCGGTGATTCCGTTCGGGGCGTATCTGGATCTGTCGTGGCTGCTGGGCGAGTCTACCCGCGTGGTGCCGCTGCAATTCACCGACATCAACGTCGGCGTGCTGTTCCTGCTGTCGGTCACGTCGATCGGCGTGTACGGCATTACGCTCGGCGGCTGGTCGTCGAACAACAAGTACTCGATGCTGGGCGGCATTCGCTCGGCGGCGCAGCTGATCTCGTATGAGCTGGCGCTGGGCCTGTCGATCCTGGTGGCGATCATGCTGACGGCCGCTCCGGCGCAGCAGGCGGGCTATCCTTACCCGGCGTGCAACGTGATGTTTCCCAACGAGGCGTATAGCGCGCTGAGCACCTGCCGCATCGTGGAGAGCCAGGCCGGCTGGTGGAATATCTTCAAGCCGACCGGGCTGATCGCCTTCTGTGTCTTCTGGCTGGCCTCGACGGCTGAGGTTGTGCGCGCGCCGTTCGACCTCGTGGAGGCCGAGCAGGAGCTGGTCGGCGGCTACAACACCGAGTACTCATCGATGAAGTTCGCGCTCTTCTTTATGGCCGAGTATATCAAGCTGATCGCGGTTTCGGCGATCGGCGTGACGCTCTTCCTGGGCGGCTGGCGCGGCCCCGGCGTCGATACGCTCTACAGCGCGGGCTATCCCAACATCGCGGCGCTGGTCTCGGTGGGCTACTTCCTGCTGAAGCTGATCTTCTTCCTGTTCTTGAGCGTGGGGGTCCGCGCGACGCTGCCGCGCTTCAAGTACAATCAGCTGATGGATCTCGGCTGGAAGCGACTGCTGCCGCTCTCGCTGGCGCTGGTGGCGATCACGGCGATCGGCGCGGTGCTGACGAGTGGTATGAATCCGTACATCGCCGGGCTGTTCGGCGCGTTGCGGTAGGAGTAGAGCATGTTTGATTTGATCAAGGGACTGCGAACCACCGCTAAATATTTGTTCCAGCGCCCGGTCACGATCTCGTATCCCGAGGTCAAGCGCCCGGTGCGCGAGCGGTTTCGCGGGAAGCACGAGCTGAAGCGCTACGAAGACGGCAAAGAGCGCTGCATCGGCTGTTCGCTCTGCGCGGCGGCCTGTCCCGCAGACGCGATCTATGTCGAGCCGGCGGAGAATAATCCCAACAATCCGGTCGGCTACGGCGAGCGCTACGCGGCCAAGTATGAGATCAATATGATCCGCTGCATCTTCTGCGGC
Organism: Herpetosiphonaceae bacterium; assembly: GCA_036402055.1. GTDB lineage: Bacteria > Chloroflexota > Chloroflexia > Chloroflexales > Kallotenuaceae > LB3-1. Next base: position 11,859 of record DASWTQ010000063.1, read on the forward strand.
TACTGCGAGGACGCCTGCCCGACCAACGCGATCGTGTTGGAGCACCAGTATGAGCTGTCGTTCTACGATCGCAAGTCGGCGGTGTATACCAAAGAGATGCTGCTGGTGCCGGAAGATAAGGGTTGGGGCGAGCCGCCGCCGATCCTCAAAAATCTGAATCGTCCGCCGAATCCACCGGCGCAAATGGAGTTATAGGCTGCGACGACTGTAAGAGACGAGTGACGTTTGTGGTAACATAGCCGGTCGTCACTCGTCTCTTGTTGCGGAGAGAATCATGGAATTTGTACTCTTTCTGATTACCGCATTTATCACGATTGGCGCGGCGGCGGCGATGGTGCTCAGCCATAACGCGGTTCACTCGGCGCTCTGGCTGGTGCTCAACTTCTTCGGCGTGGCTGTGCTCTACCTGCTGCTCAACGCTCCCTTCCTGGCGATGGTCCAGATCACGGTCTATGCCGGCGCGATCATGGTATTGTTTTTGTTCGTGATCATGCTGCTCGGCTCAGAAAAAGGCCAGGAGGAGGTTAACGGCCTGCCCTGGCAGACGCCGGTCGCGCTGGTGCTGGGCCTGGCGCTGGTCAGCATCGCCGGCTACGCGATCCTGGGCGCGGACTCGCCCGCCATCGCGACGACGCCCACGACGCAGCCGCAGATTGGCGCGGCGGAAGCGGTCGCCAACTCGCTCTTTAGCACCTATCTGCTGCCGTTCGAAATAACCTCGGTCTTATTGCTGGTTGCGTTGATCGGCGCGATCGTGCTGACGATCAAGAGCCGCGAGCGAGAAGGAGCGCGTACCTGATGGTTCCTACCGATTACTATGTGATGCTGAGCGCGGTTTTGTTCACCATCGGCGTGATCGGCGTGCTCACGCGTCGCAATGCGCTGGTCGTTTTTATGTCGGTCGAGCTGATGCTCAACTCGGCGAACCTGGCGCTGGTGGCGTTTTCGCGCCAGTGGGGCCATGTCGACGGCCAGATCTTGACGTTTTTTGTGATCACGGTGGCAGCCGCTGAGGTGGCGGTTGGGCTGGCGCTGCTGGTCGGCATCTTCCGCACCAAGCGCACGACCAACGTCGACGAAGTCAACACGATGCGGGGCTAGAAGCGAAGAACCAAGAACCAAGAACCTAGAGCGGATTTCTTTTTAGTTCTAAGTTCTAGGTTCTTACTGCTGAGGAAGGATCTTGTGGAGCTTATTCAAACACTTGTCCCGTTGATCATTGTGCTGCCGCTCCTGGGCGCGCTGGTCAACACCTTCGCGATCCGCGATGGACGACGGGCCGGGCTCATCGCCAGCGCGGTGGTGCTGCTGGCCTTCGTGCTGGCGCTGGTTGCCACAGCCACGCTGGCAGGACTGCCCCACGAAGAGCAGACACACGTCGATTTTACGCTGTGGCAATGGATCGACGCCGAGCGGCTGCGCGTGCCGTTTGGCTTCTTGTTCGATCCGCTGTCGGCGGTCATGGTGCTGCTGATCACGGGCGTCGGTGGCCTGATCCATATCTTTTCGATCGGCTACATGGCGCACGATGCGCGGCCGGTGCGCTACTTTGTGTATCTGAACCTGTTCGTCACTGCGATGTTGATTCTGGTGCTGGCGAACAACTATCTGCTCCTGTTCCTGGGCTGGGAAGGCGTCGGCCTGTGCTCGTACCTGCTGATCGGGCATAACTTCGAGCGCAAAGAGGCGCGCTACGCCTCGATGAAGGCGTTCGTCGTCAACCGCATCGGCGACTTCGGCCTGATGCTGGCGATCCTCGGCCTCTTCCAGCACTTCGGCACGCTCAACTTCGGCGGCATCTTCCCGCGCGCGGCTGAGGTGCTGGCCGGCACCGAGATCCAGTGGGTATTCGGCCCCACGCTGACGGCCTCGGCGATTGCGTTTTGTATGCTGATCGGCGTGACCGGCAAGTCGGCGCAGATTCCGCTGTGGGTCTGGCTGCCCGACGCGATGGCTGGCCCGACGCCTGCCTCGGCGCTGATCCATGCCGCGACGATGGTCACCTCGGGCGTGTATCTGATCGTCAGGTCGCACTCGATCTTCATCATGTCGGCGTCGGTCTCGAATCTGACGGTCTACATCGGCGCGGCGACGGCGTTCGTGGCGGCCTCGATCGCGATCGGCCAGTACGACATCAAGCGTGTGCTTGCGTTCTCGACGGTCTCGCAGCTCGGCTTTATGGTCGCGGCTGCCGGCATGGGCGCGTATACCGCCGCGATGTTCCATCTGCTGACGCACGGCGTGTTCAAGGCGCTGCTCTTCCTCGGCGCCGGCTCGGTGATCCACGGCGCGCACGAAGTGCAGGATATGCGCAAGATGGGCGGCTTCCGCACGGCGATGCCGCGCACGTTCCTGACCTACATGGCCGGAACGCTGGCGCTGGCGGGTATCGTGCCGTTCGCGGGCTTCTGGTCCAAGGATGAGATCATCGGCGCGGCTTTCCACGGTGGGCGCTTCGGCACCTATCCCGTAGCCGGCACGCTCCTGATCATCACCGCTGTGCTGACAGCCTTCTACATGGGCCGCCAGATCTTCCTGGTCTTCTGGGGCCACCAGCGCGATCACAGCTACCATCCGCACGAGAGCGAGCCGATCATGACGGTGCCGCTTGTGATTCTGGCGATCGGTGCGCTGGTGGCAGGCGCGATCAACCTGCCCGGTCTGCACACGCTGGATCATTTCCTGGAGCCAGTCTTTGAGGTCGCGGGCGCGGTGACTGAGCCGCCGGAGTTCGATATTGTACTGGCGTCGGTGACGGTGCTGCTGTCGCTGGGCGCGTTCTTTGTCGCCTACCAGGTCTACGCCAGGCGCGAGTGGAAGAAGACCTTCCGCGATCCGCTGGCGCGCGTGCTCGGCGTTTTCTTCGAGGGCTTCGAGCAGCGCTGGTACGCCGACGACGTCTACGACTCGGCGGTGGTGCGGCCCTTCAAGGCGATCGCTAACTTCCTGTCGCGGATCTTCGATCCACGCGGCATCGATGGATTGGTCAACGGCGCGGCGCGGCTGATTGGTCTCGGCGGAGCTGGCCTGCGTGAGGCGCAGACCGGCTACGTTCGCTCGTATGCGCTGGTCTTCTTGATCGGCGTGCTGGCGGTGATCGGCTACTTCGGCTTTATGACCGTGCGCTAGCTCAGGTGGCGGGCGGTGTCCAGCCCGCCGCGCAGATAGATCTGTTGATCCTTACACACTAAGGGTACAGCTTTGCAAAGTTTTCTGCTTTCTTTAATCGTTTGGCTGCCGCTGGTCGGCGCGATCGCGCTGCTGGTGATCCCTGGTCTCAGCGATCGGAACGCCAAGCGACTGGCGTTTGTCTGGAGCCTGGTAGTTTTTGTGGTTTCACTGCCGCTGATACCCGGCCTGGGCATGTACGATCCCGGCAATCCTGGCCTGCAATTGGTCGAGCGCGTGCCGTGGATTGGAGCCTTTGGCGTGGATTATTACCTCGCCATCGACGGGATCTCGCTGTGGCTGGTGCTGCTGACGACGTTTCTCACGCCGATCACGATCCTCTCGACCTTCGACTCGATCAACACGCGAGTACGAGCGTTCGAGGCGTTTATGCTGGCGCTTGAGACCGGTATGCTCGGCGTGTTTCTGGCCCAGGATCTGTTCCTGTTCTATATCTTCTGGGAGTTTACGCTGGTGCCGATGTACTTCTTGATCGGCATCTGGGGCGGCTCTCAGCGCATCTATGCGACGGTCAAGTTCTTTCTCTATACCTTTGCGGCCTCGGTGCTGATGCTGCTGGCGATCATCGCGCTGTATGTGCTGTGGGGCCAGAACAGCTTCAGCGTGCCGGATATGATCGCGCAGATGCGCTCGGGCCAGTTCACGCTGGACCCCAACACGGAGCGCTGGCTGTTCCTGGCTTTCTTCGCGGCGTTTGCCGTGAAGGTGCCGCTGTGGCCGTTCCACTCGTGGCTGCCCGACGCGCACACCGAAGCGCCTACGCCCGGCTCGGTGATTCTGGCGGGCGTGCTGCTGAAGCTGGGTGGCTACGGCTTGATCCGCTTCAACTTGCAGCTTTTCCCGCAGGCATCGCGCTACTTCGCCTTTGCGATCGGTGTGCTGGCGGTGATCGGCATCATCTATGGCGCGTGGATCGCCTACGCCCAGACCGACATCAAGAAGCTGGTCGCGTACTCGTCGGTCAGCCACATGGGCTTTATTGTGCTGGGCATCTTTGCGCTCAATCCCATCGGTATTCACGGCGCGATCTTGCAGATGGTCAATCACGGCCTGTCGACTGGCGCGCTCTTTTTGATCGTCGGCATGATCTATGAGCGCCGTCATACCCGCGCGATCAACGCTTTCGGCGGCCTGTGGAAGGTGATGCCGGTCTACACGTTCTTGTCGCTGCTGATCATCATGTCGTCGATCGGCCTGCCCGCGCTCAATGGCTTCGTGGGCGAGGCGACGATCATGTTCGGCACCTTCAGCTCGCAAGTGCTGGGCTGGGAGTTCGCGGCCTTCGGTCTGCTCGGCGTGATCCTGGCGGCAGTCTATCTGCTGTGGATGTTCCGCCGCGTGATGATGGGC
>DASWTQ010000064.1:0-16274 GCA_036402055.1 Herpetosiphonaceae bacterium
TGCCGTAGAGCGCGCCGTTGGAGCCCCACGTGTTGCCGCTCGTCTGCCAGCCCGGGATCGACACTTCCAGCCCCACGTTGTCCACATGGAACCAGTTCCCGCCGCCGCCGCCGTAGCTGCTGCTCACGAAGCGCACGCGTACCTTCTGGCCACGATACGCGCCGACATCGGCGAACGCCTTCTGCCAGCTGCCGTTCGTGCCGCCGTTGTTTACCACTGTGCGCAGCAGCTGGCCGCTCTCGTCGAGCAGCTGCACGTAGCTTTCCGTGCCCCAGCGCGTGCGCCACTGCCAGCTGAGCGTTTGCACCTCTGCGCCCACCTCGAACGCGGCCGAGGTCATGGCCAGGTTCGGGCTGCTCATGAAGGCGTACGGCCCATCGATGCCGTCGCTAGCGGTGTTGATGCCGTAGAGCGCGCCGTTGGAGCCCCACGTGTTGCCGCTCGTCTGCCAGCCCGGGATCGACACTTCTAGCCCCACGTTGTCCACGTGGAACCAGTTCCCGCCCGAGCCACCGTAGCCGCTGCTCAGGAAGCGCACGCGCACGTTCTGACCTCGGAAGGCGCTGACATCGGCGAAGGCCTTGTACCAGCCGCCGTTGGTGCCGCCGTTGTTCACTACCGTGCGCAGCACTTGCTGTCCGCTCTCGTCGAGCAGCTGCACGTAGCTTTCCGTGCCCCAGCGTGTCCGCCACTGCCAGAACAGCGTCTGCGCATCCGCCCCGATCTGGAAGACCGAGGAGGTCAGGCTCCCGTTGGGCAGGTTGGGCGTAGCCGCGTAACGGCTGCCGTCCATGCTGCCCGAAACGTTCGTGATCCCGCTGCTGGCGCTCCAGCCGCTCAAGTCGCTGGTCTCGAAGTTGTAGTTCTGCGGATAGGTCGACGGATCGAGATCGAAGCTCGGGCGATCGAAGGTGACGTTGTCGGCCGCCGCGAACGGATCGACCTCGTAGCTGCCGTGCGCGAACCGGGCGTTGTCCACCCGCGCGATCGCCGGCTCGGTGACCGCCGACGGCTGCGCGTTGAAGGTAAAGTTCGCCGGCGCCGCCGGTTTGGGCGCCGGCACCGCCAGCGTGTAGCGGCCCTGCGCGTCGGTCGTGGCGCTGGCAGCAGCACCCGCGCTGCCGCTAGCCGCAACCGTCACACCCGCGATCCCGATCTCGCCGGTATCACGCGTGCCGTTCTGATTGGCATCGTTCCAGACGACGCCGTCGACCTGCGCCACGGCATACGCGCCGAACACATGGCCGGCGCTGGTGCCGAACTCGTCGAGCGTGACGCTGAGCTGCGTAGGCGTGCTGAACGCCCACTCGGTCAGCGCCGAGGCGACCAGCTGGTAGCTGCCTGCTTGGAGGCTGGAGAAGGTAAAGCTACCGTCGCCGCCGGTCGCGGTGGAGGAGAGCTGCGCGCCCTGGTCGTCGTTGAGCGCCACCGGCACCCCGACGACACCCGGCTCGCCCGCGTCCTGCGTTCCGTCGCGGTCGGCATCCTCGAAGACGCGGCCCGTGATCGTGCCGGCCGTGAACTGGACCACCGGCTGCGGCAAGGTCAGCGTGACCGGCCCATCGACGATCAGCACGGTCGGCGCGAACGCTCCCGCCTCGGTGCTGGTCATGGTAAAGGTGGCAGTGCCATCCGCGCCGCTGGTGACCGGAGCCTGGCTCAGATCCACACCTTCGGCGGCCAGCGCAACCCAGACCGGCTTACCGGCCAGCGGATTACCCGAGGCATCGCGCACGGTGACCGTGATCGTCGCGACGTCGCTGCCGTCCGCTCGATGCGGCGAGGTCGCGCTCACCGTCGAGGTCGTCAGGCTGACATGCCGGGGTGTCTGCGGCCCGTTGGCGGGCGTCACAAAGGCGTCGACATAGATCGTGCCTTCCGCCTGCACCTGGAGCATGTGCGGACCCGGCGGCAGTCCCGTCGCCGAGAAGGATCGTGCGGCGGTTGCGGTGCTGCCGAGATCCAGATAATCGTAGTATTTGCCGTCGATATAGAGATGCGCTTTGCCGGCGCCCGAAGCCGCCAGCGCCTGATACGTCACCGAGGTGCCGGTGAACGGGAACCAGACGTTGCTGCCGCTGCGCAGATACGCGCCGCCGCTGGCTGTGGCGTTGCTCTCGCGAGTCCAGTTGCGGCTGCGGATCACGCGCGCATCCAGCTCTTCGAAGGAGCCGTTCGGCAGCGTGGTGCCGTCCCACACGTCGATGTAGTCGAGCAAGATATAGTCGTCGGCGGCGCTGACGTGGCGCTGGCCCAGCACTTTGACCGTGATCGTGTGCTGGCCTGGCCCGAGATCGGCGTACGTCAGCGTGGAGGTTGTCTCGGCCGGGTTGTAGGTATCGACGATGCCGCGACTCACGCCGTCGATCAAGATCTCGGCCTTGCCCGCGTTGTACTGCGGCAGCAGGCCAAGGCTGACCCAGGAGCCGGTAAAGGTCAGGCTGGCGGTGTCGCCTGCGGTGCGCGACCACACGGCCGATCCGTCGCTGCCGTGCAGATGCGACACATAGTCCATCGCCGACCACGACTGCGCGGTGACAGCGTAGGGCGCGTTGTTGAAGCGGATCGCCGGATCGTCGGCCTCGTAGCGCACAATGCCCGTGCGCTGCGGCGGCGTGACGAACGGCGCCGTGCCCGGCGTGATGAAGGCATCGACCGTCGCCACACCGCGTACCGGCTTGACCAGCAGCACGTGCGGCCCTGCGCCCAGCCCGTCAAACGAGAAGGAGCGCACGCCCGCCGTGTCGCTGGCGAGATCGAAGCGGCCCTTGGAAACGCCGTCGATCACGACCTCGACCAGCCCGGCGCTGTTGGAGGTGAACGCCTGATAGGTGATCGAGTCGCCGGTGAACGGGAACCAGAGCAGACCGCCGCTGTGCAGGTACGAGCCGGCGCTGGCGACCGTCGCCGGCGCGCTGCTCCAGTTCGTGGTGCGCGAAACGCGCGGATCGCCCTCCTCGAAGCGGCCCTCCATCATCGGCGTGCCATCCCACACATCGACGTAGTCCAGGTGGACATAGCTGTCGCTGGAGAAGGTGTTGCGCTGGCCCAGAATCTTGACGACCAGCGTGTGCTGTCCGGCGCTGAGACCGGAGACCGCGACGCTGGTGGTGTCGTCGTTGCGGCTGTAGGTATCGACGATACCACGGCTGATTCCGTCGACCAGGATCTCGGCCTTGCCGGCGTTGGTCTTGGTCAAGAAGCCGACGCTGGCCCAGCTCCCGGTGAAGGTGTAGCTCATGGCATCGTTCGCATTGCGCGACCAGATACCAAAGCCTTTGCTGAACGCGTGATGGCCGCCGGAGCCCCACGACGTACCGGTCTGGAACGGATTCCCGTTGAAGCGGAAGGCCGCGTCGTCCTCCTCGTGGCGGATGATGCTCGCGGGCGGCTGCGGCGTGGCGTAGGGCGGCGCTCCCGGCGTGACGAACGCATCGACTGTGGCCGGGCCGTCGAATGGCCGCAGCTCCAGGATATGCGGCCCCGCGCTCAGCTCGCCGAAGGCAAACGTGCGCGTCGCCGTCGTAGCGCTGTACAGATCGTAGAGGCCCTTGGAAACGCCGTCGATCAGCACCTCAACCTTGCGGCCGCTGCTCGACGCGATCGCCTGGTAGGCGACCGAGGTACCTGTGAACGGGAACCACACGCTGCTGCCGCCGGTCCAGTACTGGCCGCCGCTTGCGCCGGAGAGCGCCGTGCGCGTCCAATCGGCGCTGCTGCGGACCTGCGAGTCGCCTTCCTCGAAGCGACCCTCGGGCATCGCCGTGCCGTCCCACACATCCAGGTAGTCGAGACGCACCCAGCGCGCGGTCGAGAAGGCGTTGCGCTGGCCGGTGACCGTGATCTGGATCGTGTGCGAGCCGTTGCTGTCCAGCTGAATGCCGCGACTGATCGGCTGCGCGACCCGGCTGTAGGTATCGATCGTGCCGTAGCTCACACCGTCGATCGCGACCTGCGCGAGCCCGGTGTCGGGCCCGGCCAGCAAGCCCAGGCGCACCCAGGAGCCGGTGAAGCCCAGCGAGATCGTCGTGGCAGCGGTGTTGTTCTGGGCATAGTAGCCCGCGCTGGCCAGCTCCGAATCGCCGCGCTTCCAGCCGACCGCGCCGATAAACGGCTTGCCGTTGTAGCGCAGCAGCTCGTGATTATCCTCGTAGCGCTTGATGCCATCGGGGCGCAGATCCGGCGCGGGCGTGACCGCCGGCCGATCCGTCGCCTCGGAGAGCGCCCAGGCCGCGAGTCCGGTCTGGATGTTGGCGTAATCGGTGTGGGTGTTGAGGACGCGGCCCTGCGCGTTGACCGAGCCCTGGATGAACGCCGCGAGCGCCTCCATGGTCTGGATGTCGCTGGGGCTGTTCGGCAGCTTATGCGCGGCATCGCTCAGGCCGATCAGGGCCTGCGACTGCACATGGCAGGCCGCGCACTGGTTGGTCATCGCCCAGCGGTTGTTGGGATCTGACACGTCGAAGCGCATCGTGTCCGACTGCTGGCGCGGGATCGCCCAGCCCAGCGCGCCCTCGACGCGGCGGTTGAGGCTGTTGCTAGCCTCGTAGATCTTGCGCACGTGCAGCGTGATGCTGCCCGTCGAGTCGGCGGGCGTCGTGTCGGAGTGCCAGAAGCGCAGATCGGCGGCCTGGGGCAGATAGATGCGCACCGATTTGCCCCGGTTGATCGCGGTCGCCTCGTAGTGCGTGGCCGAGCCGCCGGTGTGCGCGTCGATGCCGTAGCCCAGGAAGTACTCGCGCACGTTGTTTGGCCCGAGCGTGGCATTGATGCGCACGGTATCGAACCAGGGACCGCTGGCGGACGGGCGGATCGCGCCGTCCGTGATCACGACGTCGTAGGTGCCGGCCTCAAGACGGCGCAGCACGCCGATCGCCGGGTTTGACGCCGAAACGTGAGTAGGCGCGACCAGCTGCAAGGTTTCGGTCATGATCGGCGTCGGGTTGCCGCCGCCGCCACCATTGGAGCCGTCGCCAAAGAATGTGCGCTCCGTGGACAGCGTCGTGGTCACTACGCTGGTGCCCGGCGCGACGATCGCCGGCGACACGTTGGCGGTCGCCTTGATGCCCTGTCCGACGCTGAACAAGGTGTAGCCGCTGATCTCGTCAAGGCCGGTCAGCGCCTGCGGACTGGTGATGTCGAGATCGACGTTGACGGTGTACACTCCGGTATCGAAGCCGGAGGTGTTGAGCCGGCTCAGCGCGAAGGTGTTCTGGGCATCGTTGAGCGAGACCGTGATCGGCAGCGTGGTGCTGAAGACTTGCGTGCCGCTCGGGGCCAGCACCTCGACCGCCGCCTGGCCGCCCATGCGCCAGTTGGCGATGTTGGCGACATGGAACGAGAGCTGCGTCGAGCTGCTGCCGGTCTCGACAAAGTTAGGCGTCGCGGTAACCTGCGTGATCGCGGCCAGCGAATCGACCACGCGCAGGCTAGCCGTCGCTCGGGCCTCGACATAGGGAATATCGGCGCCGCCGGCATCGACCGCTTTCACGCTGGCGGTCAGCGTGGTCAAGCCTGTGGAGTCGGGCGTGATCGCGATCGGAACCGTGACCACCTGGCCTGGATTCAGCGTGCGCGTCACCGGGCTGGTCACGCCGGGCAGCGCCGGCGTGATGCTGGCGACATAGGTCGTGCTCTGCTTGCCGCGATTGGCCAGCTCCAGCGTGTAGGTCACAGCGCGACCGGGCAGCGTGATCGCCGCGCCGGGCGTGATCTGCGCCGACAGGCCGTACTGCGCGATGATCGCGAGCTGCTCCTGAAGATCGTGCAGCGCCTCACGCAGATCCACCAGATCGGCGGCTATATCGGCCTCGCTGGTGTGGTTGCGCAGCGCCTGAGCGACGGCCTGAAGCGCGCCGGTCGCGGGCAGTGCCGGATACGGCTCAAGCTGCTCGACGATCTGTGTGATCGCCGCAACCAGTCGATCGCGCGCGGCCGGATCGAGGAGATTCCCTTCCAGCACCCCGATCGCGATGCCGGCGTTGGTCAGCGCGGCCGACAGCTCGGGATCGGGCAGCCGGTTGGCAGCCTCGGCGGCGTCGTGCGCGGCCAGCGCTTGCTGGCTGACCATCCGCACCACGACACGGGCTGTCTGCGTGTACGCGCCGGACTGGCTCAATAGCCGGACAGAATAATCCTGTCCCAGCTCGCCCTCCGGCGTAGCCAGCGTGAGGCTTTCGGTCACGGCTTGACCGGCGGCCAGATCGAACGAGGCATCACCCGCCAGAGTCCAGCTAGCCATGGGCAGCTCAGCGGCGACGGCGAAAGTTCCAGCCGCATTGCCGACATTGCGCATGGTAAGCCCAACCGTGGTTGTCATACCCGGCGAGCTATAGGCGATCTCGGGAGCAGCGTTCAGGTGGCTAAAAGCCAACGCGGGGAAGGTAAACGTTTCCGATACGCTCTGCGCCAGGTTCGACGTGTCGGTCGCGCCGGCACTAACGGTGAAGGGATAGGCCGTCCCGGCGGCGGGCAGCGTGGCAGTAGTCGGCTTGATGTACAAGCCAACGCGGCCAACCTGACCCGGCAGCAGCGAAATCTCAGCCTGGGATTGTTCTTCAGCACCGCTCAGGATCAGCCAGCCATCCGGCAGCCCAGACACATCCACGGAGAAGGTATGGGCGGTCGTCGAGGTGTTGGTAATCGTGACCGTATAAGCAGCGCCGGGGATCTGGGCCTGACCGTTGTTGGTATTGGGAACCAGCTGAGGCTCGGCGGAGCCATACGGCACAGTGATCAGCGGGTTAGGAGCAACCTGGAGCGCCATACCCTGGAACGGCTGGGTGGTCACTGTATGTACCGCTGAGACAACCAGATCGGGATAGGTTGTCGAGCGAGCTGTGACCAGCACGGTATACTCTCCAGGCTCGGTTCCCGGCTGCGGTGTCGCCGTGACGAGTCCGGAGCCGTCAAGTGTCACGTCCCATCCTGACGGTGCCTCGACGGTTGTCGTGTAGGTGTCGGTGAAGTTCGCGTCAATCTCCGCACGGAACGTGACCGGCGTCGTGGGGTCGGTGGTAGAGGCCGACGGCGACGTTCGCAGCGAGAAGACCGAAGCCTCACCCGTCAGCGCGATCCGATCGCTGGTCGTGTTGACATGCGTAACCGAGACGGGACCGCTGTAGTCGGCGATAGCAACGCCCGCGCTGGCATCCAGCGCCGCACCTCCGACGCTCAGCATGCCGGTGGCCGGCCCGAGCATCAGGCTTCCATCGCTGAGCGCCAGTCCTGCGGCTGGAGCAAAGACCGGCTGCGCAGTATGCCCCGCGCCGCGCACGGTCGTCGCGTTCGGCGTAACCAGCGTGAACGAGCCGGTGTAGGTTGTTGTGCTGTTGAGCAGCACCACCGCGTCGTCGAGCTTAAGCGTGTAGGGCTGCGTGCCGGTCAGCCGTGCATCGTAACTCTGCCACGTTCCGGCAGCGCCAAGGCCGGTGAGCGCGGGAGCGTAGGTAGCAACATCGCCGCTGCCGGAAAGCGACACCTCGAACGCAGCGCCCTCCACCTCAGCAGTGTACGGCGAGTCGTCCTGCGCCTTAACGGATACATTACCCGTGTCGAGCAGTGTGCCATCTGCCGCGTAGAGCTGTGCGTTGCTGGTCGTCAGCGCGTCGAACACAAAGGCGTGCCGGGCCGCAGGCTGCCATGCGCTACCTGTCAACCCATCTATGCTCGCCGAGGCGGTAGTCAGATCCAGGCTCAGGTTGCGCGCGGTACGAGTAGCCTGTGCCAGCACCTGAGTCGTCGTCATCGACCATGTACCGCTTGACCATGGTTCGGTCTGTGCCAGAACCTCGGGTAAGGGCGGATCGGAGACTATCTGGATGCCAGTTACCGCAGCCAGCACCGTAAACGCCAGAAACATGATCGCGCCGGCCGCGCCAATACAGAAGTCTTCATTACCTAGCCCGATCGCCACCGCGCATTCCACCAGCGCCTCCGCCACTGTCATGAAGTGTGCGAGGATCAGCCATAGCTGAATCATCAGCTGGTGCTTTACGTAAAACCCGAGGATGAGGCCGGCAGTGCCGAGGGGCCACCAGTCGGTCGCGATCACAAAGAAGTTCTTGATGAAGCTGATAAAGACAAAGATCGCGCCGCCAAGCATGCCCAGGCCTTTTTTGGCGCTGTAGGCCATGCGCAGGGTGGAAAAATAGCTGATGATTGGACTACCGGCGCGCTGCCCATTTTCGAGCACGCCGAGCGTATGCCCATCGGGCGCAACTTCCCACCAGCCGATCGTGGATTTGCCGTTCACCGTCACCATCTGATCGGGAACAAAGACCAGCTTATCGGCCATTGCGGCGGCAGTAATCCGTGCCTTGGCCTGTGGCGAAAAATTCGTCTGCTCCAGGGTCTTGAGATTCTTCTTGCTGATCCCAATGATCGGGATGTTGGCGGCGTCGGCGGCCTGGAAGACACTGACAACCGAGGTCGGCGCGCGCCCCCACATCTTCTCCAGCAGCAAATGCTCGATCAGTTTGTCCGACATACTCAACAGCATCTGCGTAGAGACAACGGCGGACTCCGCCTGACCCGGCATTGCCAGAACACGCTCTTTGAGATCGACCAGCTCGAACGAAAGCTCCATCGAGTCTGAGATCGTGGTCTGCGATTGCAGCAGAATCTCGGGCCGCGCCACATATGCTTTCGTCAGCAGGGACTTGGTATGCTGGGCGTGGCTCTCTCCCGAGAGCATATTGAACGTCATCGCCATCGTACCCAGGAGCGCCGCCTGCGCACGTTGGACCGGCTCAAGGTATTGGGCGAGATACTGTGATGTCGTGATCTCGTCGTTCTGGTCCAGCGTCTGGAGCTTGGCGTAAGCCTCGGCAGCGCGCGGCATCAGCTTTGTCAGCTCGACCTGCTGCCGTGCAAGCTGCGCCATCGGCGTGCGATTCTGGGCAACTACCTGAATCTGGACGATGTCGTTAGGCGCGACCAGGGGCTTGTCGGTGCTGGACGCCAGCGAGACGTTTCCGCCGCTTTGGCGCGCAGCCGCCCCGATCAAGTCTTTGATCTCCCGCTCGTGAACCTCCACTGCGCCTGAAGCGTCCCGCGTCTCGATCACCAGCCACTCGCCGGTGACACGGCTGGTACCGAGCGGGAAGTTCGAGATCAAGTCCTGGAAGGCTTGGCCTTGAATCACCTGGTCGCCGACTAAGAAATACGGCACATAGGTTGTTTGCGTCGCGTAGAAGATCATGCCCGCGCCGCCCGCACCGTTGACCGTGTGGCTCAGGCTGATCGGCTTGCCCACCACCGAGACTGAGTTAAATGTGTGGCTGAGAGGATAGGACTGAGCCAGTCCGTTGGAGCCGCCATGAAGCGGGTGCTGCTCTTCGATCTTGACCTTGAGCGTTACTTTATGCCGCAGCGCATCCGGCACCTCGGCGATCCGATCGGTGCCATCGGTTGCCCGGCGATCGTCGGCAACCAGCCGCTGGCCGATACCGGCGGCATTGAACGATGGATCGAGATCGCGCCAGCCCTGGCCCGGCAGATAGGCTTCTACCCACCAGTGATCCTGCGTCTCGCTCAGTAATCGCGGGTCATCTGCCACGTTGCTAACAGCTGTTCCTGCCGGAACATGCCCGATCAAGGCTTTCGGCTCAGGAAACATCGAGAGAATCAGGCCCTGCGACAGATCCTTGTTCAACGTTCCGTGACGATAACGGGCAGGAACACCGCTCGCCCGCAACATGGCGATCAGCAGGCTGGAAAGGTCCAGCGAGTTACCGGCTTCACTCCAGAGCGTGCCGCGCGTACCACGCAGTGAGCCACTGTACGACTCGTAGCCCAGGCCACGCACGAACGCGAATATACGACTCGGATCTTGGCCCAGCTCGGCCGCCTTCGCGAGCATGTCCTGATCGTAGGTGTCCGCATCCGGGGTCCACTTCAGCCAGTTGCCCACCGGCTCGCCGTTCAATGATCCCGGCATCAATATCGCCGGCTGTGTTTGAGCGGTAACCGAGCGATTGTCAAGCGTACCCCAGGCGCTCGCCCCCGTATCGAGATCGATGCTGGTCGTGATATTCGTCGGAACTCGCAGTGTCAGCGCAACTGTGACATTGCTCGCCGGCGGGATGTCGCCCAAGCTCCACGCCTGCACCGTTCCACGCCGATCGGCTGCTGGTGCCGACGAGACCAGAGTCGCCGCGCTCGTGAGCGTATCAACCAGCAGCACGTTGCGGATCGTGTTGGGATCGTCGGCGGGGTCCATACCTGGAGCAACCGCCAGCGTATCGGTAATTGTTGGGTTGTCCGGCAGCTGCGGGCTGCTGGCCGGTAGCTGGTTATTGGTCACAGTCAACGTCACCACCAGGGTGTCGCTCACTATATCCGTGCTCTGGTACGCCGATTGGACCCGCGACACCGAGAGCGGCTGCATCAAGGCATCCGGCGCATGCGGCGTATCATTCGCCGCCATCTCCTGCGCGCCTGCGTCGATCAGGATGCCGTTGGGCTCACCATTAGGCCCAAGCAGGCCGGTAGCCGCGAGATCGCGCAGCTCTTGCGGCAGGGCATCGTTGTTCAGCGCGCCGAGGAGCGACGGGTCCAGGCCCGGCGACGATTGGCGTTGAGGTTGCAAGGTTGCCGCGCGCGCGTCCGATCGTGGCAGCGGTGCGCCAAGAAACGTACAGCAGAGCAAGAGCGCGACCAGTTTGTATAGCCGCCGATCCGTGAAGCAGGGGGTTTTCATGGGTTGTCCTCGTATCCAGAAAGCGAATATTAAGAAATCGTGTTCGGATCGTTCGCCGAATCGAGCCCGGCCAGGTCGTCGAGCGTCTCGGTGATCGTGGCCGAAGCGTCGAGCTGGGGTGCAAGGCTGCCTGGCCAGTTGTTCGTCACCTGAAACGTGACTTTCAGCAATCCCTGCGCGGCATCCACAGCCCGGTAGGCCGACTGCACACGCGCGATCGAGAGCGGAAGCATCATGCCCAGCGTGGCAACGATCAGGAGTAGAGAAACAAACTGGTAGAGTCCGTCGCGGGTGAGGGTACGGTAGTGCATGGGCTGGCCTTTACGGCTAAAGAAGTGAGAACCGGCTTGTCCGGGGACGGGCGAACTGTTTGCGTACCTGGGGATTTGACACCTGGCGTGTGGCCCAGCGGCTGCCGACAAAGGTTGCGGCCATAAACACGCCGGCCTGAACGAGACCGCCGACAAAATCTCCTGATACGATGCCATCGATCGCGATCAGGAGCGGAAGGGCACTATTTTCAAAATGACTCCAGCTATTTCCTGTAGCAACCACACGCGCAATGCTAAAAGCAAGGCCGCTGGTCGCCGTGATCGCGAGGATGAACGGGTGAAGGCTGGAAGCCCCGGCGAGGAACGGTACGAGGGTGCAGATCAAGCTGCTGGGAAGGCCGAGGGTGGCGCTTCCGCTTAACGTCATGCCCAGCAGCATACTGATGAGGATCGTGCCGACAAAGCCAAGGCCGGCGCGTATAAGGAGCCAGTCAGGCACGGGCTGATCCCATCTGCTGTCGATCAGCCAGCTCAGGCCAATGTAGAGGCCCAGGTTCAGCACAACCGCGATCAAGGCCGTACCCAGCAGCGCCTGCAACGTCAGCGCTCGGTGACGGCGTGGCTCCTCCATTAAGGGCCGCACATACTGCCAGTACCACCGCTGGTCGAACCAGACAGCGTACACAATGCGGAGCCACTGACCGGGCCACCACCAATACGGCAAGGTATTGATTTGGGGGGTGCGCATTCATCAACCTTTGCGTGCTGATCCCGCATCTGTGACGGGACATACTGACCGCAGCGTGGCGGTGCGACTGAACCATCCGTAGCGAAAGGTCCAGGCAATCGCGATACAAAACAGACTCGAATGGTATCCATGAGCTGGTGACAGGCTCTGGATTGCTTGATGCGACCGAAACTTTCGATCGACCAGGAGGAGCCGGATCGTGTGACCGGCACAATGACACTCCACGCCATAAGCGCAGAGCACGGCTACATCCGGTGTGCTGCCTGTAGCGAGCGAGCGCACACCACGGAATCATGCTGTGACCCGTGCGGCACCAGGAGTGGGCCGCTTGATCCAGCATCAGAAACAGATCGCGTTATGTTTTATCGATATATTGAGTTTATGGGCAAAAGACGACTCACGACGACGTTGTGACAGGAACGACGCGGCATCGCAAAAGAGGTGTTTGGACGCGCGCTGTTTACTTAAACGATGGTCTTTGCCAAAAGTTACGGCATGTTTGCCAATCTTTGGATCGGTTTTTAGATACGCAGGCTGCCATGGTTTTTCCTGCTCCGTGGCTACCGCTCTATCTCTTACGTCAAGCTGTTACTCACGAAAGCCCTTGAGCCACTCGACGGCCTCCGCCTCATCGGTAAAGACTTTGGTGGTAACAGGGTTCTTAACAATCGCCATGAAAAAGTTGGCGATCAGCTTGCTGATCCGCGACTCCACCAGCAGCGCCGCCGCCGTAGCGATTGCCGCAGCTTCCGGGCTGCTATACACCGGGCGCGCATCGCGATCCTGGGCTTGCATATGGCGAATATCCACCAGGATCGGGAAGCGGCGTCCCTGGGCCAGCTCACCAGCGGCGCGCACGGTGGCCTGCGCATCCTCCAACGATTCTTCCGCGCCTGCCGCGATCGTGACCTGAATAATGTCGTCTTCGCGCAAGGTGACGGTGCTGATACGAGTTTGTTTTGTTTGCAGATCCATACCCGAGAGCGTTCCTCCGAATGTATCGGCCAGGTAGCTGATGAGTTTTGCCGTGAGTGGGTGCGGCCAGATCGTCGGCGAGTGGCCAGTATCGAGATGAGGTAGGTGTGAGCACGTCGAGCGTCTGAAACGCTTAGTTGAAGCACCAACCGGGAATTGGTGAGGCTTTCAGCGCCGTCAGATCATAACGTCGAATCAGGAAAACGGCAAGTGGGCAGATGAAGCCCGCGTACCGATCCGCGCTAGCTAAATGTCGGTTTCAGATTTAGCGCCTGGACAAAGCACCGATAAACCTTGGTATGATAGTGGAGACTTTGATCGACTGCCCGTCGAACACGATTCAGCTAGCTACTGCTATGACAGCACGGTATCTGCGAACCAGCGATATTGCCAGAGCACTCGGCGTGCACGCCAACACCGTAAGATTGTATGAGCTGCGGGGCTTCCTGCCGGAGATTCCACGCGCCCCAAACGGTTATCGCCTGTACAACGCCCTGCATCTCGAACAGGCGCGCCTCGCGCATCTCGCGCTGCAATGGCCCTATCTTGGCGATAAAGCGCTCCTGCTGGAGCTGGTGCACAGCGCGGCCACCGGCGATCTGGGCATGGCCATGGAGCTGGCCTACAAGGATCTCGCGCATGTGCGTGTGGAGCGGACCTTTGCTGAGGCGGCGATTGAGTTTCTTGAGCGCTGGGCCGCAGGCCACTTGTTGGACGCGCCGCGCCAGCAGATTCATATTCGCCAGGCCGCGCAGCATCTGCATGTCACGGTCGATATGCTGCGCAACTGGGAGCGCAACGGCCTGATCGACGTGCCACGCGACCCGGCGAATCACTACCGCCTGTATGGAACAGCCGAATTTGGACGACTCCGCGTGATTCGCACGCTGGTGCAGTCCGGCTATAGTCTTATGGCGATTCTGCGGATGTTACAACAGTTCGACGCGGGCAACACCCACGATCTGCGCGGCGCGCTGGAGCTGCCGCCCGGTGACGAGCAGCTGCTGACGATCGCCGATCGCTGGCTTTCGACGTTGTGGGAACAGGAGCAGCGCGCGCAGAACCTGATCCGGCACATCGGCTCGATGATCGAGCTGGCCCATACGCGCTAGCGGCGTGCTGTTTGGCGGCTCAAACCCTCCACGTTCACACCAGCCCTTTATGATAGTCATGCGTGCAACACTTGTTGCGTGCCCCACAACCAAAGGAGGAAGCATGACGATCCTGGTGACTGGCGCGACTGGAAACGTTGGACGGCTGGTCGTCGATCAGCTGGTGGCTGCCGGCGCCAAGGTGCGGGCGCTGACGATCGATCCGCGCAAGGCCGCGCTGCCGCCCGAGGTCGAGGTTGCCGAAGGCTACCTTGGCCGGCTCGAAACGCTGCCCGCCGCGCTTGAGGGCGTCGAGGTTTTGTACCTGGCGCCGCTGCCGCGAACCGTCCGCGATGTGATGCGGCTGGCCCAGGCTGCGGGCGTGCGGCGGATCGTCGCTCTTTCATCGTCCAATGCCGACGACGAGGCTGCCGGCGACCCGAGCGGCTGGCACTACTACGCGGTCGAGAAAGCCGTCGAAGATTCAGGGATTGCCTGGACCCATCTACGGCCGGGCGAGTTCATGACCAACACCTTCGCGTGGGCCGAGCAGATCCGCACGACGGGCGTGGTGCGCGCTCCTCATGCCGACGGCGCAACCGCGATCATCGCGCTGGAAGACATCGCGGCGGTTGCGGCGCGGGTGCTGCTTGAGGATGGACATGTTGGGAAGAAGTACGAGCTGACCGGGCCGGAGGCCGTCAAGCGCAAGGATCTGGCGCGGCTGATCGGCGCGGCGATCGGGCGCGAGGTCAGGTTCGAGGAGCAGACCCGCGAAGAAGCGCTGGCTGAGCTGACGCCGACGATGGGCGAGTGGGCGGCGTGGTATGTCGACGGCATCGGCCAGCTGGTGGATCATCCGCAGCCCGTGCTGCCGACTGTCGCGGAGATCACGGGCCGCCCCGCGACGACGTTTGCTCAATGGGCCGTCAAACACGCCGCCGCGTTTCGCTGACGCAGCCGGGTCGCGCTGTCAGCTTTTGTGGCGGATCGTGAGCAGCGCGATTTTGGTGGCGTGGTTGAACGGAGCCGGATCGGTGACCGGCGCGGCCACGATGGTCTCGGGAAAGCCTGTGCAATCGGCAGGAACCGGAATCGTCCCTGCGATCGAGACGTAGCCGTCGTGGCACAGCGACTCTAGCGCATTCATGTAGTCCTGGCCGCTGAAAAAGAGCGCGTTGTTGATCGCGACGATCGTTCCGCCATCCCGCACCAGCGGCCGGACCTTGTTGATCAGCCGCGTGACATTCTGGGCCAGATCGACCACGCCGCGATCGGTCGCCGCGAAGAACGGAGGATCGACCAACACGCAGTCGAAGCGCTCTCCGGCACGCTTGAGCCGGTTGATCAGCGGCCAGAAATCGCCGGCCATGAACTCAGGCTTGCGGATCGGAAAGCCGTTCAGCGTGTAGGAGGTTTTGGCGACGTTGAGAAAGCGGCGATTCAGATCGAGCTGCACCACGCGGCCGGCACCGCCGCCGTAGGCCGCCACGCCCAGGCTGCCGGTGTAGGCAAACGTGTTGAGCACCGCTTTGTCGCGCAGATTCCGGATCGCCCACTCGCGCAGGTTGCGCGTGTCGAGGTAGAAGCTGGCGTCACGATTCATCGTCAGCTCAAGCGCATACCAGACGCCGTGCTCGCGAATCTTGCGATCGACGGACGTGCCGAAGAGCAGCACGCCCTGCCTGTCCTGGTCGGTCGCGCCGTGCCGGGCTTTGACAATGATCGCGCGCAGCCACGGCAGCCGATCGAGCAATACCCGCTGCGCAGCCGCGATCAGCGCCACGCCGTTCTCAGGCGGCTCGGCGTAGTTGTGCAGAACGATCGTGGCGGCGTACAGATCGACCACCAGATCGGGACAGCCCTCAAGGAAGCCGTTGAATAAACGCAGCGCCGTTTCGTGCCGGGCGTCGAACAGCGGCTCACGGGCTGTGATCGCGCGGTGAAGCAGGGCTTCCACTGGCTCGGTTGTCATTGATCCCTCATTTCGTCCATCCTTCTCTCAGGCCATCTGCCGGGTTTCTCAGAATCCTCAGCGATCTATAACCACTATACCAATTGATCGCCATTCGCAGCGCAGCCTTCAGCCGGTATGGTTATACGCATCAGGAAAAACGCTTCCTGCCCATGGCCGAAGACCATTACCGAAGAAGGATGTATCATGTCCCCCCAAACGCATAATCTCAAGCGCGGCCTGATCGCGGCGCTGCTTGGCACTGTTCTTACCGCCTGCGGCACGCCCGATGACGTATTTACAGGCAGTGTACCGCCCGCGCGCGAGCCGGCCGTTACACAGACCGTTCAACCCACGCCGCAGCCCGCTCTCGCTACGCCTACGCCGGTCAGTGGATCGGCTCAGCCCACAGCAACGCCGCAGCCCGCTGATGATACACCCACGCCCGGCAGCGGATCGGAACAACCCACGCCCACACTCCAGCCCACGATCCAGCCGATCATCGGCTTTAGCCCGCAGTCGGGACAGCCCG
>DASWTQ010000065.1:0-2857 GCA_036402055.1 Herpetosiphonaceae bacterium
CCTTTCGCGGCATCACGGTTCCGGCTGACGATCCGCTCAAGCGTGAGGCGCTCCAGATCGAGGTGACCGATCCGGAGGCGGGGTCGACCTGGCTGGCGCACACGCCCTACTACACCTTCGAGAAGAGCGGCCAGCAGGTGACCCATCCTGACATTCAGAGTGGGTGGTGGAGCGACCTCTACCTCGCGCCGTCGCAGTACCTGCCGGCGAAACAAGCCTCGCCAGGTGTGTTGCAGATGCTGCGGGAGCAGCCGCAGCAGATCGCTGGCTATACACTGATCTTTCAAAAGTTTGAGCTGCCCAACCGGGAGGGGATGCTGCGCGGTGAAGGCCCGCTCATCGCGCAGGCGGTGCTCACCGTGATCGCTCCGGACGGCACGACGACGACCGTCACGCCAGCGATGGAGGTCACAGCGAATCAGCCGGTCGTGAGTACGCCAATCACCTTGCCGAGCGGCATAAACGTTGCGCTGACCGGCGTTGACCCCGCGACCGGCCTCGCGGTCATTAAAGTGGGCGGCGTCGATCTCAGCGCGGCTAATCCGGAAGATTTCAAGGCACGGGCGTTCGTCGAAGTCAGCGTTGAGCCAGGCATCAAGCTCGTCTGGGCCGGGATCATCGTGAGTGTGCTCGGCGGCGTGCTGGCGCTGATTCGGCGGTGGCGCGAGGCGCGACCACGCGGGATCGCGGAGACACCACTGCCAGTACCGCTGCCGCAGCACGGCCGCCCGGCACGGCCCGCCGGTGTAGCCACAGCCATCTCACCATCGAGCGAGGTGCGCTCATGACCACCGCCTATGATCTGCTGGGCATCGGACCGGATGCCACCCGAGCTGAACTTGAGGCAGCCTACCGGGCCAAATGCCTGGAATATGCCGCGGATCGCCATGCTGATCTGCCGGACGAATTTCGGCTGCTGGCGGCGCAACGCCGGAACGAATTCAGCGTAGTCTATCAACAGTTGCGCCCGGCACTAACTGCGCCCCCACGTCTTGCGCCCACGACCGAGCGTCGCCGTGATCGCGAAACGATCCTGGCGCTGCTGCTCCTGGTCCTGCTGGCGCTGACCGTTCCACTCCTCCGGGGTGTCGCTGTGCCGGAGCGAACCGTTGTTGCGGAAGGTGCCGAAGCAGCTGCGCTGACATCGGATGCCGCGCCGGATTTCAGCTTGCAGACCCTGGATGGTGAGACGGTTCGGTTGTCTGACTTCACGGGCAAGGTCGTCCTGATCAACTTTTGGGCAACCTGGTGTCCGCCATGTGTGCGCGAAATTCCCCGGCTCGTCCGCATTTCCGAGGAGTACGACGATGATGGGCTCGTCGTGCTGGGGATCAATACGACGTTTCAGGACGATCCCGCCAAGGTCGAGCAGTTCGTCCGCGATCAAGGGATCTCGTATCGCGTGCTGCTCGATCCTGACGGTGACACCAGCCAGAAGTATCCGGCCCGGCTGATGCCGACGACGTATCTGATCGATCGGAGCGGGAAGGTGGTCCACACCAAAGTCGGCGAGGTCGATGAGGCCACCTTGGATGAACAGGTGCAGGCGCTCCTGCGCGCGGAAGCGAGGACGCCATGAGCCGAAACGACGCCGAGGCACCGCCAGCGCTTGACCCGACCAGTGCGGATGTGCTGGCACGCGCACGGCGCGACGTACAGCAGCGACGTGTCTCGCACGCGCATGCCAGCGCACAGCAGCAACGTCCGTGGGCCTGGGCAGCGCTCATGCTGAGCCTGCTGGCGATTGCCAGCCTCATGCTGTGGCCGAGTGGCACGCTGCCGACACGATTGCATGCGCTGATGCGCGGCGTCTGCGATCAGGTCAACAATCTGCCCTACAACGCACCACCGCTGCCACTCGATGCCCGCTGTACCGGAATCTACGCCGGCCTCCTGGCAACGTTGGGCTATCTGCTGGTACTGGGACGTGGGCACGCCGCCAAATTGCCGTCCCGCCCGATCGTGGGCCTGGCGGTGGCTGCCGTGGTGATGCTGGCGATTGACGGACTCAACTCCCTGTTCAGCCAGCTGGGGGTGTATATGTACCCGCCGCAGACCGTGCTCCGGCTCGCGACCGGGCTAGGTATGGGTGCGGCGCTGGCGGTGCTGGGCCTGCCGCTGCTCAATGCCGGGCTGCGCGCCGATGCCGATCGTGATCAGCCGTCTGTGCAGCGTTGGCGTGAGCTAAGCGGCGTGGTCCTCCTGAATATAATCATCGGCGCGCTGGCATGGATGGCGCCGAAGTGGTTGTATTACCCGTTGGCGCTCCTCAGTGTCGCGGGGATGGTTAGCGTGCTCGCTCTGGTGAATATGGGAGCGGTGCTCCTGGTGAGCAGGCGACTCGGACAGGTATGCTTTGTGGGCCAGCTGGCTCGTCCCGCGACATTCGCGGTCATGTGTACGATCGTGGAGCTAGTGCTGCTGGGCTGGGCGCGCGATGTGCGTGCGCAGGCATCGGTGACCGGACAGAGCTGGTTCTTCTAACGCATGATCATGGTGAGCAGACGATAGGACACGATATTACTATTATGTCAATTGAACGTAGACATGTCTGAGTTCGACACGACATCGTATAGGGAGAAGGATGATGAAATATAGACGAAGCATACTTCTGCTCATCATGCTGCTGTTCCTGGCAGCCTGTGGGCAGCAAACGGACCAGAGCGCCACGGGCTTTGGCGAGGTGGCGAACCAGCCCCAACAGCACGGAGCCGACGGACAGCATACACAGCCGACGGCAGCGGCCGGAGCAGCGCTTCAGCCCGTTATCGCGACCTCGGAGTTGGTCGTTGGCCCAAATCGCATGGCGCTGGGCTTGCTCGAAAACAATGTACCGATCAACGATGCGGCGCAGACC
>DASWTQ010000066.1:0-10801 GCA_036402055.1 Herpetosiphonaceae bacterium
TGAGCAAGGGCGGCAAGATCTGATCGAGCGATGCGTCGAAGTGAAAGACCGCGAACTGAAGCATGCGATCGTCGGGCGTGAGGCCATAGTGGTCGCGGGCAGCCAGCACGTGCGCCGCGATCGCCGCGTGAGAGACCAGCACGCCTTTCGGCTGGCCGGTCGAGCCCGAGGTGAAGATTACATACGCCAGGTTGTGCGGCTGAATCGTGGTCACGATCGGCTCGTCGTTCTCGGGCCAGGTCGCGGCGTCCAGGCAGAGCACCTGACCCGCGCCGGGCGGCAGCTTGTCCGCTAGCTGCTGATGCGTCAGGATCACCGGCGGCTGAAGTTGATCAACAATCAGCTTCAGGCGCTCCTGCGGATAGTCGGGATCGAGCGGAGCGTAGACGCCGCCCGCTTTGAGCACGGCCAGCAGCCCGACGATCATATCGATCGAGCGATCGAGGTAGAGCGCGACGAAGACTTCCGGCCCCACGCCCAGGCTGCGCAGATGATGCGCCAGGCGGTTCGCGCGGCGGTTCAGCTCGGCGTAGGTCAGCTCTTGATCGTCCAGCACCAGCGCCACCTGCTCCGGCGTTCGTGCCGCCTGCGCTGCGAACAGCTCCGGCAGGCAGCACTCGACCGTAGCGTCTGGCAGATCTGCCGGCTGCGGGTTGAACGCCACGAGCAGCTGCCGGCGATCCTCGGGATCGAGCAGCTCAAGCTGGCTGATCGGCTGCTGTGCATGGCGAGCAGCATCGTCGACCAGCGTCACAAAGGAGCGCGCCATGCGCTCGATGTCTGCTCGGGCGAACAGGCGCGGATCGTAGTCGAGCAGCGCTTCCAGTCCCGCGCCGGTGTGCGTACAGGCGAGCTTGACCTGAAACTGATCGACGTTTACCTGCTGCCGATAATCTGTAAATATAAGATCGTCCCCAGCATGGCTCTCAGCGCGCGGCTCGATGTCGAAGCCGAAAGCCAGCCCTTGCTCTCCTGCGCTGCTGAAGTTATCCCAGTCAAAGCATTCTTGCCAGGCTGCCGCATCGCCGATCTCATCCGTGAGCTGTTGCAGCAGCTCGGCGAAGCGTAGCTCACCATGCGGCTGCGAGCTGACCGGCACGTATTTTGTGAACAGGCCCAGCGTCTCGGCCAGATCTTCGTCGGATCGCCCGTCGAAGGATGTACCGACCACGACATCGCCGCTGCCGAGCATACGCCAGAGCAGAACCTGCCAGCACGTGAGCAGAAACGCGTCGACGGATGTGTTGTGGGCCTGCGCCGCCGCCTCGATCGCGCGCAGCTGCTCGTGATCCATCGTGACGCGGATCGGCGTGTAGGGCGCTGATTCTGTGCGGCCGTCCGCGCGCTCAAAGGGCAGCTTCGCGATCGGAGCGCTGAGATTAGCCTGTTGACGCCAGTAGCGCTTGCCCGGCTCGGCGTCCTCGGATTCGAGCAGCTCGTTCAGCCAGTCGGAGACCACGACATACTGGAGCGCCTCTTCGGGATCGTCCGCAGCTCCCGTGCCCAACGCCGCGTAGGCTCGTGAAAGATGGAGCGTGAGATTGGTCAGGGTGCGCCGGTCCGCGCACAGCGCCGGTAGCCGCAGCAGCAGCGCGTGGCGCTCGTCGGCGAATGTCACGAGCGATGCATGGAGCACCGGCGTCTGCTCACAGTCGATCGGCTGCCGGTACGCCGCGTCGAAGAGCTGGTCGAAGGCGGCGATCTGCGCGTGATCCGGCAGATCGCGCAGATCATGCTCGGGCTGCCACGCGATCTCCGCGTCGTCGATGACCTGGAGCGGCTCAGGCATGCCGGGAATCAGCCGAAACGTCGTGTGCAGGATCTCGTGCTGCTCGACAAGCCGTTGTAGCGCTGTCCGCAGGCGGTCCACGTCGAGCCTGCCCTCAAGCAGAATCGCGCTCTGAGCCGTAGCCAGGAACCGGTGATCGTGCTGTACTAACGACCAGAGATGGCGCTGCTGCGGCGACAGCTGAAATCCCTGGATTAACGTATCTTGCATCGTCATGACTCCTCGCCTAGCTGATCCGGTCAGGGCGGGTGTAGCCCTCGCCCAGCGCCGCCAGGATCTTACGCGGCCCGCTGTAGGGCTGCCGTCCGTGCGCGACCAGCATATTGTCGATCAGCACCACATCGCCTTTTTCCCAGGGAAACACCACTTTTTCGCGCAGATACGCATCGCGCACCGCGTGGGCTACCTCGTCGGGAATCCGCGTGCCGTCGCCGTAGTAGGTGTGGTAGGGCAAGCCTTCCTCGCCGAACTCCTCAAGCAGCAGCCTGCCGACCGTTGGATCGAGGTTGGCCACATGCCAGAAGGCCATGTGATTGAACCAGACCTGCTCGCCGGTGCGCGGGTGCGTGGCGACTGCCGGCCGCAGCTGGCGGGTCCGCAGATGATCGCCGTCTTTCCACTCGACCTGGATGTCGTTATTGGCGCAGTAGTCCTCGACATCGGCCCGATCGGTGGTATGAAACGCGTCCTGCCAGGTCAGCCCGAAGCCGTCGCCATAGTTGCGCACCAGCAGCCAGCCCTTGTCGATAAAGGTCTGCCGGATCTGCGGATCGATCTGCTGAAGCACGTTGCGCACATCGGCGATCGGCGTTTCTCCACCCTGCTCGGCCGGCGTGTGCCCGAAGAAGACGACCTTCATCGGGAACGTCTGCGCGGCCGACAGCTCGCTGTGCAGCGCGATCGTTTCCTCGGCCGGAAATTCCGTCGAAGTGTAGACTTTGTCGCTGACTTTGACGCGCGGCGTCGAGCTTTCCATGTACTTCATCAGCTCCAGCGACAGCGCCTCGATGAAGCGCTCGAAGTCCTCGGCGGTGCTCAGCGCAAAGCCCCGGAACAGGATCGCGCCGTGCTTGAGCAGCTCGGCCTCGACCAGATCGCGGTTGCTGCGCACCCAGGCGCACAGATCCAGATTCGGGACGTTCGGCCGGACGACCAGCGGCAGCGGCTGCTCGGGGTGGAGCCGGCCCATGCTGACCAGCTGCTGCTGCGACACGGTGACGACTTTCGGTCGCGCTGTTTTGCTTTTATCGGCCCATTTGCCGGTGATTGGCTTGCTTTTCGACTCGTTCATATCCTCTCCCTGTAAGCTCTAGCTACTGAATACCAGTGATGAGACCGGACTATGCCGGGAATGAGCCGGGCGCGCTGCGATGTGAGCGCTCCTGGCGCAGCTTCTTGAAGCGCTCGCGCGCGGCCTGCTGCTCCTGCCGGTCGGCCTGATCTCGCAACGCCTGGTAGACAGCGCCGATCGGCTGGTTCGCATCGCGCATGAACTGGCGCAGCAAGCCCTCGAAGGAGTCCAGAAACCGGCCAATCGTGGTTTTCTCGAACAGATCGCTGTTGTAGTCGAAGTCCAGGATGAACTCGTCGCCGACCTCGGTGATATTCAGATCGAGATCGTAGGCCGTGAAGCTGATCGGCGGCGTGATCAGATCCAGCTCCAGATCGAAGGCTTTTTGGACCGGAACACGCGGCTCAAGATTGAAGATGACTGATACCAGCGGCGATGCGCTCGGATCGCGTCGCAGGTTGAGCCGCTCGATCAGCTCGGCAAAGGGATAATCCTGATGCTGGTAGGCGTCGAAGAGAACGCTGCGAAAGTGTTTGAGATAGTCGAGGAACGGCTGCTCGGCGCTGATGCGGCTGCGAATCGGGATCACGTTGGTGCAGTAGCCGACGATCGCGTCTCCCTGATCGAGCGAGCGCCCGGCAGTCGGCACGCCCACCACCAGATCGTCCTGGCCGCTGACCTGGTGCAGCAGCACGTTGTAGACGGCCAGCAGCAGCATAAAGATCGTCGCGCCGGACTCCTGGCTGGCCTGCTTGATCTCACGGCCAAAGCGCGCATCGAAGCGCCGCGTCAGGCGATTGCCGGTGTAGGTTTTGATCCTGGGGCGCGGATGATCGGTCGGCAGGCTCAGCGCGGGAATCGACGATGCAAACTGGCCCAGCCAGAAGGTCTCGGCGGCGGCCATCTCGGCGCTCTGCATGCGCTGCTCCTGCCAGGCGATATACTCGCGAAACTGGAACGGCGGCGTGAGCTGCGCGGCGCTGCCGCCACACGCGTCGGTGTAGAGCCGGCCCAGCTCGCGGAGGATCACCGTGATCGACCAGCCGTCGACGACAATGTGGTGGGTGGCCCAGACCAGGATATGCAGGCGCGGCTCAAGGCGGATCAGCGTGGTCCGAAAGAGCGGCCCGACGGCGAAATCGAACGGCTTGCGGCTCTCGGCCTCGAACCAGGCCGTGATCGCCGTCTCGCGGTCGGCTTTGGGCAGCGCCGACAGATCCACCAGCGGCAGATCGAGCATGAGCGACGACCAGACCTGCTGCACATCGCCGTGATCGCTGAGCGTCGAGCGCAGCGTCTCGTGGCGCTCCACGACCATCTGGATCGCGTGGTGCAGCGCGTCCGGGTTGAGCGGCCCGCGCAGCTCAAGCGCGCCGGTCACCTTCGAGGAAAGCATGCCGTCGTCGCCCATCTGCGCCAGCGCCCACAGCTGCCGTTGCGCCTTGGTCAGCGGAAACGTATGCAGCACATGCGCCTTGCCGTTGGTTGTGCTCACCGTCTCGGTCGATCGCGTTGTGCTGCTGCGGGGCGTAGACGGACCCGACGATCCGTTGCCGCTCTTGGGCGGGTCGGCGGCGAAAAAGCCGCCCGCCCGCAGCTCTGCGACGCTCTCGTGGACGCCCTGGATCAGCGTGTCGACATCGGCGTCGGTGTGCTCCGTCGAGAGAAAGCAGGTGCGGCCTTCCCAGAGGTAGATCCCGCGCTCGATCAGGTGATAGAACAGCAGATCCATCTCCAGCGGCTGGAACAGGTAGCTAAAGTTGTTGCCCTGCGTAAAGCGGAATACCGAGCCGAAGTGCGCCACGCTGATCGGCAGCGCCTGCTCCTGGAAATAATGATCGAGCGCCTCGGCCATGCGGCTCGTGCGCTGGCTGATCCCTTCCTGGAGCGCGGGGCCTTCCTGCTTCATGCGCAGCAGCACGGCGCGGGCGGCGGTCATGGCCAGCGGATGCTTGCAGAACGTGCCGGCGGCGAACGACGGCGCGACCGGCGGGAACGAGTCGTCGCCGTACTGCCACATGCCGCCGTCGATGCGGTCGATATAGCGCGCTTGCCCCGCGACCACGCCGATCGGGATGCCGCCGCCGACAACCTTGCCGTAGGTCGCGAGATCGGCCTTGATGCCGAAGTATGCCTGAGCGCCGCCGGGATGGATACGAAAGCCGGTGATGATCTCGTCGAAGATCAGCGTCACGTCGGCCTCGGCGGTCATCTGGCGCAGCTGGCGCAGAAATTCGACGGGCTGAAGATTGGGCCGGCGGCTCTGCACTGGCTCGACCAGCACCGCCGCCAGCTCGTGCAGGTGCGATCGGATGGTGTCGAGCGAGGCCGGATCGCCGTAGGGCAAGACCAGCACTTCGCCCACCACCGACTCGGGAACGCCCGGCACCCAGGGGATGCTCTGGCGCACGCCGTTGACCATTTTGGCGATCGCCAGCGTATGATCGGAGTGGCCGTGATACGCATCCGAGAAGATCGCGATACGCGTGCGGCCCGTCGCGGCGCGAGCCAGGCGGATGGCCGTCATCACGGCCTCGGTGCCTGAGTTGCAGTAAGTGACGCGCTCCATGCCGGTCAGCTCGCTGACCAGCTGCGAAACCTCGCCGACCAGGTTGGACTGTGGGCCGATATGGATGCCCTGCCGCAGCTGCTCCTGGATCGCTTCGCCGATGAACGCCGGGCTATGGCCGAAGAAATGCACGCCGAAGCCCATCGCCACGTCGATATAGCGATTGCCGTCGATGTCCCACATATGCGCGCCGCTCGACCGCTCGGCGACCAGCGTATAGCACAGCTCTTTGGTCTCCTGGCGAAAGCCCATCGTCGAGCGGATGTCGGCCCAGACCGGGCGATACGTCTCGGTAAACGCTTTGGACTTGCGGGTGCGCTGGTTGTAGCGCGCGATGAATGCGTCGAGGTAGCGCTGCTGCTGCGGCGTGAGATCCTTGGTTCGCGTTTGAATGCCGGTCGCCTGGCCGGTGGTAAACGCGGTCGAGCGGCTGCCGTTCGTGGCCTCGGCGCGCGGCGCTGTAGGCGGCGCAGCTGGCGTCGGCTGGACGATCTGAGGCGCGGGCAGCGCGGGTGTCTGGCTCACGGGCTGCTCCGCCGGCGCACCGCGCAGCACGTCGAGCTGAGCCGTGAGCAGCTGCGACATCGCCTGAAGCTGATCCCGCAGCACGCGCTCAACCGCCGATGCGGCAGGCGCGGCCGATCCTTCAGCCATGGGCGCGATCGTCGTAAGCTGTGGCGTGAGCGTCGGCTGCGGTGGCTGCGCGATCGCCACAGGAGGCAGCGCCGGCTCGACGGCAGGCACGGCTGGTGCCGTCTGCGCCGTCTGCGCGGCGCGCCACTCGGGCGCGACATGCTGATCGACATATTCCGCCAGCGCGTGCGGCGTGCCCAGCTCCTCAAAAAGCTGACGGATCGCCAGCTGGAGCCCATAGGTCTGCTCGATCTTGCGAATCAGCTCCATCAGCACGATCGAGTCTGCGCCCAGGTCGATAAAGCTGGTACGCGGGTCCAGGCTCGACGGCGCGATCTGCATGACCGAGCCGATCATGGCCTGAATCGTCGTCAGGACCTGATCGAAGGTGGAGGCGGCCGGCGCCGCGCCATTGGTTGCGGCGGGCTGCTGGTTGTGAGATATGTTCGGGGTTTGAGCTTTGCGCTCTGTCATAGCTACTCCTTCAGGTGCTGTCGTGCCGGTGTCCAGCCAGTACCGCTGGCGCTGGAACGGATAGGTGGGCAGCGCGACACGCCGCCGCCCGTATCCCTGGTCGAAGGCGATCCAGTCGATGGCCGCGCCGTGTGTGTAGAGCGCGCCCAGACTTGACAGGATCGTCGGCCAGCTCGCTTCTTTGCGGCGTAAGCTTGGCAGTCGCTGAACGGCTGCGCCCGGTAAAATCTGGTTGCTCAGCGCCAGCAGCGTCGGCGCGGGGCCGATCTCGACGAACACATCGATCGCCTGCTGGTGGAGCGATTCGATCCCGGCGGCGAAGCGTACCGGCTGTCGGGCATGGCGCACCCAGTAGTCCGGCGTGGCGATCTCTGCGCCGGCCGGCTGGCCCGTGAGGTTGGAGATAACCGGGATGCGCGGCTGCGAGTACTGCACTGTCGCGGCGATCCGCCCAAACTCGGCCAGCATTGGCTCGATCAGCGGCGAGTGGAACGCCTGGGCAACGCGCAGCGGTCGCGTCTCGATCCCGTCGGCCTCAAGGCACGCTCGCAACTCAGCGATCGACTCGCTCGCGCCGGCGATGACGCAGTTGCGTGGGCTGTTGAGCGCGGCGATCGAGACCGTATCGGCGTAGGGCTGAATCGCGGCTGTCACTCGCGCCTCGTCGGCAAAAACGGCGGCCATCGCGCCATTGGCCGGCAGCGCCTGCATCAAGCGGCCACGCTCGGCGATCAGCCGCAGACCGTCCTCCAGGCTGAAGACGCCCGCGATACATGCCGCGACATATTCGCCCACACTGTGGCCCAGCAGCGCCGCCGGGAGAATGCCCCAGGATTGCCATAGCTCGGCCAGCGCATACTCAAGCGCGAAAAGTGCCGCCTGGGTGTAGCTCGTCTCGTCCAGCGGCGAGTCGGCGCTATCCGCCGGGTACAGCACCGACAGCAGCGGCTGCTGAAGATACGGCCGCAGCAGTGCATCGCAGCGATCCAGCGTCCGGCGAAACGTCGGCTCGGTCTCGTACAGCTCACGGCCCATGCCGATGTACTGCGAGCCCTGGCCGGTGAACAAAAAGGCGATTTTGGGCTGCGCATTCCGCCGCGCCTGTCCGCTGATCACACCGGGAAGCGTTTTTCCGGCGAGGAAGGCGTCAAGGCTTTCACGCAGCGCGTCAGACGAAGCGCCGACCACGCTCAGCCGGTGCTCGAAATGTGAGCGGCCGGTATGCGCGGTAAAGCACAGATCGCCGGTGGGCTGCTCCGGGTGCCGCGACAGATGCTCGCGGTAGCGCGCCGCGAGCGCCGCCATCGCCGCCTCGCTGGTCGCGGAGAGCGTCAGCAGCTGGGCCGGGCGCTCAACCTCGGCGGCCGGCCGCTCGACGATGGGCGGCTCTTCGATAATCACATGCGCGTTCGTGCCGCTGAAGCCGAACGAGCTAACGCCGGCCATGCGCGGTCGATCCGTGCGCTCCCAGGGCTGTGCCGTCGTCGGCACCGTCAGGGGCAGCCGCTGCCAGGGAATGTGCGGGTTCGGCGTGTTGAAATGCAGGTGCGGCGGAATGATCTCCTGGTGCAGCGCCAGGACGACTTTGATCAGCCCGGCGATCCCGGCGGCGCTTTCCAGGTGCCCGATATTGGTCTTGACCGAGCCGACGATCAGCGGGCGATCCGCCGGACGATCGCCGCCGAAGACGTTGGCCAGCGCGCCGATCTCGATCGGATCGCCCAGCGATGTGCCGGTGCCGTGCGCTTCGATATACTGAATATCAGCCGGATCGCTGCCGCTCCTGGCGAGTGCCTGGCGAATCACCTTTTCCTGCGAGGGACCGTTCGGCACGGTCAGCCCGCCGCTGGGGCCGTCCTGGTTGATCGCCGAGCCACGGATCAGGGCCAGGATCGGATCGTCGTCGGCCAGCGCGTCGGAAAGCCGCTTGAGCACGATCATGCCGCAGCCCTCGCCGCGCGTGTAGCCGTCGGCGCTGGCGTCGAAGGTTTTGCAGCGGCCATCCGGGGCCAGCATGCCGGCCTGCGACAGGTTGATCGAAACCTCAGGCGCGCTCAGCATGTTGACACCGCCGGCCAGGGCTGTGTCGCACTCGCGGTTGCGCAGGCTTTGACAGGCCAGATGAACGGCGACCAGCGACGACGAGCAGGCGGTATCGACGACCATGCTCGGCCCGGTCAGGCCCAGCATGTAGGAGATGCGCCCGGCGGCTACGCTCATGGCGCTGCCCGTGCCGAAGTACACGTCGATCTGCTCGCGACCGGCCTGGCGCAGCAGCGAGATGCTGTGATCGAAGTTGGTCATGCCGAGGAAGACGCCGGTTGCGCTGCCAAAGAGCGCCTCGGGAGCGATGCCCGCGTGCTCCAGCGCCTCCCAGCTTACCTCAAGCGCCAGCCGCTGCTGCGGATCGAGGCTGGCGGCTTCACGCGGCGTGATGCGGAAAAATGTTGTGTCGAAGGTGTCGCGCTGCCCGATAAACCCGCCGTAGCGAGTGCGCATCATGCCGCGCGCGTCAGGGCTGGGATCGTAGTAGGCTTGCGCGTCCCAGCGGTCAGGCGGTACCTCGTCGATCGCGTCGACTCCGTCGCTCAGCAGCTGCCAGAACGCCGAGGGATCGTCGCTGCCGCCGGGAAAACGACAGCCCAGCCCGATAATCGCTATCGGCTCGTTTGCCGCTCGCTCCAGGGTGTCAACTCTGGCCTGCATCTCTTTCAGCGCCAGCAGCGCCCGCTTCGTGGGAGAAAGCGTGCTCGCCGGCTCAGCCTGTTGTTCCATGCGCTCTATCACTCCATCACCCGCTTCATCGATTCATCCTGTCCAGCTCGGCCATCAGCAGCGCTTCGGCCTCGTCGTCCGAAAGGTCGGCTAGATCGTGGATGGGCGCTGCTCCCGACGCGGCAGGCGGCGATGGCTGGAACAGCTCGGGAAACAGGTTGCGGCTAAAATACTCGACGATCGCATCGACCATCGGGTAGTCGAAGACAAATGTCTGGGGTAGCCCGCAGCCGCTGTAGGCCTCAAGACGATTCTTGACCTCAAGCGCCATCAGCGAGTCCAGCCCTTGCTCAAACAGCCCCTCGCGCCGACCGATCTGCTCCGGCGATTCCGCGCCCAGCACCTGAGCGATCAGTGCACGCACCTGCTCGGTCAGCCACGGCTGGCGCTCACGCAGCGGCAACGCTGCCAGCTGCTCACGCATGGTCGGCTGCGGCGCGACTCGATTCGCGCTGACGGGCAGCAGCGGGCCGGCGAACGCCCGCAATCCGCCCGGCGGAATCTGATCCAGGAACTGCTGCCAGTCCACGGCGAGCACTGTCTCCTGGGTGGCGTCATGCCGCAGGAGCCAGCCAAGCGCCTGGAGGCCAGCGTGCGGCTCGATCATGCCGAGACCCTGCGCCGCCCGCCGCCGCTCGTTGCCCGCCTCCATGCCGGAGCCGGCCCACGGACCCCAGTTGATGCTGGTTGCGGGCAGCCCCAACGCGCGCCGGTAGTGCGCCAGTCCATCGAGGAACGCATTAGCCGCCGCATAGTTGGCCTGGCCGGGCGAGCCAAACACCGACGCGATCGACGAGAAGCACACAAAGAAGTCAAGCGGCAGGTCGCGCGT
Organism: Herpetosiphonaceae bacterium; assembly: GCA_036402055.1. Taxonomy (GTDB): domain Bacteria; phylum Chloroflexota; class Chloroflexia; order Chloroflexales; family Kallotenuaceae; genus LB3-1. The sequence goes on from DASWTQ010000066.1 coordinate 10,364, forward strand.
CAGGAGGTGCAGAGTCCAGGCGCCGGCGGCTTTTGGCTGCATGACGCGCTCGAACTGCTCCCAGCTCTGCTGGCGCAACAGCCCATCGTCGATCAGTGCTGCGGCGTGAACGATGCCGCGCAGCGGCGGCAGGGTTGCACGGATCTGCTCAAGCACAGCGGCCAGGGCGGCGGCGTCCGTAACATCGGCCTGAGCGACGAACACCCGTGTACCCGCTTGCTCCAGCGTCGTGATCGCCGCCTGCGTCTCGGCGCCAGGCGCGCGACGGCCCAGCAGCACCAGTGCGCCGGCTCCCTGCTCGGCCAGCCAGCGCGCGACGGTCAGGCCCAGCCCGCCGAGGCCACCCGTGATCAGGTAGCTGCCATCCGCTGCGATCGGCATGGCCCGCGTGGCCGCTGGAAGTTGGGCCGCGTCTGGTTCCGAGCGCGACAGCCGCGC
>DASWTQ010000067.1:0-9509 GCA_036402055.1 Herpetosiphonaceae bacterium
TTCAATGATATGATTGTTTCTGCTGACACGTTTTACTCTAATCTTAGATTGTTCTGTATTCTCCGCCAAGAGTTTCTGAGTTATTTCCTCTATCACAGCAGGTGTAAGATTCTTTTTCCTGAGATTAGCAGATAGACTCCAGGTAAGTACATGTGAACTGAAAAGACTACGTATCTTGTTAGTCAATCGAAATACAAGTAAACTCCGTTTTTGTAATTGATTATATAGGAAACCAACAAAAGGAATTACAGCTCCTGTTATCCAACCTATAGCTTCAAGGGTTGATGTGCTTTTCTGTAGCAAAGCCCAAATTAATACCCCTTGACCAGCAATTATGATTAATACTACTAACCAAAACAACAGATTTTTACTTCGGCTGCTCATAGGGCTTAATCCTCACGCATAGATGCCTTACTGTGATTATAGAACAAGTGTGCGTGCAGTACAATGATAAACATTTAGGTGTACAAGTGAAGGTACTTACTGCGATTTAGCAAAAGATCGCAGGTCTTCGACATAATTTAACCATGTGTTCACCACTTGAAGAAAGCAGAATGCCATCAATGGCCCCCTATGGTCAAATTATCCCTGAAATGCTGTTGTGATTTTTGCAGTTTGCAGGGGCGCATTCAGCATACGCCCCTTGCAGTCTCGTCCAGCAGCGGCTAGCCCTGGTAGCTGGGCGGCTCAAGCCGGAACCAGTAGAACGAGTGTGGTCCCAGCGTGATGAAGTAGGGCAGCTCGCCGATCGGCGGGAAGCGCGTCTCGCCAAACATCTCGACCGGCGTCCAGCCGTTGTAGTGGCGCAGATCCAGCTCGGCCGGCTGCGTGAAGCGCGACATGTTGTTGACGATCAGCACATGCTCCTGCTCGTAGTTGCGCGTGTAGACCAGCACCTTCTCGTTGGCCGGATGGAGGAAGTTGATGTTGCCGCGACCAAAGACCTTGTAGCGCTTGCGCAGCCGGATCAGCCGCTTCATCCAGTTGAGCAGCGAGCTGGGCGTGCGCAGCTCCGCCTCGACGTTGACCGACTGAAAGCCGTAGACCGGATCGTTGATGACCGGCGCGTACAGCCGGGCGCTGTCGGCGCGCGAGAAGCCCGCGTTGCGGTCGCCGCTCCACTGCATCGGCGTGCGCACACCGTTGCGATCGCCCAAGTAGATGTTATCGCCCATGCCGATCTCGTCGCCGTAGTAGATGATCGGCGAGCCCGGCAGCGAGAAGAGCAGCGAGTTCAGCAGCTCGATCCGGCGGCGGCCGTTGTCGAGCAGCGGCGCGAGGCGGCGACGAATGCCGAGATTCAGCTTCATGCGCGGATCTTTGGCATACTCCGACCACATATAATCGCGCTCTTCGTCGGTCACCATCTCCAGCGTCAGCTCGTCGTGGTTGCGCAGGAACAGGCACCACTGGCAGCTCTCGGGAATATCCGGCGTTTGCTCGAAAATATCGATGATCGGGCGGCGCTCCTCGCGGCGCAGCGCCATGTAGATGCGCGGCATGACCGGGAAGTTAAACGCCATGTGGAACTCGTCGGCGTTGCCGAAGTAGGGCAGCAGATCGGCCGGCCACTGATTGGCCTCGGCCAGCAAGATGCGTCCGTCGTAGCGCTTGTCGAACTCGCGGCGCAGCTCCTTGAGATACGCGTGCGTCTCGGGCAAGTTCTCGCAGTTGGTGCCTTCGCGCTCAAACAGGTACGGGATCGCGTCGGCGCGGAAGCCGTCGAGGCCCATGTCGAGCCAGTAGTTCATCACCTTGAGGATCGAGCGCCGCACCCGTGGATTGTCGTAGTTCAGATCCGGCTGGTGCGAGAAAAAGCGGTGCCAGAAATACTGATTGGCCTCCGGGTCCCAGGTCCAGTTCGAGCGCTCGGTGTCGATAAAGATGATACGCGCATCCTGATAGCGCTCCCAGGTATCGCTCCACACGTAGTAGTCGCGGTAGGGCGAGTTGCGATCTTTGCGCGCGGCCTGAAACCAGGGATGCTCATCCGACGTGTGGTTGATCACCAGGTCGCTGATGACGCGGAGGCCACGCTGATGCGCCGCTTTCAAAAACTGCTTGAAATCGCGGACCGTGCCGTAGTCGGGATGCACGGCGTAGTAGTCGGCGATGTCATAGCCGTCGTCGCGCAGTGGCGATGGATAGAACGGTAGCAGCCAGATACAATCGACGCCGAGATCTTGCAGATAATCCAGCCGCTCGATCAGGCCGCGAAAGTCACCCACGCCGTCGCCGTTGCTGTCTTGAAATGCCTTGACGTGCAGTTCGTAGAAGATTGCGTCTTTGTACCAGAGTTCGTCGTTATTCAATGGCTCCCCCACTCTGTGTATAGGTTACTACGCTCCTCGTCGATTGAACGGGGATTGTACGCAACTTCGACAATGTTGCAAGTCGAGCAACCTGTGTACCGCGCTTTGGCGATTCGCGGCTCCAGGTGAAGGAATCTGGCGTTTTGGCGATCTTGGTGAGCGCCGCTAGTTGATCGGCGCCCAGCTCAGCTGCGGCAGCCGCTCCAGGATCGGGCCCTGGAGATAGCCGATCGGCGCGGCGATATGCACCAGCAGATCGTCGATCTCGATCACCAGCGCCGCGCTGGTATCGTTGGACAGCAGCCAGGCGGTGCGCGGCTGTCCGGCGATCGTCACCTCGATCGGCTGGCTGCTGGTCCAGCTTTGCGCCGTCGACTGGTAGCGCAAAATATGGCGTAGCAGGCTGCTCGGCCCCTGTGTGATCGTAACCGACGTGTCGTCGGGCGGGAACGTGTAGACCGATATGTACCACACATCCGAGGGCGCGAACTGATCCCAGCGCTGCTGCCAGAGCCCGCTGCTCGATAGCGCAGTCCGGCTGCCGCGTCGTCGCGGCGACTCCTCCAGGATCGTCGCCGAGGAAGTCGGCCAGGCCAGGATCTGCGTGACTGGCCTGGTGCTCGCCAGGTCGACCGTCGTCTCGCGTATGGCGGTGATGTTCATCGTCAGCACATCGTCGGACAGCGCCGGCAGCGCCAGCAGCTGCTCAGCGGAGAGCGCATCGGCGGTGCGGCGCGTCACCAGCGTTGTGGTCAGCAGCGGCGTTTCCGTGCCGTCGAGATCGCGATGCACGACCGTAAACTGGCGCGGGGCGTAGGTCCGGCGATCGAGCCAGAGCCGCCGCACGATCTCGCCGTCGCCCAGGCCCGGCGTCCAGGGCGGCTGCTGAAAAACCGAGCCGCTGAACTCAAAGCTCATCGTGACGAAGCGATACGGCGACGATTGCTGGAGCACCCAGGCGTCATCCTGCTCCGTGAACAGGATCGGATCGTTGGTCCGCAGCAGCGAGCGCACCATCTCGATGCCGGGCTGCTGCTGCTGGAGCGGCAAGATCGTCGACTCGCCGGTGTAGAGCCGCCCTTCAGCGCCGATGAACATCTTGAACTGGCTGCCGTCGCTCGCGATCAGCGCGTTGATCGTGCCGTCGTCCAGCTCATACACATCTCGGAATCGCGTCAGCTCAGCGCCCTGATACGTCTGCCACTGCTTGCGCACAACCACCGGCGGAGCGCGCAGCGCATCTGAGATCGTGTAAGGATCGTTGAGCGCCTGCGGCTTGGGATCGGTGCGCACCTCGGTTTTGGTCTCGCTGTAGAGCGTGGTGTCGGGCGCGGGCTGGAGCGCGGCAAACGCGCGCTGGATGCTGTCGTGGACCGGCTGCGGCAGCGGTCGCGCATCAAGAAACGCCGAGTCGAGACTCAGCCAGACCTGCGGATCGAAGAAGTCGAGCGAATCGACGACCTTCAGTAGCTCCTCCTGGGTCCAGCCGCTGCCATAGATCGCGATCGTGGGACTGGAAGGATTGCCGCGATTCTGCTGCGTCCGCAGCTTCAGGCTCCAGATGCCTGGTCGCGGCTGATTGCCGATCTCGACCGACCACCCGCCGCGTGCGATCTCGACGCTGCCTTCCGCGCCTGGATGCCAGTCCAGATCCGAGATCGTCAGCCAGCGATCGCGGCCAAGAAACGTCGCCACGCTGCCGCGCGGCACGCCCAGCGGCGTATAGTCGATATAGGTCACGACGGGATTGAGCGTCAGCAGCGCCGCCCGATCGATGCCCGGCGGCAGCGTGCGCGGCAAATACCACTGCTGCGAGTCGCCGACGAGCGTGCTCAGGCTGACGACATGCTGCGGATTCAGCGCCGGACACGCGACATCGAAGATCTGATCGCGGGTCACATTTTGCGGCCAGCGCGGAATATTCGTGGGCACGCCCAGCCTGGGCTGGTCCTGGACTTGCAGCCGCCACAGATCGCGGGCCGTGCTCTGGCCGCCGCTCAGCGCGACCTCTTGCACGCCGTAGAGCTGATGGGTTTGCGGATCGATGCGCAGCAGAATCTGGCGCGGCGGCTGCGCCAGACGATCGGTGAAGCTCAGCACGGCCAGCGTGCGCTGGTTGTCGCGCCGGGTGCCGAACGAGCGCAGATCGTCGGCGGTGAGCGCCTGCTGGAGCGCGCGATAGCCCGCGCCGTACGCGCCCTGAAGCAGCCGGGCATCGCGGACAGCACGCTGCTGCTCCGGCGGCGACTTAAACTTGAGCGCCGCCTGATCCAGCATCCGAAACGTAGCGCTGGCATCCGTGCGCCAGGGACACGACGAGTAGTTGGCCTCGCCGGCGTGATACAGCGTTTGTTTACCGTCGGCCAGCTGCCACTCGATCAGCTGGTTGTTGCGCCGCACCTCGACGCGATACTGGCCGCTCGTGGCAGGATTCAGCCAGATGTCGGTGATCAGCGGCTCGCTGCTCTGAATGCGCGGATCGAGCGCCCAGACCTGGCGATGCAGCGTATCGGTCACCGGCAGCGTCGTCCAGCCGTCCAGCGTGGCCTGAACCAGCTCCTCGGCGGTGGTGCGCGGCGTGGCTGTCGGCAGAATCTCACCGCCCCACGGCCCGATCACCAGCGCCAGCGCCAGCGCGATCGCCGTAAAGAACGCCGGAATCCACACGCGGCGCTCCTGCCACCAGCGGCGATCGCCGGCATACTGCTGCTGGAACAGCGCCTCTTCGATCGCCTCCTCGCAGCTTGGCGGTAAATGCTCTTTCTTGAGCGTTTCTTGCAGCGTCGCCTGTAGCTCTTCGGCGGCGCGCTGCCAGCTTGCCTGAGCGGCCCGGCAGCGGACGCAGTTGCGGATATGCGGCGGCTGCGGCTGGAGTCCAAGCTGCGCCTCCAGCCAGCGGCCAAGCGTCACATGCTCGCCGTCGGGCTGAAGATCCACGAGTGGAATATTTGTCGCGCGCGCAAGCAGCAGCGATAGCCGCTCAGTCACCAGCGCGATCGGCTGCCCAACGATCGCCGCGAGTCGCTCGCCGTCGATGTGCCGCAGCAGCCAGAGCCCCAGCAGCGCCCGATCAAGCGGCTCGATCTTCGCCAGCACGCGTGGCAGCACTCGATCACGCAGCGGCTGCCGCCAGCGCTTTTGCTGATTCAGCAGCGCCGCGTACAGATCGTGCTCGGCGTGCGGATTCGTCGGCGCCGAGAAAACGCGGCAGACTGCGGCGACAGTAGCGGCTTCGGCGGCGGCGCGCTGGTTCGTCAGCAGCAGCGCCAGCTCAAAAAGCGTATCTCCCCAACGATTGACTGCGGTTCGCCATGCTTCCATCGGCTGGTCCTCTTGTGGATCGCTTAAAGAATTGGCGCTGGGGGCGGCGATCCAATTCGTTGATCTCGATCGCGCTGGTGGGTTGTCGATACAGTTAACTATACGTTTGGAGCCGGACCTGAGTCAATATCCGCGCCGGAGTTAAAACCAAAAGGCGCACCGGAATCGCCCAGCGCGCCTTGAGGATGAGTTGTTCTGATGATCTTAGCGCGTGCGGCGTGGATCGATCTGCTCGTCGCTGGGATCAGGCCCTACGACGCTGGTATCGCCGCGCTGGAGATCGCGCGCTTCGCGCTCCATGCCCGGATCGAACTCATCGGATGCGGGCGTTGCCGCCGCAGCACTGCCGCCCGTGCCCAGGCCCACGGGAACCGGCGTGTCGATGTCGCCGTCGCCGCCCTGCCCGGTGCCGGAGGCGGCGCTCTCACCGCGATCGACCTCGTGCGCAGGCATGACCTCGTCAGGAAGCTGATTCGGCGCGTAGATCCGCTCCTGCTCGTCCATATTCTTGAAGAGCTGGCCGCCCTGTCCGCCGGTATTCTCCGATCGATCAGACATAATCTCCTCCTTCAATCCAGAGCGCTCGACTCGTCGGAACCTAGCCCTTGACCGCGCCTGCCGTGAGACCGGCCAGAATGCGGCGCTGGAAGATCAGCACCAGAATGATCAGCGGAATCGTGAGCGTGACCGAAAGCGCCATGATGCTGCCCCACGGCAGCGAGAACTCGCTCTCGCCAGCGAACGTCGCCACGAACACGATCGCCGTACGCGCGTTGTAGTCCTGGGTAAAGGTCAGCGCGAACAGCAGCTCGTTCCAGGCGCCGATAAACGCCAGCAGGCCGGTCGTCACGAGGCCGGGAGCGGCCAGCGGCAGCAGCACCTTATAAAAGGTCTGGAACGGCGTTGCGCCGTCGACCAGCGCCGCCTCTTCAAGCTCGCCGGGCATGGACTTGAAGAAGTTGGTCAGCGTCCAGACCGTAAACGGCAGCGTAAACACGGTGTTGGCAATGATCAGCGCCCACACGGTGTTATACAAACCTAAGCCGATGACCATCTGGTAGAACGTGCCCACGATCGCAATGCCGGGAAACATCGTCATACTGAGGATCAGATATAGAATGAACGTGCGGCCGCGAAAGCGGAGCCGGCCCATCGCATACGCCGCGAACGAGCCGATCACCAGCGCTACTACCACCGTGGTCAGCGTTACAATCGTGGAGTTACGTAGCGCCGGCAGGAAGTTGGCGTTGGAGTAGGCCGAGCGGTAGTTCTCCAGTGTAAAGTTGGTTGGCAGGTACTGCGGTGGTGTTTGGAACAGCCGGTTGGTCGGCGTCAGCGAGGTCACGATCGCCCAGTAGAACGGAAAGATCGTATAGACCAGGATCACCGCGACCAGGATGTAGAACAAGATCTTGTTGATCAGCTCGCTGGTTTTGCGGTTGCGGACACGCGGCGTGCCCTGCATGGATGCTGCTGCCATACTATGCCTCCTCCACGCGCACAAGCCGGGTGTAGATCAGCACAAAGACCGCCAGGATCAGGAAGATGATTACCGCCATCGCCGAGCCTTCGCCGGTACGCCGTAGATCGAACAGGGTTTGCCGGGCCAGCACCGCCAGCGATACCGTGTCGGGCGAGGTGCCGCGCATGGTGAAGATCACGTCGAACACGCGGAAGGCGTCCATCGTGCGGAAGATCAGCGTCACGACGATCGCGGGTCGCAGCAGCGGCAGCGTGATGCTCCAGAACTGCTGCCATCTATTCGCGCCGTCCACGGTCGCCGCCTCGTACACATCGCTGGAGATGACCTGGAGACCGGCCAGCAGCAAGAGCGCGACGAAGGGCGTCGTCTTCCACACGTCCACCGCGATAATCGCCGGCAGCGCCAGCGTCGGGCTGGCCAGCCAGGCGATCTTCTGATCGAGCAGGCCCAGCTTGGTGACAAGCAGATCGTTGATCACGCCGAAGACGTCGTTATACATCCACTGCCACATGCGCGCCGAGACCACGGTCGGGATCGCCCACGGGATCAGCATCGCCGTGCGCATCAGGCCGCGACCCTTGAAGTTCGAGTTGATCACCAGCGCGACGATCAAGCCGAGGAGCATCTCAAAAAAGACAGAGAAAATCGTAAACGTGAGCGTATTTTGGATCGCGTTGAGAAAGCCACGATTGCTGAGCAACCGTACAAAATTATCCAGGCCGACGAAGTCAGGTGTGTCATTCAAGCGCAGACGCGCATTGGTGAAGCTCAGGTAAAAGGTTCGTGCTACCGGATAGAGAGCGACAAGGATCACTCCTAATACCGTTGGTAACACAAGCAACCAGCCAAGTCGTTCGCGGTCGCGAGCTTCTTTGCTCTGCGGCGCGGCTAGCCATGATCGTCGTGGTGCAGCTTGCGCCTGTTTGACACCGGCAACTTGTTGCCTCATGTCGCCCTCCATCTAAGAGAACCGATTAGAAACGGGGGATGAGGTGCCGAGAAGGGTTCCTGTGCTCGCGGGGAAAGCACAGGAGCCCTCCGCTAGATCAATCGACTACTGAAGGATACTTTGCAGCTCCTCCTCAAGGGCTGCGACACCTTCCTGCGCCGAAACCTGGCCGGTCAGGATCTGGTTGACGGCGGTGAAGTAGGCCGTCGAAACGTCGTTGTACAGGTCGCCGGTCACGGTCGACGGACGCGGCACCGCACCACCGGAGAAGACGGGCAGCAGGCTCTCGTAGTACGGGTTAACCTTCAGCACGTCCGGGTCCTCATACACGGCCGGGCGGGTCGGCAGCAGCGTGCGATTGACCGCCCAGAACTCCTGCATCTCAGGGCTGGTAACGTACTTGACCAACTCCATCGCCGCTTCCTTGTTGTCGGACGCGTCGTTGACCAACAGCTGCCAGCCGCCGAGCGTGTCGGCGTTTCGCGCGTTCGCGCCGTCGCCCTTGGGCAGCACTGTGACGTCGAAGCTGTCGGCGAAATCCGTGTTCTGGGTTTCGGCGACTGCGTACGGCCAGTTGCGCATGAAGGCCGCGTTACCGGCCTGCCAGACACCCAGCGAGGTCGGCTCGTCGTAGGTGGTCACGCCCTGCGGGGAGATCGTGCCGACCCAGCCCTTAGCGCGCTCGAACGCGGCGATCGCCTGCTCGTTGTTGATCGTGATCTGCGGCGCATCGGGCGTGCCCTCGACGATCTGACCGCCGCCGTTGGACACCTGCCACTCAAGCGCGTTACAGGTCAGACCTTCGTACGAGTTGCCCTGCCAGACGAAGCCGTAGAAGTCGGGCTTGCCTGCGGCGCGCTCGCCGTCCTGGATCGTCTTGGCCTGCTGCTCAAGCTCGGCCCAGGTCTCGGGCGGGCCGTCGAAGCCGTACTTCTCAAGCAGGTCTTTGCGGTAGTAGAGCAAGCCGGCGTCGGTGAACCACGGCACGCCCACGAGCTTACCGCCGACCGTGTTGTTCTCGACGATCGCGGGGAAGAACTGGTCGATGTCGGGGATCGCGGGCTTGAGATCGGCGGCGTAATCGGCCAGGATGCCAGGCCAGATCACGTCGATCTGCAGCACGTCGGGGCCGGCGCCCGCGTTGAGCTGCTGGAGATAGGTCGACAGGCGATCGGTGGCGCTCTGGTCACCACGGATAACCTCGACCTGCGCGCCCGTAATCTCCGAGAACTTCGCCGCAACAGCGTCGTCATAGCGCGCGCCGGGGCCGTCCGCGCCGGCGACCCACTGGATCGACTGGCCTTGCAGATCGGTGCGGATACCCGCCACATCCGGCACGACGATGTCGCCGGAGCCTGCCGCCGGCGATGCCGATGCCTCAGCGCCGGCCGAAGCTGATGGTGAGGCTTCTCCCGATGCCTCTGGCGAAGCTGATGCTGCCGCT
>DASWTQ010000068.1:0-22462 GCA_036402055.1 Herpetosiphonaceae bacterium
TCCAGCAGGTTGCGCACGCGGCCCAGCATCATGCCCAGCGACATCACCAGCTTCTCGCGCAGCGGATCGATCGGCGGGTTCGTCACCTGGGCGAAGCGCTGCCGGAAGTAGCCAAAGAGCGGCCGTCCAACCTGCGTCAGCGGCGAGATCGGCGTGTCGTCGCCCATCGATCCAACCGGCTCGTGGCCGTCGCGGGCCATCGGCTTGAGCACCACTTGCAGCATCTCGGCGTCGTAGCCGAACGCGGCTTGCAGCGCCACCAGCGAGCCGGTTGATATTGCGGCAGGCTGCTCTTCCGGCTCGACGACGTCGTCCAGCCCTTGCAGATGCCGATCGATCCACTCGCGATAGGGCTTGAGCGCCGCCAGCTCGCGTTTGATCTGGGCGTCCAGCAGCAGCTGGCCACGATTGAGATCGGCCGCGATCATCTGGCCAGGACCGAGCCGGCCTTTGTGTACGATCCGCTCGGTGTCGATCGTGACCGCGCCGACCTCCGAGCCAGCCACGACGACGCCGTCGTTGGTGACGATAAAGCGTGCCGGCCGCAGGCCATTGCGATCGAGCTTGAGCCCGACCACGCCGCCATCCGCGAAACACAGCGCGGCCGGTCCATCCCACGGCGCGATCAGGCAGCTGTGGTACTGGTAGAAGGCCCGCAGCTCATCGTCCAGCGAGTCGTCGTGCTCCCAGGCAGGCGGCGCCAGCATCGTCAGCGCGTGGCGCACCTCGCGACCGTTGCGCACCAGCATTTCCAGCGTATTGTCGAGCATCGCCGAGTCGCTGCCGCGCGTGTCGATCACCGGCCGCAGATGCGCGATGTCGTCGCCCCAAACCGGCGAGTGAAAGTCGGGCTCGCGCGATTTGATCGCCGCGATGTTGCCGCTGAGCGTGTTGATCTCGCCGTTGTGGCAGACCATGCGGAAGGGCTGCGCGCGCTCCCAGGAGGGAAAGGTATTCGTCGAAAAGCGCTGATGGTAGACCGCGAAGGACGAGGTAAAGTGCAGATCCTGGAGATCGGGGTAGAAGTTGCTGAGCTGTGACGCCTGCATCAGGCCCTTGTAGACGATCGTGCGCGCCGACATCGAGGCGATATAAAAGCCGGTCATGGCCTTCATGTGGGCCTCGATGCCGATCGCCCGGCGCACGCGGTAGAGCGTGGCCTCCCAGTCATCGGCCGCGATCGACGCCGGACGCTGAAGCAGCGCCTGCACCACAACCGGCTTGAGCATCATCGCCTGAAACCCGAGCGCGCCGTCGTTAGTTGGGACGCGCCGCCAGGTCAGCAGCGGAATGCCGGCCTCGGCCAGGTGCTGCTCGATCAGCGCGCGGCCTTCGCTGAGATTCGTCAGCGGCAGAAAGCACATCGCAACCGCCAGATCGCCGGGTGCGGGCGCGGACAGACGAGCGGATTTGAGATGCTGGGCGAAGAACTCGTGTGGAATTTCGGTCAGAATGCCTGCGCCGTCACCGCTGCGGCCATCGGCATCGGTCGCGCCGCGATGCTCAAGATTGCAGAGCGCCTCAAGCGCCATCGCGACGATCTCCTGGCTGGGCTGGGCGTCCAAACGGGCGACAAAGCCGATACCGCAGGCATCGTGCTCATAGCGCGGGTCGTACAAAGGGGTACAGTCGGGCTGATCCATAGGGTCCCTCTCCATCGCTGCTCGTCCAAGCGGCACATCAAGGAGTGTCGGTTGAGCGCCGCGAAATTAGGCTACGCGGACGCAGATTCTGCCTCAGCGGATCGAGGCGTACGACAATCGCCGTCGTGGAAAAGCACATCGTTGGGACGAAGGATCAGCCATCGGCAATGAGGCTGCTTCGGGGACACAAAACGCCCACCGTGGCCTCGTCTATGAGGCGGGTGGGCGCGATTCAACGCCAGGCTAGCAAATAAATGTCCGTTTAATATACAAGAAGTCGATTCACCTGTCAAACACAAATTTGGTCAATCAGTACAATCCATGCTTATTGAAACCGCTTTCATAGATTCGCCGGTTGTACCGATTGACTAACTTATATAAATACTTGAGTCGATGAGCAGCGCCGAGATCGGTTGATCCACAGCACTGCTTCTCAAACTAGCTGCCTCGAACCAGCGCCGCCACCACCGCATCGCCGACCTGGCCGGTCGAGAGCGGCTGCACGCCGGCAGGCGCGATGTCGGGCGTGACCTGCCCATGGACCAGCACCTGCTGCACGGCGGCCTCGACCGCCTGGGCCTCGTTGTGCAAGCCCAGCGAGTGGCGCAGCAGCATCGCGACGCTCAAGATCGTCGCCAGCGGATTGGCCACACCCCGCCCGGCGATGTCAGGCGCTGAGCCGTGGATCGGCTCGTACAGGCCGATGCGGGTTTGTGGCTGGCCCTCACCCCCTGGCCCCCTTCCCCGAACCTCGCCAAGCCGTTGGCTCGGTTGCGGTAGGCGAGGGGGAATCGTGGTATCTGTTTGTTCTTGGTTCTTTGTTCTCTGTTCTTCCCTAGGTTCTTGGTTCTTTGTTCTTGGTTCTACGCCTCCTAGCGACGCGCTCGGCAGCAGGCCCATCGAGCCCGCCAGCATCGATGCCTCGTCGGAGAGAATATCGCCGAACATGTTCTCGGTGACGATCACGTCGAAGTCGGCGGGACGGCGCAGCAGATGCATCGCGGCGGCATCGACCAGCATATGCTCAAGCTGGATGTCGGGATATTCCTCGCCGACGATACGCGTGGTGACGCTGCGCCAGAGCCGCGAGGTTTCCAGCACGTTGGCCTTATCGACGCTGGTGAGCTTGCCGCGCCGCTCACGGGCCATGGAGCAGGCAACCCGCACAATCCGCTCGATCTCGCCCGTCGTGTAGGTACACACATCCGTCGCGCGCTCCGCTCCCTCGCCGATGGGCTCGCGGGTCTTGGCGCCGAAGTAGATTCCGCCGGTCAGCTCGCGCACCACGATCAGATCGACGCCGGCCAGCAGCTCAACCCGCAGCGGCGAGGCCGCGCTGATCGCCGGGTGGACCGTGACCGGGCGCAGATTGGCGAAGAGATCCAGCGCCTTGCGAATGCCGAGCAGCCCGCGCTCCGGCCGATCGGCGGCGTTGGGATTGTCCCACCTGGGACCGCCGACCGCGCCCAGCAGCACGGCGTCGCTGGCCTGGCATAATTGCACCGTCTCGTCGGGCAGTGATGAGCCGGCCTGATCGATCGCGCAGCCGCCGATCAGCGCCTCACGCAGAGTAAATTGATGCTCCCACTGCTCCGCGACGGCAGCCAGCACTTTCGCACCCTCGGCCACCACCTCGGGTCCGATGCCATCGCCTGGCAGCAGCGTTATCGTTGCCTGCATACGCTTCCTTGGAGAGCGAGCACGCGCCGGGCCTGCTCGCTCACAGTATTTTGGTGTAAAAGATGTCCCGGTTGACGATCTCAAAGCCCGACGACAGGTAGAGCTTCTGCGACGCCGGATTCTTGCTCTCGGCATAGACGATCGCGGTGTGCGCGCCGTGAGCCTTCAAGCGCCGCAGCCCTTCTGCCATTACGATTTTGCCCAGGCCCTTGCCCTGATACGCGGGCCGTGTCCCGACCGGCTCGAACTCTCCGGTGTGGTTGACGGGATCGAGCCAGCAGATGCAGTAGGACGCGAACTGACCATCCGGCGCGACCAGTACAATATCCAGCTCGGGAATATAGCCAGGTGCCGCCCGCAGCCGCCGGTAGGCTTCGAGCGTGACCTTGGACGGATTCCAGACCTCGCGATGGGTTTCGACGCGCTCGTTCCACTCGTCCTCGCCGCCGACGTGGCGCACGGTGAAGCCCTCGGGCAGCGGCAAATCCGGGATCGGATCGTTCAGGCTGCGCTGCATACGAAACATGGTATCTTCGTCGCGCTCGTAGCCGCGCGTCTCAAAGAAGGCTGGAGCCTGCTGATCCGAGTCGACGGTTCTGATCCAGACCTGGCGCTTGCCCGCATCGTCGCCGTCCTTGAGCGTCACACTGCCGTGTTGCTCGGACCACGCCAGCATCGACTCCTCAAGCACGCCGTTGTAGCGCAGCCGGGGATCAATATTCCAAAAGACCACGCCGGGCGGACTGACCCAGGTGTAGCTCAGCAGCTTGCCGTCCTCGTCTTCCCAGAGCTGAACGCCCTGCTGCGGATCGAAGACAACATTCTGGAACATGCCCCATAGAACATCGCCGACGTGGAAGTCGCCCGAGTCGGGTGCGATTCTGCCCGACTCGGTTGCGAAGGCCAGCAGCGCCTGAAGATCGCGCTCGTCGCGGTAGGGCCGTGATGTAATCTGCATAACGCTCCTCACGGCTGGCTCTAAACCAACCGCGAGCTAGTGTAGCACAGTCGTCACGCGCGCCCCGTGCTCGGCCTCGTACTGCGCGATCTCATCCTCCTGGCTGAGCAGAAAGCCCAGCTGATCGACGCCGTTGAGCAGACAGTACTTGGCGAACTGATCGATCGGGAAGCTGACCGCCGTGCCGTCCGGCAGGATCACCTGCTGAGCTTCGAGATCGACCGTGAGCTGTGCGGCGGGATCGGCGGTGCAGAGCGCGATAATCTGCTGGTGCGCCTCGGGCTCGACCATCAGCGGTAGCAGGCCGACTTTCAGCGCGTTGTTGCGGAAAATATCGGCGAAGTAGGTCGAGATCACGGCCTTGAAGCCGAAGCCCTGCAAGGCCCAGGGCGCGTGCTCACGTGACGATCCGCAGCCAAAGTTGTGCCCGCCGATCAAGATCCGCGCGCCCTGCGCCTCGGGCTGGTTCAGCGCAAACTCCGGCTTTGGATTGCCCTGCTCGTCGTAGCGCCAGTCGGCGAAGAGATGATCGCCCATGCCCTGCTTATCGGTCGCTTTGAGGAAGCGCGCCGGAATAATCTGATCGGTATCAATATTTTCGATCGGCAGCACCACGCAGGTGCCGCTGAAGGTGGTGATTGGCTCCATGTGTTGCTCCGCCAAGAACAAAAGAACAAGCGAACAAGGGAACAAAATTAAACTCTGCTTGTTCCGTTCTCCTTTGTTCTTTTGTTTCTTTGTTCCTTTGTTCTACACTAGTTCTCGTGCATCGGTGATCTTGCCGTTGATCGCGGTGGCCGCTGCGGTGAGCGGGCTGGCGAGAAACGTCCTGCCGCCCTTGCCCTGGCGCCCCTCGAAGTTGCGATTGCTGGTCGAGACGGCGTACTGGCCCGGCTGAAGCTTATCCTCGTTCATGGCGATGCACATGCTGCACCCGGCCTCGCGCCACTCCGCGCCGGCCTCCACGAAAATATCGCGCAGTCCTTCGGCCTCGGCCTGCTGCTTGACCTGCTGCGATCCGGGCACGACCAGCATGCGCACGTTCGGCGCGACTTTGCGGCCGCGCAGAATATTGGCGGCCATGCGCAGATCCGTAATGCGCGAGTTGGTGCAGCTGCCCAGGAAAACCACGTCCACGGGCTTGCCGAGCAGCTGCTGGCCCGGCTGGAGGCCCATGTAGTTGAGCGCCTTGTCGAGCGCGGCCCGCTGGCTGGGATCGCCGAGCGCGTCGGGATCGGGCACCGGCTGATCGATCGCCATGCCCATGCCGGGATTCGTGCCGTAGGTGATCATCGGACGCAGCGCGCCGGCATCCAGGCTGATCGCGGCGTCGTAGGTCGCGCCCTCGTCGGTCGGCAGCGCCCGCCACTGCTCCACCGCGCGCTCCCAGGCGGCACCCTGCGGCGCGTGCGGCCGTCCCGCGATATAGCTGAATGTCGTCTCGTCGGGCGCAACCATGCCGGCCCGCGCCCCGCCCTCGATGCTCATGTTGCAGATCGTCATGCGCTCCTACATCGAGAGCGCGCGGATCGCCGAGCCGGTGTACTCGAAGACGTAGCCCGTGCCGCCGCCGATGCCGATCTTGGCGATGATCGCCAGGATGATGTCTTTGGCTGTCACGCCGGGCTGAAGCTGCCCGTCGACGCGAACTTCCATCGTGCGCGGCTTGTTTTGCAGCAGACACTGCGTTGCCAGCACATGCGCCACCTCGCTGGTGCCGATGCCGAAGGCCAGCGCGCCGAACGCGCCGTGTGTGCTGGTGTGCGAGTCGCCGCAGACAATCGTCATGCCGGGCTGCGTCAAGCCCTGCTCAGGCCCGATCACATGCACGATGCCCTGCTTGTCGGAGCCGAGCTTGAAGAGCGGCAGGCCAAAATCCTGGCAGTTGCGCTCAAGCTGCGCCAGCTGCGCGCCGGCCTGCGGATCGACGATCGGAATCAGCCCGTCCAGGCCGCGCGGCGTGGTCGGCGTCGAGTGATCCATCGTGGCGATCGTTTGCTGCGGACGGCGGACGGACAGTCCGCGCTCGCGGAGCTGGGTAAAAGCCTGCGGCGACGTGACCTCGTGGACCAGGTGCAGATCGATGTAGAGCACCGCCGGCGTGTCAGCTGTTTGCGGCCTGACGATATGCGCTTCCCAGATTTTTTCAAACAGCGTTCGTGGTCGTGTGGTCATATCCATTCCTCTAGAGTTCGTCGCCTGGGGCCTGGTTGCCGTGGCCGAGATCTCGTTCTTCCCGGCCACGGCTTGTTGATCGTCCAGCGCGACGAAGCTTACTTGTTGACGTAATCAAGCCACTGGTAGCGGTCCTCGGTCGTGCCGTCGAAGAGGCCGAAGAAGACCTTCTGGATCTCGGCCGTGATCGGGCCGCGTCCACCGGCCTTGACCGCTAAACCGTCCACCGAGCGGATCGGCGAGATTTCGGCGGCCGTGCCGGTGAAAAACAGCTCATCGGCGATGTAGAGCGCCTCGCGCGGGATCACCTGCTCGCGGACCTCGTAGCCCAGATCGCGCGCGATCGTCATCACGGTGTCGCGGGTGATGCCGGGCAGCAGCGAGGCCGTGATCGGCGGCGTGTAGATCACACCCCGGCTGATCACGAACAGATTCTCGGCCGAGCCCTCGCTGAGGTTGCCGGTGCTGTCGAGCGCGATGCCTTCGACGTAGCCGTTGCGCTGCGCCTCCATCACGATCAGCTGCGA
Source organism: Herpetosiphonaceae bacterium (assembly GCA_036402055.1). Taxonomy (GTDB): domain Bacteria; phylum Chloroflexota; class Chloroflexia; order Chloroflexales; family Kallotenuaceae; genus LB3-1. The sequence continues at coordinate 6,984 of DASWTQ010000068.1, forward strand.
CGACAGATAGTTGCCGCCGGCCTTAGCCATCGTCGGCAGCGTGTTGGGCGCGGGCCGTGTCCAGCTCGAAACGCACACGTCAACGCCTTTTTCCATGCCTTCTTCGCCCAGAAAGCTGTCCCAGGCGATCGCCGAGATTGCGACCTCGACCGGCGTGTCTTTGGGCGCGGGGCTGATCTCGCCGAAGCCACGAAAGGCGAACGGCCGCAGATAGGCGCTGCGTAGCCCGTTGGCACGCATCACCTCGCGGCAAGCCTCCGACAGCTGCTCCTGCGTAAAGCGAATCGGCATGCGATAGATGCGCGCCGAGTCGTAGAAGCGGTCCATGTGCGGCGGCAGCCGGAAGATCGCGGGGCCGTTCGGCGTGCTGTAGGCGCGCATGCCTTCAAAAATGCTCGATCCGTAGTGGATCGCGTGAGTCATGACATGAACCGTGGCGTTTTGCCACTCGACCATCTCGCCGTTGAACCAGATGTACTTGGTGGGAGTCATGGGCATGGCGACAGCTCCTTTGCTTGTTCAAGCCCTGTGGTGGTGCTGCGTGCGTGGTGTTGAGGGCACACAGCGAAGTGATTGGATTTACCCATGATACACCACGTCAGCCGGTTGCGCACTCTGCGCTCGCAGCAGCGGCAGCTCGAACGAATCGGTCAGCGCCTGCCAGCTCGCCTCGATAATATTGGCCGAGCAGCCGACCGTCGACCAGCGCTCGTCGCCGCGCGCCGCCTCGATCAGCACGCGCGTAACTGCCGCCGTTGCGGATTGCTCGTCCAGGATGCGCACTTTGTAATCGGCCAGATGCACGGTCGCCAGCTCGGGATAAAACGGCACCAGCGCTTTGCGCATCGCGCAGTCCAGGGCGTGCACGGGGCCGTTGCCCTCCGCCGCCGTATGCACGATCTCGTCGTTTACGCGGATCTTGACGGTGGCCTCGGCCAGCATCGGCCGCCCATGGCGCTGCTCAACTACGACCATCGCGTCCAGCAGCTCGAACGGCGCGCGATAGGCCGGATCGGAGCGGCGAATCAGCAGCTCGAACGAGCCCTCGGCGGCCTCGTACTGAAAGCCGATATGCTCCAGCTCTTTGATTCGCTCCAGCACGGCCTTCTCGTTGCCGTTGATCTTCAGCCCTAGCTCCTCGGCGCGCATGCGCACGTTGCCGCGTCCCGACAGCTCCGAGACCACGACGCGGCGCTGGTTGCCCACGAGTTGCGGATCGATATGCTGGTAGCTGTGCTCCACCTTGGCCACGGCCGCGACATGAATGCCGCCCTTGTGGGCAAACGCGCTCCGGCCCACGTAGGCCGCGTGCTCGTCCGGGCTCAGGTTAGCCACGGCCGCGACATAGCGCGAAATCTCCATCAGCCGCGCAAGCTGCTCATCGCCGACGACGGGCAGGCCCATCTTGAGCTGAAGATTGGCCATGATCGCCACAAGATTGGCGTTGCCGCAGCGCTCGCCGTAGCCGTTGATCGTGCCCTGGACGTGAGTCGCGCCGGCCTCGATCGCCGCCAGCGAGTTGGCGACCGCAAGCTCGCCGTCGTTGTGGGTGTGAATACCGATCCTCGGAGAAGTGGACAGGCCCTCACCCCCTGCGTCCCCCTTCCCCACTCCTCGGCGGGCTTCCGCCGCCACCCAGCGGGTACCCGCGACAGGCGAGGGGGAAGATTCGGTACTTTGTTTTTTTGTTCCTTTGTTCCTTTGTTCCCCTAGAGCCGCTACCACTTCGCCGACGACTTTGCTTACCCAGCCCGGCAGCGAGCCGCCGTTGGTGTCGCACAGGATGACGGTCTCGGCTCCGGCTTCGGCGGCGGCGCGAATGGTTGCCAGCGCGTACTCGGGGTCGGCGCGATAGCCGTCGAAGAAGTGCTCGGCGTCGTAGAGCACGCGGCGGCCCTGGGCGCGAAGATAGGCCACGCTCTCGGCGATCATGCGCAGATTCTCGTCGAGCGTGGTCTCCAGCACATCGGTGACGTGCAGCGTCCACGACTTGCCGACAATCGTGCAGATCTCGGTTCCGGCGTCCAGCAGCGCGATAATGTTGGGATCTTCGGCGACGGCGGCGTTGGCGCGGCGGGTCGAGCCGAACGCGCAGATCGTGGCCTGCTGCCACTGCTCGGCGCGGGCGCGGCGGAAGAACTCGGCGTCTTTGGGATTGGAGCCCGGCCAGCCGCCCTCGATCAGCGGAATCCCGAACGCGTCAAGCTCCCGCGCGATCTTGAGCTTGTCCTCGACCGAGAGCGCCATCCCTTCGCGCTGCGTGCCGTCGCGAAGCGTCGTGTCGTAGATCTGAATCGTCATAGTGCCTCCAAGTACCAAAGTGATGACCAGCTACTGCGCTGTGCTGAACCGTCGTTGGTCATCGATTGTTGGTCATTGGCTATGCGCGGCGCCACACGGGATACGAGCCAAAGATCTTAAAGCCGTCGGTGATCGCCGCCACCCGCTCCAGCGCATCGGCCACGCGTGGATCTTCGCGATGACCTTCGAGATCGCAGAGAAAAATATACTGGCCGAGCTGCTCGCGCGTTGGTCGCGACTCTAGCTTGGCCAGGTTGATGTTGCGCTTGGCAAACTCTTGCAGCACATCCAGCAGCGATCCGGGCTGGTTGCGCAGGGTCGCGAAGCAGATCGAGGTTTTGTCGTTGCCCGTGGGCGGGGCAGCCTCCGGCGCGATGATCAAAAAGCGCGTCTCGTTGACCTGCTTGTCCTGGATGTTGCGCGCCAGGATCTGCACCGGATACAGATCGGCCGCGCGGGGTGTGCCGATCGCGGCGCTGTTGGGCTCGCGCAGAACCTCCTCGACGGCGGCCGTGGTGCTCAGCGTCGCGGCCATAGTAGCGTTGGGCAGCACGCGCTCGATGAAGCGGCGGCATTGCGCCAGCGCCTGCGGATGCGAGCGGATCACCTGGATGTCGGCCAGGCTCATCTCGGGCCTGGCCAGCAGCAGATGCTGCACCGGCACGACAACCTCGGCCACGATCGGAAGATCGGTCTCGTGGATCAGCACGTCGAGCGTCAGCCCAACCGCGCCCTCAAGCGAGTTTTCCACCGGCAGCACGCCCTGATCCGCCAGTCCGGTCTCGACCGCCGAGACGACGGCGGGAATGCTGCCCATCGGCAGGAGCTTGGCGGTTTTGCCCACATACAGCAGCGCCGCCGACTCGCTCCAGGTGCTGGGTGGTCCAAGATACGCAAGTGTCGTCATTCGTGGTGTCCGAGCGTTGAGTTGCCGAAGAGATCGACGGCGTAGGCGGGAATGCTGGTGTTGGCGTAGCTGGCGGCTTTGTTGCGCAGCCGCTCCTGGCGCGTGGCGATCAGCTTGTTCAGCGCGCCCATGTACGCCTGCGCCGCCGCGACGATGATGTCGGTATGCACACCGTGGCCGCTGTAGGTCGGCTTGCGAGCATCAGGCTCATCAGGATCGCGATCGTCGTCGCGATGATAACCATTGCCGTTGCCATTGCTGGCTCCTTCCTCGATGCGAATCGTTACGTTGCCGACCGCGTCTATGCCCTCGGTGATCGCCTGGATCGAAAACTCGGTCAAGATGTTGGCCTGGCCCACAACCCGGTTGATCGCCCGGTACACCGCGTCGATCGGCCCGGTGCCCTGGCCCGAGTCGGTGCGGGTCTTGCCGTCAGGTCCGCGCAGGCGCACGGTCGCGGTGGGGATCGCCGAGGTGCCGCACGAGACCTGGACCTGCTCCAGTTCCCAGATCGGCGCCGGCTGGTGCAACTGGTCGTCAAGCAGCGCCACGATGTCGCGATCGTCGACGACTTTCTTTTTGTCGGCCAGGTCTTTGAAGCGGGCAAAGGCCAGCTGCAATTCCTGATCGTTCAGGGTGTAGCCCAGCCGCTCAAGATGTTTGCGGAAGGCGTGCCGCCCCGAGTGTTTGCCCAGCACCAGCGTCGAGTCACGTCCGATCGTTTCGGGGCGCATGATCTCGTAGGTCAGGTGATTTTTGAGCATGCCGTCCTGGTGGATGCCGGCCTCGTGCGCGAAGGCGTTCGCGCCGATGATCGCTTTGTTGGGCTGGATCGTCAGGCCGGTGACGGCGCTGACCATGCGGCTGGTGCGCGCGATCTGCGTGGTGTCGATGCGCGTGCCGACGCCGTAGAACTGCCGCCGGGTGTGCAGCGCCATGACGATCTCTTCCAGCGCCGCGTTGCCTGCGCGCTCGCCGATGCCGTTGATTGTGCACTCGACCTGCCGCGCGCCGCTGCGTACGCCCGCCAGGCTATTGGCGACGGCGAAGCCCAGATCGTCGTGGCAGTGCGTCGAGAGCGTGACCGCGTCGGCGCCCGGCACGTTCTGACGAATGCCGGCGATCAGCGCGCCGTACTCTTCGGGCGTAAGGTAGCCGACGGTGTCGGGAATGTTGAGCGTGGTCGCGCCGGCTCGGATCGCCGCCGCCAGCACGGTGTACAGAAACTCGGGATCGCTGCGGCCCGCGTCCTCGGGCGAGAACTCGACGTCGGCGCACAGCGAGCGCGCGTAGCCGACCATCTCGCCGACGGTCTGGACGACCTGCTCGCGGCTCATGCGCAGCTTGTACTCAAGGTGAATGTCGGATGTGGCGAGGAAGGTGTGGATGCGGGGTTTGGCGGCGGCTTTGACGGCGTTCCAGCACAGCTCGATGTCTCTGCGGTTGGCGCGCGCCAGTCCTGCGATGACGGGGCCGTCTGCGGTGCCGATCGTCCTGGCGATGCTGTTGACGGCCTCCCAGTCGCCGGTGGAGGCGGCGGGAAAGCCAGCCTCGATGATGTCGACACCCAGCCTGGCGAGCTGCCTGGCGATCTCCAGCTTCTCGGCGGCGGTCATCGTCGCGCCTGGAGATTGCTCGCCGTCGCGTAAGGTGGTGTCGAAGATTTTTACATGGTCTTCCATAACATCTCCTTAGGGGAACAAAAGAACAAGCGAACAAAGGAACAAAGAATAATGCGATGCAGAGAACAACCGTCCTTGGAGCAACGAATGATATGTAGCCGACTAAGGGCTGTAATCGTTCTCATCGAACAAGAGGGTTGGATCGACGGGTGGATCAACGGTGTACTCGGCCGACGTTTCGCGCAGCGAGTTCTTGTTCCGGCTATTTTCTGCATCAAGAACATTGATCTTGGTTGTGAGCATGCCCAGAAGTTGACGGCAACGTTGATGTAAGCGCTGCTCCTCATCTTTCTCCAACAGTCCCTCTCGATACAGCAGATCGAGCCAGCTATCCGTCTCGGCAGTTGAGCCACGAGCGATCGATAGATGGTTCCGATAAGCAGCGAATGTAAAGCGTCCATGGCCTTCAGCGATATTCGCACCGATCGATGTCACAGAAGCGATTATTTGCCGAGCAATTACTGCTGATGACCAGCTATTGGGCAACCGCTTGGTTACTTGAATGACATCGTGAGCTAGCTCTTGCGCCCGCTGCCAGAGAATAAGATTACGGTAGCTGAATCGATCGTCCACGCTGCATCCTTTTGTTCGCTTGTCCTTCTATTCTTGGATACTCCTCTATTGGAACTCTTCTTTGTTCCCTTGTTCCTTTGTTCCTTTGTTCCTTCGTCTCCTATGCCCCTCCCGCCCCCGGCGTAACTTCCTTCGGATTCACAAACGGCATCATCCGGCGCAGCTCGCGGCCAACCTGCTCGATCGGATGCTCGCCGTCGGCGGCGCGCATGCGCTGGAAGTTGGGACGGCCCTGATAGTTTTCCTCGATCCACTCCTCGGCGAACGCGCCGCTCTGAATATCGGCCAGCAGCGCGCGCATAGCCTCCTTGGTCTGCTCCGTGACAATACGCGGCCCGGCGTGGTAATCGCCGTACTCGGCGGTATCGCTGACCGAGTAGCGCATATAGTTGAGGCCGCCCTGGTAGAACAAATCCACGATCAGCTTCAGCTCGTGCATACACTCGAAGTAGGCGACCTCGGGCTGATAGCCAGCCTCGACCAGCGTCTCGAAGCCCGCCTTGACCAGCGCGGAGACGCCGCCGCAGAGCACCGCCTGCTCGCCGAAAAGATCCGTCTCGGTCTCCTCGGTAAAGGTCGTCTCGATCACGCCTGCCCGGGTGCAGCCCAGGCCCTTGGCGTAGGCCAGCGCCTTCTCCAGCGCCTTGCCGGAAGCGTTCTGCTGCACCGCGACCAGCGCGGGCGTGCCGCCGCCATGCTCGAAGACCTCGCGCACACGATGCCCGGGCGCTTTCGGCGCGACCATCGCCACGTCCACGTCGGCGGGCGGCTCGATCTGGCCGTAGCGGATCGCAAAGCCGTGGGCGAACATCAGCGTCTTGCCCTTGCTCAGCTGCGGCGCGATCGAGTCGCGGTAGATCTGCGCCTGGCCAATGTCGGGCGTCAGAATCATAATGATCTCGGCCTCGGCGGTCGCCTGCTCAACCGTGGTAACGCGCAGGCCGGCAGCCTCGGCTTTGGCCCAGCTCTTGGAGCCGTTATACAGACCGACCCGCACGTTACAGCCGTTGTCGCGGAGATTGAGCGCGTGGGCATGGCCCTGGCTGCCGAACCCGATGATCGCGATCGGCGTGCTCTTGATCAGGCCGAGATCGGCGTCGTTGTCATAATACATTTTTGCCATGGAAGCGCTCCTTATTTCCAGGTCTCGGCGAACTCGCGCCACCAATCGTTGGAGAACTGATCGTCGTCGCGGCGCGACTCGTTGGTGCTGGTCGTCTGGGTCGATTTATTGTCGCCGGCGTTGGTGGTCTTGGTATTCATAGCAGACACTCCTGTTGCATTATTCAATCTAGCGTCCCGTCAGCGCGATCGTCGTCGGCTACTTCCAGGTCTCGGCGAACTCGCGCCACCAGTCGTTGGAGAACTGATCGTCGTCGCGGCGCGACTCCTTGGTGCTGGTCGTCGGCTGCTTGGTCTCGGTGGTCTTCTGTGTATTCGTGTTCATGGTGGTTTATTCCTTTGTTCTTTGTATTGGCTTATGCACTCGACTCTAGGTTCTTGGTTCTTGGTTCTTGGTTCTTGGTTCTTGGTTCTTGGTTCTTGGTTCTTCTTAGGCGGCCCGAACGTACGTCTCCGCCGTGTGGCTGCTGCCGCCGCGAACCATCGCGACTCGCCCGGTGCGAACCATCTCGCGAATACCGAACGGCCGCACCAGCTCGACAAACGACTCAACCTTGTCTCCGCCCGCCGTCAGCTCGAAGATCAGCGAGTCGTGGCCGACATCTACGATCTTGGCGCCGAACACGTCGGCCAGGCTATTCAGCTCGGCTCGGCGGCTCGGCGGCGCGTGCACCTTGACCAGCACCAGCTCGCGCGCGACGTTCGGATCTTCCGTTACATCGCTGACCTTGAGAACCTCGATCAGCCGGTAGAGCTGCTTGATCACCTGCTCCACGCTGGTCTGGCTGCCGTCCACCACGATCGTCATGCGCGACACGCCCGGCGCCTCGGTGTGTCCAACCGTGAGGCTCTCGATATTGAAACCGCGCCGTCGAAAAAGACTGGCTACCCGGTTCAGCACGCCCGGCTGATCCTGCATCAGCGCGACAAGTGTATGTTTCATAGCTACTCCTGTGGGAGAACCTAGAACCAAGAACCTAGAACCATCTGAGGTGCCACCTTATTTCTTGGCACTTCGTTCTTGATTTGCTCTTTGTTCCATCGGTTCTTGGTTCTTTCGTTCTTGATTCGCTCTCGGTTAACGATTCTTTCGGTTCTTTCGCTAGGTTCTAAGTTCTAGGTTCTTGGTTCTTCGTTACACAACTTCCATCGGCGATTCAGTGATCATCTCGCTGATCGACGCGCCGGGAGCAACCATCGGATACACATTCACCTCGCGCTCGACCTGGAACTCCAGCAGCACCGGGCCGGGCGTCTGGTAGGCCGCGTTGATCGCGTCTGCCACCTGCGACTGATGCGTCACGCGCAGGCCGGGAATGCCGTAGGCCTCGGCGACCTTGACGAAATCGGGGCTCCACATCGGCGTTGCGGAGTAGCGGCGCTCGTGGAACAGCTCCTGCCACTGGCGAACCATGCCGAGATAGCCGTTGTTGATGATCGCGATCTTGATCGGCAGCTGCTCCTGCACCACCGTCGCCAGCTCTTGCATATTCATCTGGAAGCCGCCGTCGCCTGCGATCGCCCACACAACCTCGTCGGGCCGTGCGATCTGCGCGCCCATCGCCGCCGGCAGCGCGAAGCCCATCGTGCCCAGTCCGCCGCTGGTGATATGCGTATGCGGATGCAGCCAGTCGATGAGCTGCGCCGCCCACATCTGGTGCTGGCCCACGTCGGTACACACACGATACGCGCCGCGCTCGTTGACGATCTGCGTGAAGGCCGTGAACACATCGTGCGGCATAAACATGTCGGTGTCGGGTCGCTGGTACTGCTGCCGGTGCAGGTGCTCCTCACGGATCGCGTGAATATGCCGCAGCCACTCGCCGCACTCACGCGGCTGAGCCTCTTCGAGCATCGCCCGCAGAACCAGCTGCGCATCGCCCACGATCGGCACGTCGACGCGAATGTTCTTGCCGATCTCCGAAGGATCGATGTCGATATGAATAATCTTGGCGTTGGGCGCAAACGACGAAGTCTTGCCAGTCACGCGATCGTCGAAGCGGCTACCGACATTGAAGAGCACATCGCACTCCTGGATCGCGCGGTTGTTGTGGACCCAGCCATGCATGCCGGGCATACCCAGCGCGAGCGGGTGATCCTCGGGGAAGCAGCCGATGCCGAGCAGCGTCGTGATGACCGGAATGCCCGTGCGCTCGGCAAACTCGCGCAGCTCGGCGAATGCGCCCGAGACCTGCACGCCGCGTCCGGCCAGGATCAGCGGTTTCTTGGCGGCGTTGATCAGCTTGAGCGCCTCGCGAATCTGGCGGCGATTGCCCTCGTAGTTCGGCCTGTAGCCGGGCAAGTTCACCTTCTCCGGCCACGTGGGCGTCGTGCGCGCCTGCTGGGCGTTCTTGGCCACGTCGATCAGCACCGGGCCGGGCCGTCCCGTTCGCGCGATATGAAACGCCTCCTTGAAGACGTAGGGCAGATCCTCGATGTCGGTCACGAGGTAGTTGTGCTTGGTGATCGGCTGTGTGATGCCCGTAACATCAGTCTCCTGAAACGCGTCCTTGCCGATGAACTGCGCCGCGACCTGGCCGGTAATCGCCACGATCGGCACACTGTCCATCATCGCGTCGGCCAGCGCCGTGACCAGATTCGTCGCGCCGGGGCCGCTGGTCGCCACGCATACGCCGACCTTGCCCGAGGCCCGCGCGTAGCCTTCGGCGGCGTGACCTGCGGCCTGCTCGTGCCGCACCAGTACATGGCGCAGCTCGGGATACTCCGGCAGCGCATGGTAGAAGGGCATGATCGCGCCGCCGGGATAGCCAAACATCACCTCTACGCCTTCGCGGATCAGCGCCTCACACATGATCTGAGCGCCGGTTCGTGTTTCTGACATGGTAGTACTCCTTCAGGTAGAACCTAGAACTTAGAACCTAGAACCGTTCTCTTCATCTCCCAGGTTCTTGGTTCTTGGTTCTTGGTTCTTCGTCGTTACACTTCCAACACAGCGCCATTGCTTGCGTTCGTCACCATCTGCGTATAGCGCGCCAGCCAGCCGCGCCGATACTTGCGCTCGGGAGCTTGCCAGGCTGCGCGCCGCGACTCCAGTTCCGAGTCGCCGACCTCGGCTACCAGCCTGCGCGCGCCCAGGTCGATCTCGATCGTGTCGCCGTCGCGCAGCAGCCCGATTGTCCCGCCCTCGGCCGCTTCCGGCGAAACATGCCCGATACACAGGCCACGCGTGCCGCCCGAAAAGCGCCCGTCAGTGATCAGCGCGACCGTCGAGCTGAGCGCGCTCATGCCTTTGATCATGCTCGTCAGCGCCAGCATCTCGCGCATGCCGGGACCCCCGCGCGGCCCCTCGTAGCGGACGATCACCACGTCGCCGGGCTGAATCCCGCCGTTGATCGCGGCGTTGGTCGCGGCCTCTTCGCTGTCGAAGCAGCGCGCCGGCCCACGAAAGCGCATCTGGTTCTGATCGACTGCGCCGACTTTGACCACCGCGCCCTCGGGAGCGAGATTGCCGAAGAGCACACACAGGCCGCCGCGCTCAGAGTGCGGATTGTCGATCGGGCGGATGCAGTCGGGATTGGTGTTGAGGGCTTGGGAGAGGTTTTCGCCGAGGGTTCGGCCGGTGACGGTGAGGGCTTCGAGATCCAGCGTGCCGGGCTTGCGGGAGAGTTCGCCTAAGATTGCGTGGATGCCGCCGGCGTGATGCACATCTTCTATGTGCCACTGGCGATCGCCGTCCCAGGCCGGACTGACCTTCGCCAGGTGTGGCACGCGCTCGGCGACCTCGTTGAAGCGCGCCACGGGATACTCGACATCGGCCTCGCGCGCCAGGGCCAGCACATGCAGCACGGTGTTGGTACTGCCGCCCATCGCCACATCCAGCGCCACGGCGTTATCGATCGATCGCGGCGTGACGATGTCGCGGAAGGTGATCTGGGCCTTGATCAGCTCCATCAGCTGGAAGGCCGCGCGCTGGGCCAGCTCACGGCGCTCGGGGCTGATCGCCAGGATCGTGCCGTTGCCCGGCAGCGCCACGCCGAGCGCCTCGCACAAACAGTTCATGCTGTTGGCGGTAAACATCCCGGAGCACGAGCCGCAGGTTGGGCAGCCGTTACGCTCCAGATCCAGCAGCCGCTCGTCGTTGATCTTGCCGCTCGCGTACGCGCCGACGCCCTCGAAGACGCTGATCAGATCGACCTTGTTGCCGGTCGAGTCGACGCCCGCTTTCATTGGACCACCCGAGACAAAGATCGTCGGGATGTTCACGCGAGCCGCGCCCATCAGCATTCCCGGCACGATCTTGTCGCAGTTGGGAATACAGATCAGGCCGTCGAAGCAGTGCGCGCCGACCACCGTCTCGACCGAGTCGGCGATCAGCTCACGCGACGGCAGCGAGTAGCGCATGCCCTCGTGGCCCATCACAATGCCGTCGTCGACGCCGATCGTGTTGAACTCGAACGGCACGCCGCCAGCCTCGCGGATCGCCTCTTTGACGATCCGGCCGAATTCCTGGAGGTGTACATGCCCCGGAATAATGTCGATATATGAGTTGCAGACCGCAATAAACGGCTTGCCAAAATCCTGCTCGTCCCGGATCGCCCCGGTTGCGCGCAGTAATGATCGATGGGGGGCCCGCTCGAAGCCGCGTTTGATCGTGTCCGACCGCATAGTTTCGATCCTCCCTCGGCGGTAAACCGTGGGCAAAAAAGGTAGCGTCAGCAGCGCCTTTACAGGCAGCTGAACGGATCGACATCAAAGCGTCAGTGCTGTGATCGGTGCGCCGTCATGGCGCTGGTGATAAGCGGGAGCCGTCCGCGGCATTGTGGACAACAGGCGCGAGGATGCGGCTGTTTGTTCGGCTCCTGGTTGTAGCTCCGGCGGCGCGACGGTGCGGGCCGGACGTTTCAGGTACTAAAAAACCCTTCCGCGTTTTGCGGAAGGGTTCGGGTTGCTTAGCCTTGGTTTCGCGCTGCCTAGTGCCTTCCGCACGCTAAATTGTCCTTGGTAATCACTACCAGGACTAGAAGGACTAGGCTAATAATAACGTTGTGCGCGAGACGGTTCATCAATCTACCTATCGTTTGTTGCTTGCGGGACACTGTACCACAGGCACACAAGCACTGTCAACCTCGATCGCGAAATTGGATCGCAGCCAATAGTCCTGATCGTCTGTGGGCAAGTATGACAGCGTGCGCTGAGATCGCATGCCGAAGATTCGCGCGACCGTCCCACCTCGTAGTTAAGATTGAAAGCACGAACCCGCGCTGCTTGCGATTCCCTGGCGGTTGGAAGGATAACAAGGAGGTTTCCTATGCGGAAACAAGCTCACCTGTGGCTGATCCTGACGGCGGCGGTAGCAGTGGCGATCTTTGGTACGGTGATGGCCGACGATGGCGGTCGTCCGTTTACCACCACCCTCACGGGCGCGGCGGAAGTTCCAGGCCCCGGCGATCCTGACGGCATCGGCATGGCCAGTCTGCGGCTCAATCATGGGCAAGGGGAAATCTGCTATACGCTGGATGTGACCGGCATCGCGCCAGCCACCGCCGCGCATATCCACGTCGGCACTGTCAATGTAGCAGGCCCGGTCGTCGTGCCGCTTGCAGCCCCAACCAGCGGCTCGTCCAGCGCGTGTGCCACCGTCGACCGCGAGTTGATCAAGGCGATCATTCAAAACCCCGAGCAGTACTACGTCAACGTGCATAACGCGAACTTCCCGCCCGGCGCGCTGCGCGGACAGCTCTCGAAGTAGCTTTTCCACCAACCGAACGGCTCGACCAAGCACTGGTCGAGCCGTTTTTGATTCAGCTGCTGATCCTGGCTAGTTGCCTACGCGCGAACGATCTCCTGCACCCTGCCGCTGTGAACATCGTAGATCGCGCCGCTGATTGGAATGTCTTTTGGGATCAATGGCGACTCGCGCAGGATCGCTACGTCGTCGCGGACACTCTGCTCAAGATCCGGGAAGGGCAGGAAATCGCGATCGCCGACGTCCACCCCCAGATCTTGCTGGATTTTGGCCGCCAGATCCGCGTTGGAGAACGTCACCATGCCGCAGTCGGTGTGATGGATCACCACGATCTCGGTGGTGCCCAGCAGGCGCTCGGAGATCACCAGCGAGCGAATCGCATCTTCGGAGGCGCGTCCGCCCGCATTGCGAATCACGTGCGCATCGCCGACATCCAGCCCTAAAAATTTCTCCGGGTGTAGCCGGGCGTCCATGCACGTCAGCACCGCGACCTTGCGCGCCGGCGGCATCGGCAGATCCCCGCGATCGAACGATTGGCTATACGACTGATTCGCCGTCAGAAACTCGTCAAATGTCGCCATGAGATCGGCTCCTTTGCATCCTGATTCCAGCTAGTGATTTAGAAGGTAATATAGTTCATCAACTTTGTCAACAATAGGAACGTGACCTCATACTTTCGCTCCTGGTTGCGGCTAGGCTGCTTCCGGCATACACTACGATCTTCAGGTTGTCGCCGCCGAATCGATTTTGAAATTCGCCAAAAAAGTGCGTTAGATTTGCTGCGTGCCGCGCGATAGATCGACATGAAGCTGAAATCTGGAAGGAAATAACGATGCTTGTCACGCAGCTTACCGATACAAGTGGCCTGCTCCCGCTCTCAGCCGACGATCGCACGCGGCTGGTACGGCTGTGCGCCTATCTTTCGGGCGACCGCGAGGTGGCGGAAGATCTGGCGCAGGAGACGCTGCTGGAAGCCTGGCGTCATGCCTACAAGCTCCGCGATCCGAGCGGCTACATGGCCTGGCTCTCGGCGATCGCGCGCAATGTCTGCCTGCGCCACGCCCGCCGTCATGGTCGTGAGCTGGCGCATACCGCGCTGCCTACCGCCGAAGAGGCCGACGCGCTGCCTGATGTTGAGCAGCAGCCCGCCGACTTCGATCTTGAGATCGAGCTAGAGCGCGACGAGCTGGCGCGGCTGCTGGATCGGGCATTGGCGCTGCTCCCCGGCGAGACGCGGCAGGTGCTGATTGCGCGCTATGTGCAGGAAACGCCGGTGACCGAGGTTGCCGAGCAGATGGGCCTGAGCGAGGGCGCGGTCACGATGCGGCTTCAGCGCGGCAAGCTGGCGCTGCGTCGTGTGCTGTCCAACGATCTCCAGCAGGAGGCGGCCTCGTACGGGCTGGTGGATGCCGACGACTGGCAGGAGACGCGGATCTGGTGCACTGACTGCGGACAGCGCCGGCTGCTGGGCCGCTTCACCGCCGAGGGCGAGTTTGCGCTGCGCTGCCTGACCTGCTCGGCCGAGCCCGGCGAGTATTTTTCACAGACCAGAATGCCGGGATTGTTCAAAGGCGTCAAAGGCTACAAAGCGGCGCTCTCCCGCGTGCTGGATTGGAGCGATGCCTACTACCGCCAGGCGCTGATCGCTCGCTCGGCGCGCTGCGTACGCTGCGGCTGCGATAGCCCGATCGAGCTTCAGCTGACGCGCTTTGTTCCGCCCTCGATGCAGGGCGTGCGCGGCGTCGACGCCGGCTGCCCGATCTGCAAGCTGACCAACTACGAGTCCATGAGTGGCATGGCGCTCTCGCTGCCCGAGGGCCGCACGTTCTGGAAGGCCAATCCGCGCATTCACACGCTGCCGGAGCGCGCGATCGATGCGGGTGGCGAGCCCGCATTGCTGGTGCGCATGGAGAGCGTCGATGGGCGGGCCTGGCTGGATGCGATCTTTGCGCGCGCCGACTACCGGCTGCTCGGCGTGCACGGAGGCGACCATGCATAGCACACCGCAGCCGCAGCGCCTGCCGCTGATCGCGCTCCTGAGCGCCAACGCGATCTCGCTGACCGGCAACGTCCTGACGATGATTGCGATCCCGTGGTTTGTGTTGCAAACGACGGGCAGCCCTTCCAAAACCGGATTGACCGCGTTCTTTACCGCGCTGCCCGCGATCATTGCCGGCGTCTTTGGCGGCACGATCATCGATCGGCTGGGCTACAAGCGCGCCTCGATCCTCGCCGATCTCGCCAGCGGCCTGACCGTGGCGCTGATACCGCTGCTCTACTACACGGTCGGGCTTCAGTTCTGGCAATTGCTGGCGCTGGTCTTTCTGGGCGCGCTGCTCGACGCGCCGGGCCTGACCGCTCGCTCCTCGCTGCTGCCGGATCTGGCGCAGCTGGCTGACATACGCCTGGAGCGCGTCACCGCCTGGGACGACGGCATCAGCCGTGCCTCGCGGCTGCTGGGCGCGCCGCTGGCGGGCGTGCTGATCGTGCTGGTCGGGCCGGCGCAGGCGCTGTGGCTGGACGCCGCGTCGTTTCTCGTGTCGGCGCTGCTGACCGCCTGGGCCGTGCCGGCCGCTCGCCGCGCTAAGGACGAGTCGCCGCCGAGCTACTTTGCCGAGCTGAGCGCCGGCCTGCGTTACATCCGCCGCGACCGGTTGATCCTGGCGATCGTGGTCAGCGTGATGATCACCAATTTTCTGGACGTGTCGCTCTCGTCGGTGGCGATGCCGGTCTATGTCAAGGAGCTGTACGGCAGCGCGCTGGCTCTGGGCCTGCTGATCGCGACCTTTGGCGGCGCGGCGTTCACGGGCGCGATGATCTTCGGCGCGATCGGTCATCGGCTGCCGCGCCGGCTGACCTTCGCCGTGTCGTTTATTGTCGTCGGGCTGCGCTTCTGGGTGCTGGCGCTGTTTCCGCCGCTGCCGGTGCTGCTGATCATGCACGCGCTGGCCGGACTCGCCGCCGGATCGCTCAACCCGAGTCTCGCCACGGTCCAGTATGAGCGCGTGCCCGCCGCGATGCGCGCGCGAGTCTTCGGCACGATCACCGCCGGCGCGTTTCTGGCGATGCCGCTGGGCGTGCTGCTCACCGGCTACGCGCTGGAGTGGGTCGGACTACGGCCGGTGCTGCTGGCGCTGGGCTCGCTCTACCTGATCACCACGCTCAGCCTGCTGATCAATCCGGCGCT
>DASWTQ010000069.1:0-6524 GCA_036402055.1 Herpetosiphonaceae bacterium
GACGCCCGCGTGGTGGCAGTCGCGACCGGAACATTCAGCGTCGATCAGCTGCGCGAACATCAGCCGGATGCGCTGCTCCCGGACTTGAGCGATACCGAGGCGGCGATTGCGGCGATTCTGGGGGAGTAAGAACCAAGAACCTAGAACCTAGAACCTAGAACCTACGGAAGAGAACAAAGCAAAAGAATAAAGAACAGAGCATAAACCGAAAGAACCTAGAACCAAAAGCAGAGCAGAGAACAAAGCGCAGAGAACAAAGAGAACAAAAGCAAGTACCACTATTCCCCTTCTCATGTCGCAACCGAGGCGGAAGCCCGCCGAGGTTCGGGGCAAGGGGCCAGGGGATGAGGGCCTGCTCACAAGGCCAAAACTCCTAGCCAGGAAATCGAGTGAGCACAAAGTACCAAAACCGAGCGGCAACGATTGTTAACGAGCAGGTCGAGCGGCTGCGCGCTGTTCTCGGCGAGGTTCAAGCCCGGTTGAATCCTGCCACCTCCGATCTGCGCCAGATCGGTCGCACGATCGACGAGATGCAGGTCCGCAGCACACTCCACGAGTCGAACGCGATCGTGGCGCGTCAGATGAAGCAGCTGAAGGAGCGGCAACAGGCGCTGGCGGCTGAGGTCAACGAGCTGCAAAAAGCCGCCCGCAGCATCGAACAACTGATTCGCCAGACCGAGATGAGCAGCGCCACGCTCAAGGACGATACCGCGCAGGCCGATCCCTGGCATATGGCGCTCAAGGCGCAGATTATTCAGGGCCGCGAAGACGAGCGCACGCGGCTGGCCCGTGAGGTCCACGACGGCCCGGCGCAGGTGATCGCGCATATCTTGCTGGGCATGGAGCACAGCATCACGCTGGCGCAGCAGCAGAATACCGAGCGCCTGCTGGATCTGCTGCGGATGCTGCGCGACAGCAGCAAGACCGGGCTGCACGAGGTCCGCCGCTTTATCGCAGATCTGCGTCCGCCCGCGCTGGAGCAGCAGAGCCTGGATGCCGCGCTGATCGATCTGTGCGCGCGCTTCACCTCGGCCGGCGTAATCAACGTGCGCTGCGAGGGCATGGCCCTGCCGCGACTCGCGCCCGAGCAGGAGATTGTGCTGTATCGCATTGTGCAGGAGGCGCTGAACAACGCGACGAAACACGCGCGCAAGGCCAACGTCGTGGTGCACTACGCCGCAGTCAAAGGGCAGATCGTGCTGCTGATTCGCGACGATGGCCCCGGCTTCGATATGCGGACCGTCGCCGCACGCACGCAGGGCAAGCACTGGGGCCTTGCCAGTATGCGCGAACGCGCCGAGCTGGTCGGCGCACAGTTGGTGGTCAACTCAACCGTTGGCCAGGGTACGGAAATACGAGTAACGCTCGTACTTGACGCGCAGTAGGTGATGCGCTACAGTCCTACATTACGTATGGCAGGCAGTGTCCTTTTTGTGTCGCCTACGTGAGCAAGTTGATACTAACGCTTCTAGACTTCTAGAGAAGATGGGAACGCGATGGAAGCTATTCGAGTTCTGATCATGGACGATCATCCAATCTTTCGTCGAGGCATCCGCTGGATTCTTGACGCGGCGCAGGATATCGAGGTGATCGGTGAGGCTGAGAACGGCCAGGAGGCGATCGACATGGCCGATCGTCTCGCGCCGGATGTTGTGCTGGTCGATATTAATCTGCCGGGCATGAACGGGTTGGAGATCGCGCGCGTGATCAAGCGCCGCGATCCGCGGGTGCGCATCGTGGTGCTGAGCGTCTCCGAAGACGACGAGCAGCTCTTCAACGCGATCAAAGTCGGCGCTGCCGCGTATGCGCCCAAGGGCATCGCGCCCGAGGAGCTGATGCGCATCATTCGCGATGTTGCCTCAGGCGCGTACCTGATCAACGACACCGTGATGAGCAAGCCGCACGTCGCCGCACGCGTGCTCAACCAGTTCCGCGAGCTGGCCTCCTCCAACGAAGAGGGCGCGCAGCTCTTCGCCCCGCTGACCAGCCGCGAGATCGAAATCCTCGACTGCATCGCGCGCGGCATGTCTAACAAAGAGATCGCGTCCCAGCTCTCGATCAGCGGCCAGACCGTGAAGAATCACATCACCTCGATCCTGTCGAAGCTCCAGGTCAACGACCGCACGATGGCCGTGATCTTCGCGATCCAGAAGGGCTGGATCAAGATGGGAGCCGAGAAAGGCCCCGAGGACGGCGCCAAGCCCCAGCCACGCAAGCGCGGCGGCACGACAGCCTCGACCAAGTAGCGCTTTCCCACTCGGCAGCAGGACACGCCCAATCGGGCGTGTCCTTGTCGTATTTTAGGCGAAATAAATCTTGCTTCAACGGTATAACCCGAGTTATACTTTCCTTATGAAAACAGCAATCTCCATACCTGACGAACTATTCCAATCTGCTGAGCAATTTGCTCAACAGCATGGTTTATCACGTAGTGAGCTTTACGCCACAGCACTACAACAATACTTAAAGGAGCACCACAGCCAAAATATTACTGAGCAGCTTGACGCCATCTATGCGACAGAATCAAGCACGCTTGATCCTGCCCTTGCTCATATGCAAGCACGCTCAGTAGCGCGAGACGAATGGTAATGCGGCGTGGCGAGATTTGGTGGGCAGAACTCTCTGAGCCTATCGGCTCAGAGCCTGGATATCGGCGGCCAGTCCTGATTATACAATCAGATGATTTCAACCGCAGCCGCATTCAAACCGTGATCGCAATCGTCCTCACAACTAACTTGCGCTTGGCAACTGCTCCAGGCAATGTCCTTGTAACTGCTGATGATACAAAACTTTCCAGAGACTCGGTGATCAATGTCTCGCAAATTGTCACCGCTGACAGATCGTTCTTGACCGAACGTATTAGCCAGATCGACGACCGGATCATGCTGCTCGTCGAGGACGGAATTCGCACAGTTCTAGCTTTAGACCTGTAACTCTTCACACAATTTCAAGATCTGTTATCCTTACAATCGTCTCCCCTCTTTGCAGCCACCGCCGCCTGCGCTACAATGGCTCAATGAGCGACCTGCTGATCACCAACGCCCACATCATCACGCTTGACCCCCAGCGCCCGTACGCGACCCAGCTGCTTGCCCGTGACGGACGGATCGTTGCGCTGGACGATGCCGTGCCGCACGCCCTCGACATCCCGACCTATGACCTCGGCGGCAAGGCGGTTATTCCCGGCTTTATCGATAGCCATGTGCATTTTCTGTGGACCGGCGTGCAGCAGTTTGCGCTGGATTTTCACGGCGTTACCACCGTGCCTGAAGTTCAGGCGCTGGTCGCGGCACAGGCCGGCAAGCTGCCCGACGGCCACCTGATCATGGGGCTGCTGCTGGACCATGAGGCTTTTCCCGATGGACCACCGACCGCCGCCGACCTCGACGCGAGCGCGCCGAAGCATCCGGTGGTGATCAAAGGGCACACTGGCCACCTCACGATCGCCAACACTTTAGCGATGCAGCAGCTCGGCATCGGGCCGCAGATCGGCGGCTGGCACGCCAGCGGAATGCTGGTCGGCGCTGCGAATACCGCGACAGCCTGGAGTGTTCCAGCGGATTTTGCCGCGCAGATCGGCTGGGAGCGCGTTTTTGGCACCGCCGCTGCTCAGGCTGCACGCGTCGGCATCACCACGATCCACGCGCTCGAAGGCAGCGACCAGCCCCAGGATAGCGGCGTAGATGCGCTGCTGGCGCACGCGGCCAATCTGCCCGTGCGGATCGTGCTCTACTGGCAGACGACGCATGTCGATGCTGTGCGGCGGCTGGGCCTGCCGCGCATCGGCGGCTGCATCTGGATCGACGGCGACTTCAGCCCGCATACTGCCGCGCTCAAGGAGCCCTACGCCGATCATCCCTGCTCCTGCGGCGAGCTGTACTTCCCGGATGAGCGCCTGCAACATTTTATCGACGCGGCCAACGCGGCCGAGCTTCAGATCGCGCTGCACTGCGTCGGAGATGCGGCGGTGGATCAGGTGCTGCGCGCCTATCGCAAGGCCCTGGCAGAGCACCCGCGCACGGATCACCGGCACCGGGTCGAGCACTTCGAGATCTACGACGACGATCTGCTGCGTGCCGCTCGTGAGCTTGGCGTCTCTGCGGCGATTCAGCCCGCGTTTGACGGCTACTTTGGCGGCATCGAGAACAACGCCCGCTATCTGGGCTGGGAGCGAGCCCAGCGCGCCGATCCGATCGCGACGTTCGATCGACACGGCATTCCAATTGGCGGCGGCTCCGACAGCACCGTGACGCCGCTCGGCCCGCTCTATGGCATTCACTGCGCCGTCAACCACTCCAACCCGCGTGAGCGCGTTTCCGCTGAGCGCGCGCTACGCCTGTGGACGATCGATAATGCGCGGCTGGCCTTTGAAGAGCACGACAAGGGCAGCCTGGAGCCGGGAAAATTTGCCGATCTGGTCGTGCTCAGCGCCGATCCGCTCAGCGTTTCGCCGGAGACGATCAAGGATATTGCCGTCGAGATGACTGTGATGGGTGGCAATGTAACATTCAGACGCGACGCCGAATAACCGGGCTTGCCAACAAAGCGCGGCGATTGTGTCCATCCAAGGAGGATTTGTGAACGAACAGATCGATATGTTGCTGACCGGCGGCACTGTGGTGACGATGGACGCCGCCGGCAGGGTGATCAATAACGGCGCGATCGCGATTCGTGGCCGCGAGATCGTCGCGGTGGGCGCGGCAGATGAGCTGGTCAAGCGCTATGCGGCTGCTGAGACGGTAGATTGCACCGGCTGCGCGATCATTCCAGGTCTGATCAACGCGCACGCCCACGTCCCGATGAGCTTGCTGCGCGGCCTGGTCGCCGATGTGCAGCTCGACGTCTGGCTGCTGGGCTATATGTTCCCGGTCGAGTCCAAGTTTGTCACGCCGCAGTTTAGCTATACCGGCGCGCTGCTGAGCTGTGCCGAGATGATCAAAGGCGGCACGACGACGTTTGTCGACATGTACTACTTTGAGGATGAGGTTGCGCGCGCTGCCGACGAGGCCGGGATGCGCGCGATCTGCGGGGAGTCCGTAATGCGCTTTCCCACGCCCGACTCGCCGAGCTACGACGCGGGGCTGGAATATACCCGCCGCTTTATGGAAAAATGGCGCGGCCACGAGCGGATCATCGCGACTGTCGCGCCGCACGCGCCGTACACCTGCACCGATGAGATCTACCATGCTGCGGTGGAGCTGGCGCGCGAGTTCGATACGCCGCTGATCACACATCTGTCGGAGACGGCCCGCGAGGTTAGAGAAAGCCTGCAAGATCGCAAGCTCTCGCCGGTAGCCTACGCCCACAGCGTCGGCGCGTTCGACGTCAAAGCGATCGCCGCGCACTGCGTCCACACCGACGAGCGCGACTGGGCGCTTTTGACGCAGCACCATGTGGGAGCAGCCCCATGCCCATCCTCGAATCTCAAGCTCGCCAGCGGGATCGCGCCGTTCGCCGAGATGCTGGCGGCGGGCGTCCATCTGGGCATCGGCACTGACGGCCCTGCCAGCAACGACGATCAGGATCTGCTGACTGAGGTGCATCTGGCGGCGATGCTGCCCAAAGGCACCAGCGGCGATCCGACGGTTGTGCCGGCGCGTCAGGCGCTGGCGCTGGCAACTTCGCTCGGCGCAAAAGCTGTCCATCTCGATCATCTGATCGGAACGCTGGAGCCCGGCAAGCGCGCCGACATCGTAGTGCTGGATCTGCGTGGCACACACTCATCGCCGCGCTACAGCTACACCAACGACGCGATCTACAGCCAGATCGTGTATAGCGCGCACGCCAGCGACGTACAGCACACGCTGGTCGATGGGCGATTCTTGCTGCGTGACGGCCGGCTGCTGACACTGGACGAAAGCCGAATCAAAGACGAGGCCCAGTCGATCGCCGATGACATCAACGAGTTCTTGAGCGCGCGCGAGGTCGATCTGCTCGACAAGATCGTCGCGATCGGCGGCGTGCGGCAGGACGAGATTTTCGAGGTTCAGGCCAAGGCGCGGATCGCCAATCCCGGCCCGATCGTGGAGGCGTTGAACGGCTCCGAGTTTGAGATCACCAAGCCCTCGGAGCGCACTCAGTACGATACCTATTTCGTCTTTCAGGACGAGAAGCGGGGCCGCGTGCGCTACCGCGAAGATCATCGCCACGATCCGGGCGCGCGGCTCGATCCCAAGTACACGCTGATGCTGACCGTGCCCGCCGACGAGCGCGACGACCTGCCCCACGCAGTGCTGCTGTCACGTGCTCGCTACACCGCGCCCGCCGATCGTTCGCTGCGCTTCTACCGGGAGTATTTCCAGCCGGATCAGATTATCGAGATCGAGAAGCAGCGGCGGCGCTGGCGCGTGATCTATAAGGGTGAGGACTTCTCGATCAATATGGACACGCTGGTCGGCAGCTCAGATCCAGGGCCGTACCTTGAGATCAAAAGCCGCACCTGGTCACTGCGCGACGCCGAGCACAAGGCCAATCTGATCGACGAGATTTTGCGGCTCTTCGGCGTGAAAGAAGATCAGTTGATT
>DASWTQ010000070.1:0-3969 GCA_036402055.1 Herpetosiphonaceae bacterium
GCTGCCAGCCAATCGATGAAGCGGTACGCGCCGCTCCCCAGATCGCCGATGCCGCCAGGGCCTGGCAGCGAGGTCGGATGGAGCAAGATGCCGCTTGCTCGTCGATCATACATAAGGCTCTCCAATCACATATTCAGAAGACTTGCTATCTTACCGCATCATTTGTACCATGCGCACAGCTTTTGAGCGTGTTCCGGCGATCAAATCCGCTCCGTCAGTGCCGCTGCTCGACGTAACGTACGATTGATGGTACGCGAAATGATGCACTGGCAGCAGCGCGCTCGCGGCAGCGCAAGCTCTGCGAGCCCAAACAACATATGAGGAGTGACATGACGTACGATGCCAGCCAGATGCCAGGTGAGGAGGATCGTATCGTGATCGAGGCGATCTATCCTCAGATCGATGGTGGCCGCCATCCAGTCAAGCGTGTTATCGGCGATACGGTGGGCGTGTATGCCGATATTTTCCGCGACGGCCATGATCAGCTTGCGGCGGCGGTCAAATACCGGAAGCGCGGCCAGAGCGAGTGGCAAGAAGCGCCGATGACGCTGGTCGATAACGATCGCTGGGGCGGCGAGTTTGTCGCGGCTGAGGTGGGGCGCTACGAGTACACGGTCGAAGCGTGGACCGACGCGTATCGCACGTGGCATCGCGACATGCAGAAGCGCCTGGCAGCCGGACAGGATGTTGCGTCCGAGGTGCTGGAAGGGCAGCGTTTGATCGAGGCGGCGCATGGCCGCGCATCCGGCGAGGATCAGCAGCGGCTGGCGCGGGCGCTCAGCGAGCTGCGCGGCGATAATCTCCAGCAGGCGCTGGAGCTGGTGATGAATCCCGAGTTTGCCGCGCTGGTCGAGCGCTATCCCGATCGCAGCGCCGCCGCGAGCTACAAGCCGCTCCTCCAGCTGACCGTCGATCGTGTGCGGGCGCGCTTCAGCACGTGGTACGAGCTGTTTCCGCGCAGCTACGGCACGCGGCCAGGCGAGCACGGCACGTTCCGGGGTGCCGCCGAGCGTCTGCCGAGCATTCGCCAGATGGGTTTCGACGTGGTGTATCTGCCGCCGATCCATCCAATCGGTCTTTCCCACCGCAAAGGTCCGAACAATACGCTGGTGGCCGGGCCGAACGATCCCGGCAGCCCGTGGGCGATCGGCGCTCCTGAGGGCGGCCACGACATGATCCATCCGCAGCTCGGCAACGAGGACGATTTCGCCTACTTTGTCGAGAAGACGCGCAGCCTGGGCATGGAGGTCGCGCTGGACTTCGCGATCCAGTGCTCGCCGGATCATCCGTGGGTCAAGCAGCATCCCGACTGGTTCTACCAGCGGCCCGACGGCACGATTCGCTACGCCGAGAATCCGCCCAAGAAGTACGAAGATATTTATCCGATCAACTTCTACGGCCCGCACCAGGAGGAGCTGTGGAGCGAGCTGTTGCGGATCGTGCGGCTGTGGGTCTCGCGCGGCATCAAGATCTTCCGCGTGGACAATCCGCATACCAAGAGTGTCTCGTTCTGGGAATGGCTGATCGGCGAGATCAATCGCGAATATCCTGATGTGCTGTTCCTGGCCGAGGCGTTCACGCGGCCCAAGATGATGCGCGCCCTGGCCAAGGTCGGCTTTCAGCAGAGCTATACCTATTTTACCTGGCGCAACACCAAGTGGGATCTGACCGAATACCTGACCGAGCTGTCGACCAGCGAGATGAAGGAATATTACCGGCCCAACTTCTGGCCGAACACGCCCGACATTCTGCACGAGTTTTTACAGCACGGCGGTCGTCCGGCCTTTAAGCTGCGCTATGCGCTGGCCGCGACGCTCAGCTCGAATATCGGCGTGTACAGCGGCTATGAGCTGGGCGAGAACGTGGCGCGGCCCGGCGCTGAAGAGTACATCGACAACGAGAAGTTCGAGCTGAAATGGCGCGATTGGGATCAGCCGCACAGCATCGCGCCGTACATGGCTCGCATTAATCAGATCCGTCACGAGCACCCGGCGCTTCAGTACACCAACAATATTCGCTTCGTGCAGGCCGACAACGACGCGATCATCGCCTATGTGAAGCAGACCGAGGATGGCGGCGACACGATTCTTACGGTGGTCAATCTCGATCCTTTCAACACGCGCGAGACGATGGTGCATGTGCCGGCCGCGGAGCTGGGGCTGCGCGGCAACGGCCAGCCGTTTGTGGCCGAGGATCTGCTCACAGGCGCGCAGTACACCTGGCATGAAGGCCCGAACTACGTGCGGCTCGATCCTGGCCACGAGCCTGCGCATATTCTGTGGCTGCACGAGCAGGGAGATTTCTTGTCATGAGCGATCTGCCAGGCTCGGTGATCGCCGAGGCGCTGCCTGGGATCGCGTTCGACTGGCTGCGGCAGCGGCGCTGGTTCAGCAGCAAAGGCCGTGAGCTGACGACGCTCACGGTCAACGATTGGGGCGCGCTGCCGCTCTCGCAGCCCGGCGTGATCGCGCTGGTAGAGGCGCGCTACGCCAGCGGACGGCCCGAGCAGTATTTTCTGCCGCTGATCGCCGCGCGCGAGGAGCAGCCCGAAGGTGTGCGCACGCCGCCGTCGCTGACGCTTGCCCACGCCGGTACGCGCTGGTATCTGCACGATGCGTTTCAGTTCACGGCGTTTCAGCGGCTGCTGATGGAATATCTGATCGCGGCTCAGGAGCTGCCGCTTGAGCGGGGCCGACTGGTTTTCAAGCCCGAGGCCGCGCTCAAGGAATCACCGCCGCCGCTCTCGCAGATTCGGCTGGTGACGGCGGAGCAGAGCAACACGTCGGTGATCTATGATCGGCAGGCGATCCTGAAGTGTTTTCGCCGCGTGGTCGCCGGGCTCAATCCCGATGTCGAGGTGTCGCGGTTTCTGACGACGCGCGCCGGGTTCGAGCATACGCCAGCCATGCTCGGCAGCATCGACTATGTGACCGCCGACGATACCGCGTATTCGCTGGGTCTGCTGCAAGCGTTCGTGGCCAACGAGGGGGATGCCTGGGAGCATTCGCTGAGGCTGCTGGGCGAGTTCCTCACCCAAACGCGGCAGCTCGATCCGGCGAACGCGGATCGGGAGGCGACCACGCGGCGGCTGGCGACGCGGCAGCTGGACGAGATCCGCCGGCTGGGAGCGCTGACTGGTGAGCTGCATCTGGCGCTTGCCGGCGACGCCGACGATCCTGATTTTGCGCCGCGTCCGCTGACGACGGAGCAGGTAGCAGCCTGGCAAGCGGCGATTCGCGACGATGCCGCGACGATGCTCGACGATCTCCAACGCCGCGCGCCGGATCTACCGCCTGAGCAGCAGTCGGCTGTGCGCGTGCTGCTCACCGATCGCGCGGAGATCGAGCGGCGCATCGACGATCTGGCTCCGCTGGCCGCTGCCGGCGTGACGACGACGCGCTATCACGGCGATTATCATCTCGGCCAGGTGCTGGTCAGCGAGCGCGGCTTTTTGATCCTGGATTTCGAGGGCGAGCCGCTGCGCAGTCTGGCCGAGCGCCGATCACATAGCTCGCCGCTCAAGGATGTTGCGGGCATGCTGCGATCGTTTAGCTACGCGGCGCACGCGGGGCTGCTGGCGGCACGCGACGATCACAAATCGGATGCCGCATCTGCGACCGAAGCGCAGCTTGAGACCTGGGCCGAGAGCTGGGAGGGCGCCGCCCGCGACGCGTTTCTATCTGGCTACATCGAGACCACGCAGAGCGCGGCGTTCGTTCCCGATCAGCCGGAGCTGCTACATGCTGCGCTGGCAGTTTTTGAGCTTGAGAAGGCACTCTACGAGCTGCGCTACGAGTTGAATAACCGGCCCGACTGGCTGCTGATCCCGCTGCGCGGCATTCAACACACGCTGAGGTAGCGGGCCTGCGGGCAAACATAAGGAACCAGGCGGGTACCCTTTGGGCGAAGGAACAAACGATCAAGGATCTTTTGTTGCTTTGCTCTTGGTTCAGGCCCTCACACGCCCAG
>DASWTQ010000071.1:0-6847 GCA_036402055.1 Herpetosiphonaceae bacterium
TGACGACGTTAACCGCCTGGGCATCGCAGCTCAACGTATCGGCAAGCTGCGCTACGGCATTCGATACAACCGGCTCATGCTGGCTCATACAAGCTCCTCCAAAATAAAAGAACTGGAAGCAACTGCTTCCAGTCCATCAAGTATCGTTCCGAGGTTTTAGGAGCTACCCAGATTCTTGGGCTGGCCGTTGTCGCACCAGATGGCGCTGTTGCCCGTGCGATCGGTGTGGACCTCGTAGGTTGTGCTGCCGTCAGTGTAGGTGAGCTTGTAGCCGGGAACGATCATCTCGGTGTACATCATGCCGTCCTGGGGGCAGCCGAGAGCGCCATTGGGCCATTCCGCATCTTCTTTGTTCTGGAGCTTCAGTGTATCTGCGGGCTTGCCGGTTGTGGTCGAAAGCAGCGTCATCACGTTCTGCTCCAGGTCGCCGACCGGAACCAGGGTATCGCCGCCGGGAGAACCCGAGACCGGAGCATCGCCGCCTGCCGGAGGTGAGCCCAGAGGCATCGTTGAAGGTGACGCGCCGGTGACGGGAGCGCCGCCTGTCGAGTCGTTGCCGGGAGTGCTGGCCGTGCCGCCGCACGCGGTAAGCGTGAGCAGAAGTAATCCGATCGCTATTTTGCGCATGTTGTCCTCCATAATAGAATAAGGAACCACCCTACAGACGTAGCTACAGCACAGAATGTTCCAGCCGCCGCTCTGCGCAACGAGCCCCAGCCGCTGGAACCAGTGCCGGAGATACGCCAGAGGCCGTATAGTATGCGCAAAAAAGTCAAAAATGGCAAATTTTAACCTGGGCTGTCGATCGGCGTGTGGGTGGAGGCCGAGCGCCGTTTGCTGGTACAATGCGTTGACGATTTCAATCTAGCGCTGAATGATACTGAATTATGCTTGATTTTATAACCTCGGTTGCGCGTGAGGCGGGCGCGGTGCTGCGCTCAGGCTTTCGCGGCGATCGACAGCTGAACTATAAAAATCGGACCGAGCTGGTTACCGATATGGATGTGGCGAGCGAGCGGCTGATCGTCTCGCGCATCGCCGAGCGCTTCCCCGAGCATCAGATCGTGACCGAAGAGGGCGGTGGCCGTGACCAGCGATCGCGCTGGGTCTGGGTGATCGATCCGCTCGACGGCACCAATAACTACGCGCACGGCGTGCCGTTCTACGCAGTCTCGATCGCGCTCCAGGTCGACGATCGGCTTGAGCTGGGCGTGGTCTACGATCCCACCCATGACGAGTGTTTCACCGCGACAGACGGCGGCAGCGCGCTACTCAATAATCAGCCGCTCCACGTCTCGGCGATCGACAATCTGCGCCAGGGCTACCTGACCACCGGCTATGCCTACGATCGCTGGTCGGGCGAGCCCACCAATCTGCCCGAGACGACGGCGATGATGCTGGAGTGCCAGAGCGTGCGCTGCATGGGCTCGGCGGCGCTCGATCTGTGCTACGTCGCGTCAGGGCGCAGCGATGGCTACTGGGATCTGCATCTCAGCCCGTGGGACGGAGCGGCGGGCGCGCTGATCGTCCAGCAGGCGGGTGGCCGCGTGACCAATGTGAGCGGCGGCACGTTCAGCCCGTGGCAGCCGGATCTCCTCGCGACCAACGCGCTGCTCCACGAGCCGATCCTCCAGGTGCTGGCCCGAGCCAGGACGGAGCAACTATGACCACTTATGTTGAGGAGCGCCTACCAGGGCCGGTGCTCAGCGCCCGGCGACCGATGGCCAACGATCTATTCCTGTCGAACTACCTGCTCGGCACCTACGGCGGCTGCGAGTTTGCCTGCCAGTACTGCGACCTGGCGCTGTCCACGATCCGGCCGCTGGGCGAGACCGTGCACGCCTATGTCGACGTGGCCGCGCGTCTGGATCGTGAGCTGGAAGAGACCGATCCGGGTGATGTGGTCGGGCTGATCCTCAGCGAGCCCTACCAGCCGGCCGAGCGCGAGCACCGGTTGACGCGCCAGACGCTTCAGGTGCTGGCTCAGCTGGGACAGCCGACGGTGATCCTGACCAAAAGCCCGCAGGTGCTCGACGATCTGCGGCTGCTCGAAGTGATCCACGAGCGCGCGATGTGTGTGGTGATCTTCTCGCTGCCGACCGCCGACAACACGCTCAGCGAGAAGCTGGAAGGCCGCGCGCCGTCGCCGTCGCTGCGTCTGGATGCGGCTCAGATGCTGCATCGTGCCGGCATTCCGGTTGGCTTTGCGGTCCTGCCGATCGTGCCCTACGTGACCGACGCAACCAATCATTTGTCGCGGACGCTGAGCAAGATTGCCGCGACGGGCGCCGACTTCGTGCTCTGGGATTATCTCGGCATTCCGAATGAGCGCCATCGCGAGCGTATCGACGATATGCTGGGCTACATCGCGCGGATGCCCTCGGCCTACTACCGCGATATTTATGGCCAGAAGCCGTATCCGGGCCTGGACTACCGGCTCAAGATCGACGAGGAGTTGATCCGGCGCTGCGATATGCTGGGCCTGGATGTGCGCATTCCACACCGGATCTACCATCGCCGGATCTCGCCGAGCAACGAGATCTCGCTGCTGCTGCGTCACCAGGCGTTTCGCGACAGCGCGCAGGGCCGTGATCGGCTGGCGCAGCTCCACCGCTCGCTGGCCGAAGAAGCGTATCTGGGCCGCTTCGACCAGGTGCGCATGATGCAAAGCCCGCTCTGGACAACCATCCAAAACATCTTGAATCCACCCGCCGCGCCCGAAGAAGACGCCCCGCCTTCGCCCTGAGCGATGGAACTAGTGTGCTTCTGGACCACTTAGCTAGTGGACAAACCGGCCCTGATTTTGTATAATAACAACACGGCAGGCGACCCCTGCCGTTTGTGCGCACGTCTGGGGGCGGCGCAGCAGATATAAACTGAGGGTTTCGACTCTCAGTTCTTCAATTTTTCCCCACCGAGGATAATCAATGACCGACAAGCCCGTGTATCTTACCCGTGAGGGCCAGGCCAAGCTTCAAGAAGAATTGAAGATGCTGATCGAAATCAGACGGCCTGAAATCGCTGAGCGGATCAAACAGGCCAAAGACCTGGGCGATCTTTCGGAAAATGCAGAGTACGAAGCCGCGAAAAACGAACAAGCATTTAACGAAGGCCGTATTCGTGAGCTAAATTACATGCTCAATAACGCACAGATTATCGAGGACAGCAATGGCGGCAAAGAAGTCCGCATTGGCTCGACGGTGACTGTGCGCGAAGAGGATGGTGAAGAAATAACCTACACCATTGTTGGCTCATCCGAAGCGAAACCAGCTATGGGTAAAATCAGCAACGAATCGCCGGTTGGTAAAGCGCTGCTGGGTAAACATGTGCGCCAAAAAATAAGCGTTGAAACTCCTGGTGGATCGTATAAACTTACGATTGTGAAGATAAAGTAGCTGCGCCGGAACAAGGAAACTAACGGAGAACAAAGGCTGGCAATACGCTACAACCTTTGTTCTTTTTGTTTTATAGAGCGCTGGACAGGATGAGCCATGGAATTAAACGATTTACAGCAGACGCGGCTGGGTAAGCTGGAGCAGCTACGCGCGGCAGGGGTCGATCCGTTTCCGCCGCGCACCGAGCGAACGCATACCACGCGCCAGGTGCTGGCCGATTTTGATACATTGGTTGAGAGCAAGGAGTCGCTGGCGCTGGCCGGGCGAGTCATGCTGCGCCGCGTGATGGGCGGCTCGTCGTTTGCGCATATCGCCGATGAGCACGGGCGGATTCAGATCTTTCTGAGCAAGAAGGATCTGGGCGTGGAAAACTACAAGCTCTTCACCGAGACCACCGACCTGGGCGACATCGTCGGCGTGCGCGGCTATGCGTTCCGCACCAAGACCGGCGAGCCGAGCATCTTTGTTCAAAGCTGGCAGATGCTGTCGAAGACGCTGAATCCGCTGCCGGAGAAGCACGCCGGCCTGACCGACACCGAGATGCGACTGCGTCAGCGCTACGTCGATCTGATCGTCAACGACGATGTGCGTGAAACCTTCCGGCTGCGCGCCAGGCTGATCGCGATCTTCCGCCGCTTCCTGGACGGGCGCGGCTTTCTGGAGGTCGAGACGCCGATATTGCAGCCGATCTACGGCGGCGCGGCGGCGCGTCCGTTTACGACGCATCATAATCAGCTGCATCAAAACCTGTATCTGCGCATCGCGCCCGAGCTGTATCTTAAGCGGCTGGTCGTGGGCGGCTTCGAGCGCGTGTATGAGATCGGCAAGGCGTTTCGCAACGAGGGCGTGGATCGCTTCCACAATCCCGAGTTCACGATCCTGGAGTGCTACCAGGCCTACGCCGACTACAACGATATGATGGAGCTGACCGAGCAGATGATCGCCACTGCCGCGCAGGAGATCACGGGCGGCATGACGCTGACTTTCGCCGGGCAGACCGTGGATGTCACGCCGCCGTGGCCGCGCATCACCATGCGCGACGCGATCCTGGAGCAGACCGGCATCGACATTGCGGCGACGACGACGCTGGAAGGCCTGGTCGCCGAGATCAAGGCGCAGAAGCTCCAGGTCGATCGCAAGCCGACCTGGGCCAAGCTGGTCGATGAGCTGTTCAAGGAGTATGTGCGGCCCAAGGTGATCAGCCCGCATTTCATCACCGAGTATCCACAGCCGCTCTCTCCGCTGGCCAAGCGTAAGCCCGGCGACCCGGCGTTTGTCGAGCGCTTCCAGCCGCTGATGTTTGGCGCTGAGCTTGGCAACGCCTTTAGCGAGCTGAACGATCCGCTGGATCAGGAGCAGCGCTTTATCGAGCAGGGCCGTGCTGAGGCCGCCGGCGACGACGAGGCGATGCAGATGGACACCGACTATCTGAACGCGCTGCTGACCGGCCTGCCGCCAACCGGTGGTCTGGGCCTGGGCGTGGATCGGCTGGTCATGATCTTCACGCAACAAGAAACGATTCGCGAAGTAATCTTATTCCCGCACTTGCGACGTATTGAAACGGAGGAGCATCGCGCATCCGAAGCCGAGGTCTAGCCCGGCGCCGGGTGGGCGATCCACAACTATGCCTAAAGCATTAGTCATCGAACGAGAGAATCTGCCGGTGGTCGTTCAAGGCTGGCTCAAAGCCGTCGGCCTTGAAGAGTCCGAGAGCGTCGAGCTGGTCTTTACCGAGCGCGAGGTGCTGCTGCGCCGCCCGACCGATCCCAAGCTGCGGGAATGGGCCAAGAGCGTGACCGATCAGTACGATAAGACGTTTAAACGCATGCTGGGGTTGTGATCGGACGCCGCCCGGCACGTAGCGAAAGTTATAGCTATGAGATACCTAACACGTGACGATGTTCTGGACCTTCACACCTTTGCGATCGATCGCTACGGTGGGCGGCTGGGCATCAAAAGTCAGGACAAGCTGCTCAGTGCCGTGAACGCGCCGCAGCAGATCCTGTTTGGCGAGGAAGTCTATGCCGATCTGGCCAGCAAAGCAGCGGTGCTCGGCTTTCAGCTGCTCAAGAATCGTCCGTTCATCGAGGGCAACGAGGTAACGTCGCTGCTGGCGGTGCTGCGCTTTCTGCACAGCAACGAGGTCACAGTGACGGAAGCCCTGGCGGAATCGATCGCGAACCAGCTTCAGGCTGTGCAGCGCTCGGAGTGCAACCGCGACACGCTGACCGAGTGGCTGCGCGACCGGCTTGAGGTTCAGGTCGAGGAGTAGCAATTGTTCGGTTGGGCTGGTAGAACTGTAGATTGAATCACGACGGGACGCTCGATCGAGCGTCCCGCTGGTTTAAGCTCAGGCCTGCGGCAGCTACATCTTGCGGCGCAGCACCAGCTCCGCCAGGTCGATCAGCCCGTCGCGGGCGGGCGAGTCCGGGAAGATGTCGAGCCGCCGGATCGCCTTCTCGATCAGCTTCTCGGCGTCGGTAAAGGCGCGCTTGGTAGCGCATACGCGGCGGACCTCGGCTACGGCGGCGGCGACCAGCTCGTTGCTGGGCTGGAAGGTGAACGCGGCCTCACGCACGATCTCGCTGGCGCCCTGATCGATGGCGTAGAGCACCGGCAGCGTGATCGTGCCTTCTTTGAGATCGTGTCCCGCCGGTTTGCCTAGCGTCTGCTCGTCGGCGGTGAAGTCCAGCACATCGTCGACGATCTGGAAGGCCAGGCCGATCTCGTAGCCGAAGTGGCGCAGCGCCTCGATCTGCTGCTCAGTGCCGCCAGCCGCCAGCAGCCCGCCCTCGGCAGCGCACTCGAAGAGCGCCGCAGTTTTGCCGCCGATCTTGGCGTAGTACTGATCGAGCGCCTTCTGGAGCGGCTCGACATCCGTCACCGGCGACAGCTCGGCCTCGCAGATGCGCTCCACGCCACGAGCAAAGCTTTTAATAATTCGCGGATCGGAGGCTTCAGCCATTTGTCCCGCCGCCAGCGCGAAAAGGTAATCGCCGACCATCAGCGCGACGTTGCCGCCCCATTTGCTGTGCACGGTTACCCGGCCGCGCCGCACCTCGGCCTCGTCGACCAGATCGTCGTGGACGAGGCTGGCGGAGTGGATCATCTCGATCGCCGTCGCAACATTGTAGACGCGTCGCTCGTCGTAGTGAGTGCCAAGCCGGGCGCACAGCAGCGTCAGCGCCGCTCGAACGCGCTTACCGCCGGACGACAGCAGGTAGCGGCTTGCGACATTGAGCAAGGCCGAGCGGGACTCGAACTTTTCGAGCACGGCGCGATCGATAGCTTGAAGATCCTGCGCCAGATCGATGGCCGCTACTAGCTGATTCATATAGGCCTCAAAACTTTGTGAAATGCACCACGTAAATGTAGCTTAAGAGTACCGAGTACGAAGTCAAAAGTCAATCAGTCGACCGCCTGATGCGGCCTACCAAGCACGCCGTATTTGC
>DASWTQ010000072.1:0-12274 GCA_036402055.1 Herpetosiphonaceae bacterium
ATATCGGTCGAGATCAGCGGACAGCCGGCGGTCATCGCCTCAAGCAGCGTGAGCCCAAAGCCCTCGTAGCGCGTCGGCGTGATGTACAGATCGGCAGCGCGGTAGAGATTGACCAGCGCGCTATCTTCGACGCGGCCCAGCACCTGCACCCGCTCGGCGATACCCAGCTCCCGCGCCATCTGATCCAGCTTGGCGCGATCTTCCTGGTTCAGCCCCGAAACCATCAGCACCGTCGCGGTGGGATAGCGCTCCAACACCGTAGGCAGCGCGCGCAGCAGCAGATCGTAGCCTTTGCGCGGCGAGAGCTGGCCGATAAACAGCAGCGCGGGACGCGGCAGATCCGGCGGATGGAGCGGCGCGGCCTCGATCGCGGCGAAATCCAACCACTGAGGAACGACGAACTGCGGCTGTGTCAGGCCGGCCGTGCGCACACAATCAGCCTCGTGCTGCGAGATCGGCATCAGCGCGTCGGCGACGGCGATCGGCCAGTGCAGCCAGTAGTTGCGCAGATGATCGCGCAGCCTGCCGTCGCGCCGGGTACGCCGCAGCACCTCGGGCAGCGACCAGATGATGCGCTCGTACTTCGGCTGCTCGTCGTAGGGCCGCTCGCGATCGTCGACCAGGTAGCGATCATGGAACGGACCGTTCCAGGTATAGACCGTGGGAATGCCCCGCGCTTTGGCCCAGCGTGTCGCGCCGTAGGCCAGCACATTGCGCGGATGCTGCAAATACATGACGTCGAACGGCCCAGTGGCTTCGAGCGCGTCCCGCAGCCGGTTGTTGGGCCAGTGGCGTACCGGCACGCGGCGTACCTGAATGCCGTCGACCTCTTCCTGCCAGCTGGTCAGCGCCGGATGCTTGGGATCGTGGTAGGCGATGTTGACCACCGAGTGGCCGCGCCGCACCAGCGCCCGGCCGATCACGCGCTCGGGCCAGTGCCGAAACTGTTTGGTCACGCCGCCCATGCCGACCATCGCGATCCGCAGCGGCGCTCGTGAAGTATGCGGCTGGCTCATGCGCGATCCACCAGGCGCCGGTAGGCCGCCTCGACGCGATCGGTCACGGCTTCCCAGGTAAAGGCCGCGTGCACATGCTGCCGGCCGTTCGCCGCCAGCCGCCGCGCCTGGTTTCGATCGCCGAGCAGCCGCTCGATTGCCGCAGCCAGCGCGGGCGGATCTTGAGCCGGGACTATCAGGCCGGTCTGCTGGTCGATCACCACCTCGCGATAGCCGGCCCAATCCGAGGCGATCACCGGCCGCTCACAGGCCAGCGCCTCGCAGAGCGCCATGCCAAAAGTCTCGCTGGCGAAACTGGTTCCCAGCACGACATCCGCCAGCGCGTAGAGCCGGGGCACATCCTGATGCGGCACGTTGCCCAAAAACGTGACATGCTCGCCCAGGCCCAGCTCATCGACCAGCCGTTCCAGCGTCGGGCGATACGTTCCCTCGCCGCCGATCAGCAGCCGCGCCTTGACTCGTGGCACCAGGAGTCGCAGCGCCTCGATCGTGTACTGCATGCCTTTCCAGGGCTGAAGCCGTCCGATCTGCACGATCGCGTGCTCATCCGGGGCCAGCAGCTGCGCCCGGAGCAGCGGATCGGCGGGCTGGGGCGCGAACAGATCGCTGTCGAAGCCGTTGAAGACGACCTCGGGCTGCGTGCCGTAGTGCGCGGCGACGGTCTCGGCGTTGTAGCCGGAGCAGGAGAGCATCGCGTCGGCGGTGCGCGACAGCTGCCGATCCAGCGGGTAGAAATCCTCGCCGTGGCCGTGGTAGATCACCTTCGCGCCCGCCAGATGCAGCAGCGGCCCGATCGGAAAATCGTAGGGCTTGTGCAGATGCACGATCTCAGGACGCAGCGGCAGCAGATTCGGCACCGCAGCCGGCATCAGCGACACGCGCTCCAGCAGCTTGGTCAGCTCGATATGTCGCCGCAGTGGCTTCAGCGAGCGCCAGGCCATGCGATCCACGAACGGAAAGCGTAGCACGCGCACGCCGGGAATGCTGCGGCTGATCGCGCCCGCGCCGCCGACGATCGTCACCGTGTGGCCGCGCCGCGCCAGATGGCGGCTCAGCTCCCACACAAAGGTCTCGACGCCGCCCTCCTTGGTCGTCGTCGTCAAGTTGTATTGAACAATCCTCATACCAGCGTCGCCAGCGTCGTGCAGAAACGCTCGATCTCCTCTTCCGTGTTGTAGTAATGCACCGACGCGCGCACCATCTCGCTGAGCTGCCGCGCCTCCATGTCCAGCCGCGTCGAGGTCACCGTCGTCGTAGAAACGTTGATGCGCTGCTCCACCAGCGACTGGCGCAGCTCTTCGACGCGCTTAGCGGCCAGGCTAAAGGTCACAATTCCGCAGCGCTCGACGCCAAGATCGCGCACCGTCACGCCAGGAATCTCGCCAAGCTGAGCGCGCAGCTGGTCGGCAAGGCCACGCACTCGCGCGTAGATCGCATCCAGACCCCAATCCAGCGCATAGTCGACCGCCACGCCCAGGCCGATCTTGCCGGCATAGTTGGTTTCCCAGTTCTCGAAGCGTCGGGCGTCAGGCCGGATCTCGAAGCGATCGGGCGCGACCCAATCCGCCGCGTGCAGATCCAGGAACGGCGGCTCCAGCCGCTCCAGCACGCCGCGCCGAACATAGAGCAGGCCGGTGCCACGCGGGCCGCGCAGAAACTTACGTCCGGTCGCCGAGAGCATATCGCAGCCGATCTGCTCGACATCGATCGGCATCTGCCCGACCGACTGGCAGGCATCCAGCAGATACAAAATCCCGTGCTCACGCGCCACCGCGCCGATCGCCGCCGCCGGATTCACCAGGCCGCCGTTGGTCGGCACGTGCGTGATCGCGATCAGCTTCACGCGCTCGTCGATCATCTCGCGCATCGCATCGACCGAAAGCTGGCCGTGCTCGTCGTTGGGTATCGCCTCCACGATCGCGCCGGTCTGCCGAGCAACCTGCAAATAGGCGATATAGTTGCTGGCATACTCGGCCATCGCCGTCAGGATGCGATCGCCGGCTTTGAGCGGCACAGCATAGAACGCCATGTCCCAGGCGCGGGTCGCGTTCTCCACCACGGCGATCTCGTCGGCATGGCAGTTGAGCAGCGTGGCCGTCGCGTCATACACGCGCTCAAGCGCCGCGTGGGCTTGCTCGGCCGCCTCGTAGCCGCCGATTCTGGCCTCAAGATCCAGATGCCCTGTCGTCGCGACCAGCACCTGGCGCGGCATGAGAGCGGCTCCGGCATTGTTCAAATGCAGCACGTGCTCGCAGCCCGGCGTGTCGGCGCGGGCGCGTGTAACATCGAAGGTCATGATCTTAACTCCGCTTGGTTGTCTGCCGCTCCTTCTCCGCAAGCGTCACAGTATAGCATCCCTCCGCAGATCCGATCACAGCCTACTCTGACCGCCGTATTGTCCAGCGCCTGCGTGTACGGTACAATAGCGCTAGTTCTATTTTGCACAAACCAGACGTTGTTTCCAAACAGCGCCTGGTACGAGGATAGCGCTATGTTATCTGCGCACATCGATGATCTTTTGCAGCGCGCCAGCGAAGGCAAGCGCCTGAGCCCCGAGGAAGGGCTGCTGCTCTACCGCGAGGCCGATCTTAACGATCTGGGTCTGGCAGCCAGCTCGGCGCGACAGATCCGCGTTCCCGGTAAGATCGTTACCTACCTGGTCGATCGCAATATCAACTATACCAACGTCTGCACTACCAACTGCACCTTCTGCGGTTTTTACCGCCCGCCCGGCCACGCCGAAACCTATGTTCAAACCTTTGAGCAGATCGGCGAGCGTGTGGCGGAGCTGGTACGCGTTGGCGGCAGCCGCATCCTGATGCAGGGTGGCCATCATCCCGATCTGCCCTTCGACTACTACACCGGCCTGCTTCAGTATCTCCGCGAGCACTACCCGTCGATCGAGATCGACGCGTTCTCGCCCTCGGAGATCGAAAACTTCTCCGAGCTGTACGGCATGACGCTGCGCGAAGTTCTGACCGAGCTGAAGGCAGCTGGGCTGGCGGGCTTGCCCGGTGGTGGTGCGGAGATCCTGGACGACGAGATCCGCAGCCGCGTGTCGCCCAAGAAGCAGAAGGCCGACGACTGGATCAACGTCATGCGCGAGGCGCAGGCGCTCGATCTGGCGACCAGCGCGACGATGGTGATCGGCTTCGGCGAAGATCTCAATCACCGCATGAACCACTTTATGCGCCTGCGCGATCTGACCGACGAGA
The DNA here is from genome assembly GCA_036402055.1 of Herpetosiphonaceae bacterium. Classification (GTDB taxonomy): domain Bacteria; phylum Chloroflexota; class Chloroflexia; order Chloroflexales; family Kallotenuaceae; genus LB3-1. Next base: position 4,232 of record DASWTQ010000072.1, read on the forward strand.
GCCTGGCGACGCACGGCAACACGTTCACGGCCTTTATCGCCTGGCCGCTCCAGCACTCGGAGATGACCTCGATGGGCCGCAGCCGCTTCAAAGAAAGCTACGGCGCGACGCCGGTCGAGTATCTGCGCCACATGTGTATCGCGCGCATCATGCTCGACAACATCAAACATATGCAGGCGTCGTGGGTCACGATGGGCCCGAAGGTCGGGCAGGTCTCGCTGCACTACGGCATCGACGACATGGGCTCGACCATGCTGGAAGAAAACGTGGTCTCGCAGGCCTCGCACGACACCTACCAGCGCATGAGCGAGCGCGATCTGCACCAGCTGATCCGCCAGGCGGGCTACATTCCGGCCAAGCGCGACACGCGCTACAACACGCTCAAGGTCTTTGAGTCGCCCGAAGATCTGCCGGATCTGCCGCCACCGCTGCCGTCGCCGCAGTCCAAAGTAACGATCCAGCTCACGCCGCGCTAACGTTCGGTAGTCAATGCCCAAACGCACAGGACGAGCCGCTGGTTCGTCCTGTTGCATAGCTGAGAGGGAATATGATCGATCTGATTCGTCCGCGCTGGTGGGTTGCGGCGGCTGTGGCCGCGTTTGCGCTGGGTGTGATCGGCCTGTATATCGACTTGCCGCAGTGGGCGCCGATGGCACTGCTGGCCGGCGAGCTGCTCGCGATCCTCGCGGCGATCACCATCACTACGCCGAGCATCAGCGAGTCGCTGGCCAAACAGCAGGCGGCACAGACCAGCGCTACAGAAGCGGCTGCGGATCAGCCGGAGCCTGAGCAACCTCAGGCTGAGGTCGCGCCGCCAGAGGACGAGCAGGCTTCCTGATCCTCAACTATTGCTCTGACCAAACAACGGCGCCCGATCTCGCTATGAGATCGGGCGCTCTTCGTTGTGCAGCTGTGCGGGCTAGGAGTACACTTTTGCGCGCGCAACTTCCATCTGCATCGTCGCAGCACCGGCGCTGCTCATGCCCGCCGTCGAGCCGCAGTATGGGCAGACCTGCCACGTCAGGTCGACGGTGCGCTCGCAGGTGTGGCAGCGCCGCCGCAGCTCCGTCAGGCAGTACGGGCACACAATAAACTCTGAGTCCACGCCGCGCTGGCAGCTGGGGCACACATGATCGTCTTCGATGTCGCGGCGCAAATATTCTTCTTCGAGTGCGCGCTCATATTTTTCGGCGAGGGTCTGCTTCGGACGCATCAAAAGGTAGAGCACAAGACCGGGCAGCTGAAGCACCAGCACCAGCGCAACCGCCAGCACCTGCGCGGTGATGTCTTGTGTCCGCGAGCGAATGTCACGGTAGGTCCAGACTGCCGTCGCGAACAACAGCAGCACATAGTATGCGCCGAGAACCAGGGCAACCGTTCGCGCGATGTCTAAAATATTCTCCACGGAAAAGCTCCTGAACAAGATCTAAGGCTCACTCGTCCACGCTAACGTAGCTCTGTGAAGCCTTAGTAGTGCATCATACCATCTTTTCTCCAGAAAGCAATCAATATGCCACTGCCAGTAACGTCAATGGAGCTTAGGTTTAGCCAGTTTTGAGGAGATAGGACTCGTCGCAGGCTGCGGAGATATGCTTCTACACAACGATCAAAAGATCGGCTTTGACTCTTTTATACTCTTGTGATATATACGCTGCATACCCCTCATCATCCACAGTCCCTCTCACGTTCAGGAGGAGTATTCATGGTACGACGACGTTTTTTATTGGTCGGGTTCGTGCTCATGCTCGTGGTCGCCGCCCTCAACCTAGCCGTCGTTCCCTTTGCTCGTGCCGCAAGCTGTTATGGTGCTAGCTGCAATGGCCTCGATCCCTACGCCGCTGGCTGCGTAAGCGATGCTGTTGAGGTTGCTAGAGGCTATTTGGTCTGGCGGTACTACTCCCCATCCTGCAATGCCTACTTCGCATGGGCAGGTTATCCCCAGGATATAGCGATTGCCTGGATGGAGGCAAACCCTAACGCGACCTATCACGAGGGTTGGAATCAGACGTATAGCCTGATGTGGTCGTATGGCCGTGCCTGCTCATACTATGGATGCGTCTAGCATCTCAAACTCATCTAGCCCAGTATCAAACTAACTGAGTCTCTGTGAAAGCACCATCACCTAATCTTTTGATTAAGTGATGGTTTTTTTTGCCCGAAGAATGTCAGAAGATATCCTTTACAAATGACCGCGAGTCATTTATAATTGACCACAGGTCATTTATTTCAAGCACAGAGGAATCGACCTGACGATGCGACGACGCGCAATTAAAGACGAGCAAAAACAAGAGCGGCGACAGGCGCTGCTAGATGTGGCGTGGGAGCTATTTCAAAATACCAGCTACCAGGCGATCACGATCAACGAGGTTGCCGAGCGCGCAGGGCTGGCTAAAGGCACGGTCTATCTCTACTTCAAGACCAAAGAAGAGCTGTTCTTATCGCTTCAGGGCCAGCAGCTAGCCGCCTGGTTCGCCGAGGTGAATGCCCGGCTACAAGCAGCACCAGCCGCTCCTGAGGACGATCCGATTGTGCAGGTTGTAGAGATTCTGTGCGAAACGCTCAAGCAGCGTCCAGGCTTGACGCGCCTCCTGGCGATCATGCATACCGTGCTGGAGCAGAACATCGACTTCGAGACCGCGCTGCATTTCAAGCAGATGTTGCTTGGCCATGTGACGCACACAGGAGCGCTGCTTGAGCAGCGGCTGCCGTTTCTCACCACAGGACAGGGAGCACAGATCATCCTGCGCATCAACGCCCTGGCGATCGGCCTCCAACACATGGCCGATCCCGCACCTGTCGTGCAGCGCGTATTGGACGAGCACGAGCTACAGATGTTCGCGATCGACTTTGCGCGCGAATTTTCCACGACGCTGCAAACGCTGCTCTACGGCGTGCAGTATTTATCATCCAGGAGCTAAAGATGGATACCAATCTGCGAGGCAGGACTGCACTTGTGACCGGCGCTTCCAGCGGCTTAGGCGTGGATTTTGCGCGGCATCTGGCGGCGCGTGGCTGTAACCTGATCCTGGTCGCTCGCCGCGAAAACCAGCTGCGCGCCGTGCAGGAAGAGATCCGCCGGCGCTACGGCGTGGACGTGCAGATCATCCCGATGGATCTGGCAACCGACGACGCGCCGCAGGCCCTCTACGATCAGATCAAGGCTGCGGGAAAACAGGTCGATGTGCTGATCAACAATGCCGGCTACGGCCTCTACGGCCAGTTCACCGAGATCGAGTGGGAGCGCGAGAAGAATATGCTGGAGCTGGATATTATCACGCTTATGCATCTGACCAAGCTCTTCGTCAAAGACATGGTCGCGCGCAACTTCGGCTTTATCCTGCTGGTCTCGTCGATCGGCGCGTACCAGCCGTCGCCGCTGTACGCCAGCTACTCCGCCGCCAAGAGCTTTGTGCTCAACTTCGGCGAGGCGCTCAGCTACGAGCTGCGCAAGACCAACGTGCGCTGCACCGTGATCTCGCCGGGCATCACCGCAACCGAGTTTTTGAAAGTGTCGGGGCAGCAGGCCAGCCTGTACCAGCGGCTGGCGATGATGAAGAGCGAAGATGTGACGCGCATCGGAATCGAGAGTATGCTCAAAGGCAAGCCGAGCGTGGTTCCCGGCCGGCTCAACACGCTCAGCGTCTGGTCCAACCGTCTGCTGCCGCGCCGGCTCTCGGCCGCTGTAGCGTACCGGCTGATGAGCTAGGGCTAGCAGACCGGCAGCTAGGCGCGGCCCAGCACCTTGGCATTGACCACAAAAACCGTAGCCCCGCCGACCTGCACCTCGATCGGCGTGGAGGGGTAGAACTCGCCGGTCTCGGCGATCGGTGGGAGCGGCGCGACAAACTTGGTGCGCGTGTAGCAGTTGTCGCGAATCACCTGCATCGCGTCCTCTACCTTGTGGTCGGGAACGACAATAAAGAGCGTGACGTTGCCCTCGCGCAGAAAACCGCCTTTGCTGCTGACGCGCGTCACGCCAATATGTCGATCGGAGAGCGCCTTGGTCAATACATGCTCATCCTGGCGCTGGATGACAGAGATCAACAGTTTCACAGGGGATGCTCCTCAAGACGACGAATCGAAACGAGAGCCGGCTCAACCGTCTGCCAGATCAGCTCCGACAGATCGTCCATCGACCGATGCGCGTCGAGCACACGCCAGCGCTCAGGCTCAAGCTGAACCAGCTCAAGAAAGCCTTCACGCACCCGCTCGTGATAGTCCAGGTCACGCGCATCCAGCCGATTCCACTCTACCGGCTCGGCAGTCTGCACTTTGGGCGAGAGCGGGCTGGCGCTGTTGGAGCGCTGCGCGGCGCGATGCTTGCGCTCCAATCCTTGCTCGGCCGGCAAGTCCAGATAAAAAGTAATATCCGGTCGCAGGCCGCCCGTCGCGATGCGGGTCAGCGTGCGCAGCTCGTCCAGGTCGCGGCCCGAGCCATAGCCCTGGTAGGCCAGCATCGAGTCGGCAAAGCGATCACAGACCACGATCCCACCGAGATCCAGGTAAGGTCGAATCCGCTCGGCCACATGCTGCGCGCGCGCCGCCGAAAAAAGAAACGTCTCGGTCGTCGGGTCCATCTCGGCATTGCGCAGATCCAGCAGGATGCGCCGGATCAGATCCGAGATCGGTGTGCCACCCGGCTCGCGGGTAACGATCGTGGGATAGCCGGCCGTCGAAAGCCGCTCGTAGAGCCGGCGCGATTGCGTCGACTTTCCGCTGCCCTCAGGCCCTTCAAAGGTAATAAACAAGCCCATAACGTCCCAAAAGCACCCCGATTAAACCGCATGGAGGCAATGCCTCCATGCGTCTGAAGTATGATGTTCAAGCGCCCTTACGCCGACCAGCTAGCCCAGGCTTGCGATCCTTCTGCCATGACCCAACCGGCGCAGAGCGTTGCCGCGATCGTTCTCAACCGGGCGCTAGCGCGAGATTTTGACGCGCCGGTGCGGCTCTTTGCCCCGGCTCTCCGAATGGAGATTATAGCGCTCAGCCATCTGGTGTTGCAGCCGGCGCACAAACGATCCCTGCGGCTTCAATTCTACAGCATCTGCCGCCCCGTTGATCACGCGCCCGATCGCTTCTTCGGCTTCGATCATTGCTTCGTTCATCGGATCGGCCGGCTCGTTGACGTTGAAAATATCGGCCAGCATGGTTTCCATCTGCACCTGCGTGTTGGAGCGCAGTACATAGACCGGCACGCCGTCTTCTTCGGCGCGCTGAAGCCGTGTTGGGTTCTGGCGATAGTGATTCTTGAGCGTCATCACAATCGTCGCCTCGTCGATGTCGCGCACGATCGTCGCGGGAACGCGCAGCCGCTCGATCGCCTTCTCCAAGCGGTTGCGACTCACACCAAACGGGAAGATCCGCGCGGTCTTGGTGGGAGCCTGGGCTGCGGGAGGCGTCGCGATCGCGAACTGCTCCGAGCGCTCGGTCACGCCGCTGTCGCCGTTGCCGCCGGGCAGCGTCACCCGCCCGGTCGAGCGGCCGTTACGGGCCTCGCGGCTATCTCGGCTATCACGTCCGTCGCGCCCATCACGTCCGTCGCGGCCACGCCCACGATCGCGCGTCATGCTGGGCGAGCGCCGACCGCCGCGCATGAACTGCTCCATCATCGTTTCTTCGCTGACTGTTGCCTGCTCGACATGCACCTGGCCGTCGGGATCTTTGGTGCGATGCTCAGGCAGCGGCTCGTCGCCGCGCAGCAGCGTATCTACGGACGCCGCCACATCGCGATACACGATCATATCGTCGATGGCGCGAATCTCGACCAGCACGTCGAAGGTGGGCGGCGCTTTGCGCTCCAGCACGGTCTTCTGGGTGCCGCGCCGTCGGGCCTCCTCGTCGCCCAGCGTCACCGCCTGAATCCCGCCGATCAGATCCGAGAGCGTCGGGTTGATCATCAGGTTTTCCAGGCTGTTGCCGTGTGCGGTGCCCACGAGCTGCACGCCACGCTCGGCGATCGTGCGCGCCGCCTGCGCCTCAAGCTCGGTGCCGATCTCGTCGATCACGATCACCTCGGGCATGTGATTCTCGACTGCCTCGATCATCACGCCGTGTTGCTCGGATGGTCGCGGCACCTGCATACGTCGCGCCCGGCCGATGCCGGAGTGCGGGATGTCGCCGTCGCCCGCGATCTCGTTCGAGGTATCGACGATCACCACGCGCTTGCGGAAGCTGTCGGCAATCACACGCGCCATCTCGCGCAGCAGCGTGGTCTTGCCGACGCCAGGCCGGCCCAGCAGCAGAATGCTCTGGCCTTCCTCGACCAGATCTTGCAAAATATCGATCGTGCCGAAGACCGCGCGACCGACGCGGCAGGTCAGGCCAATAATCTGGCCGGAGCGATTGCGGATCGCCGAGATGCGATGCAGCGTACGCGGAATGCCCGCGCGATTATCCTCGCCGAACTGCCCGACGCGCGAGACCACGTACTCCAAATCTTCGCGCGTGATCTCCATCTCGGACAAAAACTCTTCGGCGTTGCGGAAGCGCGCCTCAGGCAGCCGTCCAAGATCCATCACGATTTCTATCAGATCGTCGCGGCGCGCATCGTCGTCGATTGGGCGGCGAATATGCGGCGGCAGCGTGTCAAGCAACAGGTCAATATTACTGGTGATAACTTGTTCTCTCATATATCTTTTCTACTCCCTACTGCGGGATACGTGGCAACGTCGTCGCCGGTTCTAGATTAGGCTCGGTGCGCAGCAGCGCCGGTACGCGCACGGCCTGACGCTGCGGCACGACCAGATGCTTGACGAATAAAGTTTGCTCACCCCGAAGCTTAAAGCCTAGCTCTTCCAACGCGCCCCCGATTTCCGACTGGTAGCCGCGTATTACAGCAAAAACCGTGCGCGGCTCGCTCATATGGCTCAGCGCGTAGCGCAGCATGGTCGCCGCCTGCTGGCGTAGCTCCGGCTCGAAGATCGGACGCAGCACATGCGCGCGCGGACCGGTCAGCACATGGATATACATATGCAGCGCCTGATCGTTGCCGAGCACCCAGCCGCGCTCGCGCCAGCCCAGCCGCCGACGTGGCAATGGCAGCTGCCAGGCTGAGCTTTGCCGCAGCTCGGCCTGCTGCACATGGCGCGGTGTTACCCGCGTGTAGAGCTGATGAATCGGCCAGGCATCGCGGCGATGTTGCCGCCGCAGCGCTACCAGGGAGCTGCCTTCCTGAATCGTGGGCTCGGGCAGCATCCAGATCTGCTGTGTGGTGTAGGGCTGGAAGCCGAGCTGCTTGAGCGTCTCGACCACATCCTCGAAGCGATGGCCGACCGAGGCAAACACGCGCTCGATTCGGGCATGGCCGGCGCGCTCGATCAGGTTTTCCACCAGCGAGTACCAGACATCGCCGTCAGGGATGCCACTGCTGCGTGAGGCGAAGCCTGCCAGGTACGAGATGTCGATCTCAGGCGCGTGGGAGCGCTTGCGGGCCTGAATAAAGCCGCGCATGCCGCTCTTACGCAGCACCAGCGTCACCACATCATCGCCGATCGGGCCGAGCATCGAGCGCAAGGACACGACAAAAGGACGATAGCTGGTTGCCAGCATCGTCTCGGTATAGAAAAAGATGCGCCGCTGTGGCCGCCGACGCAATGCCCAGAGGTCGGCGGCCATCGCCGGTCGAATCAATCCGGTGCTCCTCATATGGAGGGACGGACCCGGCAGCTCAGGATCTAAGCAACTCCTCAAGCTGTCGCAGATGCGCCTCGTCGTGAGCCACCACCCGCTCAGCCTCGGTGCGAAGCGAGTACGGCCCTTGAACTTCGTGCTGCGCAACGCGATCCCATGCTGCCTCTGCCGCCGCTAGTTGTCCGATGTTCCTTTGCCGCAGCTCTTGAAATGCCGCGACCGTTGCCTGAGCTTCTTCGCGCAGATACCGGCCTTCTGCTGCTGCCGCTTCCTCGTCCCAGTTCGGAATAACCGCCGCGCCGCTCGCAAAGAGGGCGATCCGCTCCCCAAAAAGCTGCTCGCGATCCCGCAGGTGTCCCAGCACTTCCAGCGCGGCCCACTCGCCGCCGGACTTCTGCCGCAGATCAGGCT
>DASWTQ010000073.1:0-19414 GCA_036402055.1 Herpetosiphonaceae bacterium
AAGATCCCGTACATGCCCGGATGACAGTACGACAGACCGCCGCCGTTGGTGTTGACCGGCAGGCTTCCGCCCGGCGCGATGTTGCCGCCCGCGACGAACGCGCCGCCCTCGCCCTTGGCGCAAAAGCCGAGATCTTCCAGAAACAGAATCGTGTTGATCGTAAACGCGTCGTACAGCTCGACCACGTCCACATCGGCCGGCGTGACGCCCGCCATCGCAAACGCCCGCGCGCCGGAGTCAACCGCCGCCGTGACGGTCAGGTCCGGCATCTGCGAGATATGCCGGTGCCAGTGCGCCTCGCCCGCGCCGAGCAAGAACGCCGGCGGCTGTCGCAAATCTCGCGCCCGCTCCGCGCTGGTGACGATCACCGCGCCCGCGCCGTCCGTCACCAGGCAGCAATCGCGGATCGTCAGCGGATCGGAGAGCATACGCGAGCTGAGCACATCCTCGATCGTCAGCGGGCCGCGCGCGAACGCCTGGGGATTGAGATTCGCCCATTGTCGCGCCGCCACCGCCACCGCCGCCAGCTGCTCGCGCGTGGTGCCGTACTGGTACATGTGCCGCGACGCCGCCAGCGCGTACATGCTGACCGGATAGCGCGGCCGGTAGGGCTGCTCGTAGGCCAGCGTCTCCGCTCCCGACACCAGCCGCCCGCCGTCGGCGCGCTGCGTGCTGCCGTATATAATCAGCGCCACACTGCACAATCCCGCCGCGATCGCGGCGGCGGCATGGTGCAGATGCGAGATAAACGAGCTGCCGCCGAGATTCGTCGCGTCGCTGTAGCGCGGCCGGATGCCGAGATACTCGCCGGCGCTGATCGTCGGGAAGAAATAATAGGCCGAGGCCGAGAACAGCCCGTCCACATCGCTTTTTTGCAGCCCGGCATCCGCCAGCGCCGCCGCCGTCGCCTGCCCGATCAGATCCAGCGGCGTGAGTCCAGGCCCGGCCGCGCCGATGCCCGCCTCGCCCACACCCACCACCGCCACTTTGTCGCGTAGATCGTTCGTCATGCTGCTGGCTCCCACGGCTCAAACACGGCGATCGACTCGGCTTCGTCCCGCGCCGGCAGCACCTTGAGCCGCACGTCCATGCCGATGCGCACCTCGGACGGGGCGATCCCTTCGACCCGGCTCATCATACGAAAGCCTTCGTCGAGATCGATCAACGCGACGTTGTAGGGCGCTTCGCCGCGTGGATGCTGCGTTGTCGTCGCGTAGACTGTGCCGCGCCCGCCGCTGATCTCCCAGCGCAGATCGGTCGCGCCGCAGGTTGGGCAGAGCACGCGTGGATAGAAGATCGCGGCGGCACAGGCGGCACAGCGCTGAAAGGCCAGCTGTCCCGCCGCCAGGTAGCGCGCAAACGCGCGGGCCGGGGCTTCGTCGTCGGGCATAGGTATCATGGGATCGCTTCTTTCGCTGAGCGCAGATTATTTGCTCGGTGCTGGATCGTCCAGTTACCAAACGATTGTTTGATATAATGAAACAAGCGCTGATAGCTGTCAAGCATACACGCCGGAAGGAGCACACGAGCCAGACATGATCACGATCGAACAGCTGGCAGACCTGCCTTTGATGCATCGCGCCACAATCGGCGAGGAGCACCTTGACGACATGGGCCATATGAACGTCCGCTGGTACATCGCGCTCTACGATGCGGCGGCGTGGCAGCTTTTCGCCTCGATCGGCATGGATGGGGCGTATTTCACGGCAGCGCAGGCGGGAGCGTTTGCGCTCAAACAATTCGTGCAATATCTGGCCGAGGTGCGTGTAGGCGAGACCGTGGCGATCCGTAGCCGGCTGCTGGGCCGCTCGGCGCGTCGCGTGCATGTGCTGCACTGCATGCACAACGAGACCACCGGCGCGCTGGCCTCGACGATGGAAGTGCTGGCCGCGCACGCCGACCTGACGATCCGGCGCACCTCGCCGTTTCCGCCGCACATCGCGGCTGTGCTCGACGAACGCATCGCCGAGCACCAGCGCCTGGCCTGGGACGTGCCGCTCTCCGGCGCGATCCGGCCCTAGCCGAGGGTCAAAGAGGAGCTTATGCCAACTACTGAGTTTCATGGAATCGACCAGCTGCGCGAGCGAGTCGGGCAGGAAGTTGCGATCAGCGACTGGCTGTTGATCACCCAGGAGCGCATCGATCAGTTTGCCGAAGTGACCGAAGACCGCCAGTGGATTCATCTCGACGCCGAGCGAGCGCAACACGAGTCGCCCTATGGCACGACGATCGCACACGGTTTTCTGACGCTCTCGCTGCTCAGCGCTTTGATCAGCCAGGCGATCGAGATGCACGGCTTCCGCATGGGCGTGAACTACGGCTTCAACCGCGTGCGCTTCACGGCTCCCGTTCCGGCCGGATCGAACATCCGCGCCCGCTTCACGATCAACACGCTGGACGAGATCGACAACGGCGTGCAGATCACCTGGGGCGTCGTGATCGAGGTGGAGGGCGCGACCAAGCCGTGCTGTGTCGCCGACTGGATCACGCGCCGCTACCACTAGCCGATCTATTCGTCCAGCCGGCCCAGCCTGCGGATCTCGGGCCAGATCAGCGCGGTCGCCAGCACCACCAGCATCGTGCCGATCCCGCCGCTGACGACGGCGATCACCGGCGTGAAGAGCGCGGCCACGGCTCCCGACTCGAACGCGCCAAGCTCGTTCGACGCGCCGATGAAAATGCTGTTGATCGCGCCGACGCGACCGCGCATGGCATCGGGCGTGCGCAGCAAAAACAGCGATGTGCGCACCACGACGCTGACCTGATCGAACGCGCCCAGCAGTCCCAGCATCAGCAGCGACAGCCAGAACGACTGCGACAGTCCAAAGACGACCGTCGCCAGCCCAAAGCCCGCCACCGACCAGAGCAGCGCCCAGCCTGCCCGGCGAAACGGCGGCAGATACACCAGCAGCAGTGAGGTCAGGATCGCGCCGATCGACGGAGCCGTGCGCAGCCAGCCCAGTCCGGTCGGCCCGACCAGCAGAATATCGCGGGCGAACACCGGCAGCAGCGCGGTAGCACCGCCGAGCAGCACCGCGAACAGATCCAGCGTGATCGCCGCGAGAAAGACCCGCGTGTTGCGGACAAAGCTCAGCCCTTCCTTGAGCGAATCCATCGTCGGCGTAGGCTCGCCCGTGCGTGGCGCCTGCCTGCTCTTCATCATCCCGATCAGCAGCGCGCACAGCGCCGCCGAGCCGGCATTGAGCGCATAGATCAGGCTGGCGCTGCCCGAGAGCGCGAAGAGCAGGCCGCCCAGACCCGGCCCGATGATCGTCGCGAGCTGCCATACGCTGCTGCTCCAGGTCGCCGCGTTGGTGAAGAGCGCGGCCGGCACAGCTTGTGTCACCAGCGTGCCGCGCGCCGGGCCGTTGAACGCCCGCGCGATGCCGATCAGCATCAGGATCATGTACACCAGCCAGATCGGCCCGGCCGTGTACGACCAGAGCGCCAGCGACAGCGCGCACAGCGCCAGCACCATCTCGGCGACCACCACGATCCGCTTGCGATTATGATGATCAGCCCAGTGACCGGCCGGCAGCGCCAGCAGAATCACCGGCAGCACCTGCACCAGACCCACCAGGCCCAGCGCCAGCGGCGACGATGTGCGCTCGTACAGCTCCCAGCCCAGCGCGACGACCGCCATTTGTTCGCCAAGCGAAGCGATGAATTCACCCGATAAGAGTCTGAGAAAATCAGGGACCCGCAGCGCGGCGTACGGGTCGCGGCCAATAGCAGAGGGTTCAGTGGTCATGCATGGCTTTCTAGTAATCTAAACGTCTTTGGGTATTATAGCGCCAAACCCTGGCCCGGACAGCGATTGAGCCGGCTGTATCCTTTGATCAATCAGCTTGCCGCTCCACAAACCGACGCCCGTACTCTATCATTGACACGCGCCGCAGAGCACTGTACACTCTAGCGCACTGAGCTATGTACACATCCCAGCCTCGCCCTTCTGCACATAGCCGGCAGCTTCAGCTGGCAGCATGACGCTGTATCTCCGTGCGCAGCGCATGTTCCTCGCCGCCAGTCCGCGTTTTTCACCACGGCCTCAAGAATCGGTATTGCTTGACCGGCGATTCATCACGCGATCGTTAGGGGAGAGCTACAAGGAGGATCAAGCCATGCGCAACCGAACATTGCTCGTCATCCTTACCGTCTGTGTGCTGCTGCTCGCAGCGCTGCCGGCTGCTGCCGCGCCGCGCAAAGGAGCCAGCAGCAACAGCACCCCAGGCGTCACCTGCAACCTGCCCGAGTCGGACGCCGAGGGCCTCGTCATTCTCAACAACTATTATCCCGGCTACTGGTGGGATCACACCGACCTGACCGTCGCCGTTCAGGCGCATCCTCAAGCCACCGATGAGCAGCTCGCGGCGATCCACGGCGCGATCCAGACCTGGAGCGACGTGCTGCTTGACTGCTTCGACGGGCTGATCACGCTGACCGATGTCACCGCAACGTCGCGGAATCCGCAGCAGGGAGCCGATATTGTGGTGCACTACGTCCCGAAAGCCGGCGGCGTGGTCTTCGGCGGCTACGCGATCTGCGGCGACCACGGCTGCCCCAACATCATCGTGCGCTCCGATCTGCCGCCGAGCCAGGACCGCGAGCCGTACACTCCCGAGTATCTCGGCTGGGTTACGCTGCACGAGCTTGGTCACGCGCTCGGTCTGGGCCACGCAACCAACCTGCTTGAGAGCACGGATCTGATGGGCTACGGCTGGCCGAGTCTGGGCGATCCGGTGCTCTCCGACTGCGACATCGACGCGCTGGCCTTTGTCTTCGCCTGGGCGCTGGCAGGCAGCACGCCGTATCAGCCGGCTGAAGGCCCCTACGACTGCTCCCTGGATTAGTCTGTAGCCTCGCTTTCTCAGCGATCACCACGCGGCGGCTCGGAGCTTCGAGCCGCCGCTGCATGTCAGGATCGATGCTCGGCGCGCGCCGATGGCAGGAACGCGCGCACCTCCTGCGTTCGTCCCGCAGCCGCCGACGCGATCGCCGCGAACATCAGCGCCAGGCTGCCCAGGTTGTCGCGCCCGCTGGCCGACGGCTCGGCGCCGCTACGGATCGCCTCGGCGAACGCGGCAAGCGACCCCGCACGATCGAAGCAGGGCATCTCCGGCAGCTGCACCCGTTGTGCGCGCTTGCCGCTTGGCTGGATCGTCACCGCGTCGGCCTCAAGATTTGTGTCGTTGCGGCCAGTCCAGCTCAGCACGCCTTCGGCGCACTCGATCTGCCAGGCTCCGGCCCAGGTCGTCGGCGCGGCCGTGCTGACCCAGCTGCCCTGATAATCGACGACCGCGCCGCCGTCGAATGTGATCGTGGCGATGGCCGCCGCCGGATCGGTGAAGTTGCTCCAGGGCGGATTCCAGGCGTGGCAACTGATGGTCTGCGGCTCCTGATTCAGGACAAAGCGCATCAAGTCGAAGTGATGGATCGACATGTCCATCAGCAGCGGATGCTGGAGCGTGTAGTGCTGGTGATTGCCGCGCGGCTGCGTGTTGGCATACTTGCGAAACTGGATGCTTACGGCGCTCACCGGGCCTAGCGCTCCCTCGCGAATCAGCCGCGCCGCCGTCTGTGCCGCCGGATAAAAGCGATAGTTCTGGCTGATCATCAGCACGCGCTTCTGCGCTGCCGCCAGCTCCACCGCCTGCTGCGCCTCCACCAGCGACGGCGCGAAGGGCTTTTCGACCAGCACATGCTTGCCGGCCTCAAGCGCCGCCAGCACCACCGGCACATGACCGCCGAGCGCCGTCGTCACCAGCACCGCCTCCGCGTCGACGGCCTCAAGCGCCGCGCTCAGCGAGGAAAAACACGCACCCGCGCTGATGCCGACATCCGTCTGAAGCCGCTGCAACATGCCGGGCTCGACGTCGACACACCCGACCGTTTCGACCAGCCCGCTCGTCCGCGACAACAGTTTGGCCCAATCGCGGCCCCAGTTGCCCATCCCAACCTGAACTATGCGAAGTGGCATCGCCCTGCTCCTGTGTCGAATCGATGATGCTCACGATCGAATCATCGATTGCCCTGTAGCAAGGTTTGGACACCCAGGCAAAAATGGTATCATGCGAGTAAGCTTGATGGTGAAGTATGGGCTGTGGAGAAGAGTATGGCTGAAACGATCAATTGTCCGGCGTGTGGCACCAGACAATCGCTGGATGCCCGCTTCTGTAGCAACTGTGGCGCAACGCTTACGCCGTCTACCGGGCCGACGACGCGTCTGTCAGGGAAGGCGTGTCCAAACTGCCAGACGCCGCTGCCTGAGCGTGCCGAGTTTTGTACTGAGTGCGGCCAGCGCGTGGGCGATCAGTCTGCGCTCTACACACAGCCGCAGCCACGCGCGTTCGCCCAGGCTCGTCCAGGAAATCGATCGATGATCTGTCCGACCTGTCGCGATGTGGCGCTCCAGATGGCGGAGCGTCAGGGCATCGAGATCGAATATTGCCCGGCGTGTCGCGGCGTGTGGCTCGACCGTGGCGAGCTTGACAAAATTATCGAGCGCGCCGCTCAAACCCAGAATCGATCGACGCGCCACCCATCCCAGCAGCAAGATCGGGATTTCCCAGGATACTCGCAGCATCGCTACGACGACGACGACTATCGCCGGAAAAAGAAGCGCGGCGGCTTCCTTGACGAGCTATTCGATTTCGATTAGGAGCAAACGCACGTGGCGGCAAGATCGACTTGCCGCCACGCCGTGTTAGCCGCAAGCGCGCCTAGCACCACCAGCCGATCCGCTCCAGCGAAATGCCTACCGCTTTCGCACGATCCATCACGACCGAGGTTGGATTCGCCGTGCCGCTGGCGTCGCCGTACCAGCCGACGAAGCGCATACACGAGGCATAGCGCGCCGTCAGCGTAACAACCGTGTTGGCGGTGTAGGAGCTGCCGCCGCAGTTGGGCGCCGGGCTGGGCAGGATGCCGCCGTATGCATGCGCGTACAGCGTCAGCGTATAGCAGGCGGTTTGCGCCGTCGCGACCGAGGCGGGCGTAGCGATCGAAAGGATGCCGAGCAGAGCCAGGCCGAGCAAGATCATAGGGGTGGACCGACGCACAAGCATGATGGATCTCCTGATACGACGTTGATAACGCTCAGCATACGCAGCCCGGATCGCAGCGTCAATC
This sequence comes from Herpetosiphonaceae bacterium, assembly GCA_036402055.1. GTDB lineage: Bacteria > Chloroflexota > Chloroflexia > Chloroflexales > Kallotenuaceae > LB3-1. Next base: position 7,129 of record DASWTQ010000073.1, read on the forward strand.
GGCAGAATTACGTAACTTCTTGCCGATCTTGCGCGCCGTCTCAGGCACCGGCCACGCTCGATTTGATGCTCGTATGCAGCGTCGGCATCCCGACAAACGCCGCATAGCGTCGGGCCGCAGCTTCAAAAGCTTCGATCTCGGCCTCGGTCAGATCGCGGCCACAGGTCGCCTCGATCGTCACCGTGTCTTTCTTGAACGTCCGCTTCCACAGGCCGACCACACGCCCGTCGATCACGATGATCGAGCCCAGATGGCGGTCCGGCGCTGCCACAAACGTATTCGCCGGCTCCAGCGACGGGCTGCGATCTTTGTAGCTCACCAGGTATTCGTCGAACGGCGGCAGCAGATACAGCGCGGGCGAGTGCGGCTCTACGCCTGGCGTATCGTCGGTCCACCAGTACGTCTTGCCGTCGATCGTCTCGCCGACGAGCTGCGACTGCATGGCCTCGATCGCAGGCCGCGCCTCGGCCATCGTCAACCCGGTCCACCACATGAAATCGTGGATCGTGGCCGGGCCGTGGCTGCGGAAGTAGCGCACAACCAGCTCGGCGATCGCCTCCTCGCCGCTGAGCGCGCGCTGATTCGGCGCCCACTCGTCGAGCAGCGTAAACGTCGGCTGCTTGCCTGAGCGCGGGCCGAAGCAGATCAGCGCGGCCTGCGCCAGCTGCCCGATGATATGCAGGCCGCGCATGTCGCCCGTCGCGATACCCGCCGCTTCCAGCTCTGCGTAGAGATCGTTGCGGCGCAGCGTCTTGCCGCCGGAGAGCGCCCGCGTGACCACATCATGGCTGCGCGCCATCACCGCCTGATCCAGCCCCAGCTGCCGGTAGATGCTCTGGCTTCGGCTCACGACGCGCGGTGTCAGCAGATTCAGCATCCAGCGCGCATCTTCGGCCGGGACAAAATGCACAGTGCCGCGCATCGGCCAGGTGCGCACGATCGTGCGCTCGGCGATCGCCTGCTCGATCATCTGCTCGGTCGCGTCCTGCATCCGGCTGCCGATCGCCCACAGCGATCCCAGAAAATCCTGCGCCTGCACCGCTCCCAGCCAGCGCACAACCTCGGCCGCACTCGTGAACGTGGGCGGCATGACGCGCTGGCTCTTGAGCCGCTGAACGCCGATGTCTGTCATGATCATGGTTGTATCACCTCGATAAGCTGGCTGCATCACTGCTTGCATATAATACCTCCTGATCGCCGATCACCAGAATTTCCCTCGCCAGCTATTTCGCCGGCGAGGGAATCGATCATTGCTCGATCCTTCGATCTTTACGCACGCAGCGTCGCAAAGAACGCGCGCAGGTCGCCGGCCAGCAAGTCGGGCGCGTCCTGAGCCGACCAGTGGCTGCCGCGATCGAACTCCGACCAGTGCACGATCCCTTTGTGATCGCGCTCGGCGAAGCGGCGGATCGACTGAAAATCGTTGGCGAAGACCGAGACGCCCAGCGGCGCGGTCGTCGGATCGCCGGTTTTGTCCTGGGCGTGCGCATCCTCGTAGTAGATCCGCGCCGACGATCCGGCCGTTCCGGTCAGCCAGTAGATCATGGCGTTCGTGATCAGAAAATCGCGGCTGACGGCCTCGCCCAGCAGCTGGCTGCTCCACGCGAGCTGCCCGACCGGCGAGTCGCTCAGGGCGTAGGCCAGCGTCTGGGGCTGCGTCGACTGAAGCTTCGAGAAGCCGGTCATCGTGTCGTTGAAGTGCTGAAGGAAATTCAGCCGCCGGAAATCCTCCTCGTCGAGCCCCTCGAACTCGGCCGGATCGCCCGAAGGAAACGAGAAGATCTGCGTCACATGCACGCCCACCACATGCTCGGGATCGCAGCGACCAACCTCGGGCGAGATCAACGAGCCGGCGTCGTTGCCGTGCGCGCCGTAGCGATCGTAGCCGAGGCCCTGCATCAGCGCGGCCCAGGCCCGGGCGATGCGGCGGCTATCCCAGCCGGCCTCGTGCGTCGGGCCGGAAAACGCAAAGCCGGGGATCGATGGAATCACGAGGTGAAACGCCTGGGCCGGATCGCCGCCATGTGAGCGTGGATCGGTCAGCGGGCCGATCAGATCCAGATATTCGACCACAGTTGCCGGCCAGCCGTGGGTTACAATGAGCGGCAGCGCGTCGGGCTCCGGCGAGCGCACATGCAGAAAATGAATATTCTGGCCGTCGATCGTCGTGGTGAACTGCGGATACTGGTTGATCCTGGCCTCCCAGGCGCGCCAATCGTAGCCGCTGCGCCAGTATTCGGCCAGCCCTTTGACGAAATCCAGCGGCACGCCATACGTCCAGCCGACGCCCGGCAGCTCGTCCGGCCAGCGCATCTTCGCCAGCCGATCGTTAAGCTCGTCGAGCGTCGCCTGCGGAATGTCGATTGTAAAAGGTTTCACGTCCATGTGAGAAGCCTCGCTTTCGTGCGTGAGCGATGAATGATGACATTTCATCGGCGTAAACTGTTTGCTATAAATCAACTATACAGGACGATCAGGACAGAATTCGCCCTGATTAAATGCGGAGTTACGAGATGTATTCGCCTACCACTCGTCTTTTAACGGTGCTTGAGCTTTTACAATCGTACAAGCAGATGAGCGGCCCCGAGATGGCGCGGCGGCTTGAGATCGATGTGCGCACTGTGCGGCGCTATATCGTGATGCTCCAGGACATGGGCATTCCCGTTGAGGCGGAGCGCGGCCCGTACGGCGCGTATCAGCTTCAGCGCGGTCATCGCTTGCCGCCGCTGATGTTCACCGATGCCGAGGCGATCGCGCTGACGCTGGGCCTGCTGGCGATCCGTGAGTTTCACTTTCCGGTGGATGTGGCGGCGGTCGAGGGCGCGCTGGCGAAGACCGAGCGCGTCATGCCCGATCGGCTGTTGCAGCAGGCGCGCGGCTTGCAAGAAGCGATCACCTTTCACGTCACGCAGCCGTCGGTCGTGCTCGAAAACGAGCTGGTGGTCTCGCTCAGCTCGGCGGTTCGGCAGCGCCGGCGCGTGCTGCTGCGCTACCAGTCGTGGCGCGGCGAGGCCACCGAGCGCACGTTCGATCCCTACGGCATCGTCTACCACGACGGCTACTGGTACACGGCCGGATTCTGCCATCTGCGGCGGGACACGCGCACCCTGCGCCTGGACCGTATCGTCGCGCTGGAGCCCGCCGAGCAGGTGTTTGAGCGGCCCGATGACTTCGACACGCTGGCGCATGTGCTCAGCTCGCTAGGCTCGGGCGCGGGCGTGGATCAGATCGAAGTGATCCTCAAAACATCTTTGGAAGAGGCGCAGCGTGTCACGGCTCCGCTGCTGGGGACGCTGGAGCCATCGCCGGATGGGATCGTCTTTCGCCGGGCCGCGTACCAGCTCGAATGGGTCGCGCACTTCCTGATCTCACAGAATTTTCCGGTCGTCGTGGTTCAGCCCGCCGAGCTGCGCGACATGCTGCGGCAGATCGCGGCACGCGCGCTTGAGATTGCGGATACAGCCACGTGAAGCGACGAACTCGGGTTATACTAGGCGGCGGGCGGTGATGGCTGTCGCGCCGGGCAAAGAACAGCAGCGGACAGCCGGATCGCATCGACAGCGAAGGAGCACTCTATGCAAGACGACAGCGCGGATATTGAAATCACACTTCAGGCCGGCGATCTGCGGCTCAAGGTTTCACCCTACGGCGCATCGCTGCGGGGCCTGTGGCGGGAAGCAGCCGATGGGCAGCAGGCGGAGATCATCACCGGCTACACCGGCGCGCGGCAGAAGATCGGCGGCCAGGGCGACGTTTTGATCCCGTTTCCCGGCCGCATCCACGACGGGCGCTACAGCTTCGCCGGGCAGACGCATCAGATGGCTGCCAACGATAAAGACGGCCCCAACGCGATCCACGGATTCCTGCGGCTGGCGCCCTGGGAGATCACAGAGCAGACGCAGAGCCAGGTCACGTTCGCGGCGACGATCAAACCGGATGATTATCAGGGCTACCCGTTTGCGCTCCAGGTTGCCGTCACCTATCTGCTGGACGAGCGCGGCCTGACCTGTCGCGTCACGATCGAGAACACCGGCGAGCACGCGGCACCTGTCGGCGCCGGCTTTCATCCCTACTTTACGGTCGGCTCGGACGTGATCGACGACAATCTGCTGCATGTGCCGATGGCCGAGATCCTGGAGCTGGAGCAGCTGATCCCGACCGGTCGGGTGCTGCCCGTGGAGAGCACGGCCTATGATTTTCGCCAGCCGCGCCCGATCGGCGACACGCAGTTTAACACCTGCTATCTCAGCCCACTGCGCGATCCCGACGGCCTGCTGCGTCTGCGTCTGGCCAGCGCCGATACCAGCCGCGCCGTGACGGTCTGGCTCGACAGCACCTTTAACTATGTCGTGCTCTTCTCGGGCGATGGCTTGCCCGCCCCACATCCGCGCCGCGCGCTCGCGATCGAGCCGATGACTTGCGGCGCGGATGCCTTTAATCATTCTGAGTGGGGCCTGATCGTGCTGAATCCTGGTGAAAGCTTCACCGGCACATGGGGCGTCACGGCCGAGTAGCGCGGCGAGCCTGCTCTTAGCTAATGCCCTCGAACGGTCCGCGAAAGGTCGGCTCGGGGCGAGTGACGTGCACCTCCCACAGCGCTTTAAGCGTTGCCAGCGACTCGCGGAACGTGTACTGAAGCAGCAGATCTTCGCGATAGGTGCCCCAGTCGGGTGTGCCGAGGCCAATCGCCGTTATGCCGAGCACCTGGCAGGTGTATACGGCGCGCGGCAGATGAAAGCGTTGCGTCACCAGCACGGCCTCGGCGACGCCAAAAATATCTTTGGCCCGGACACAGCTTTCGTAGGTAGAAAAGCCCGCGTAGTCGAGGGTAATATCTTCGGCGCGAACGCCAAGCTCAACCGCGTAGCGCTTCATGGCCGTCACTTCATCGTACTCGACGCGGCCATTATCGCCCGTCATCAGCAGCTTCTCGACGCGGCCGGCCTGATACAGATCGCTGGCGGCCTGCACACGCTCGGCGAGCATGCGGCTCAGGCGTCCATCAGGTCGCACGCCGGCGCCAAAGACGATCGCGACACGCTGCTGGGGAACCTGTTCGATCAGCGAGTAGCGCTGCTGAGCCGTCGCCGTTGCCACATACCAGCTACTCATGAGCGGCAGCAGGATCGCGCAGAGCAGCAGCCCAAACGTCCGGCGCAGCGATAGATGCCGGCGGAAGAAACGAAAAGAACGATACATCATACGGAGCAATACGCTCATCGCCGCTCCTTAGTTCCACACACCGAAGCTGCCCTGAAAAACACCAGCAGGCGTGAAGAACATCTTCATGCCTGCTGTGCTGATCGCCTGTTTCCCCTTTAGGAAGTCGGCCCGCGCACGCTTTCGCCGTAGGGCCACAGCTCCTGCGGCACGCCCATCTCGCGCAGATCCTCCTCGGGGAAGGCCGAGCCCGCCGAGAGATAGCGCCAGACGCCGCCTTCACGCTTGAGAAACATCGTGACGCTGTCGAGGCTCTCATTCTCAGGCACGCCGGGCACGACCCACAGCCGGGCGTAGTCGCCGGCGATGCGTGGCCGCGTGATATAGGCGGTGCGTCCCGGCCCGTGCAGATCCTGAATGTGGGACAGTGTCCGATCGACAACTGCCGCCGCTTCGCTGGTGAACCACAGGGATTCGGGAATGCCGCGCCGGCGCAAAATCTCGGCCGAGGGCGCATTGGTCGCCTCGATCACGTGCCAGCCGTCGGCGCGCAGATGGAGATACACATAGATCGTTTTCTGGCCGGCGGGATAGGCCAGCGCAGCGGCATAGCTGCTCTCCACATCGATCAGCCCGACCACCATCTTGACCCGTGGCTGGTTCGCGCGCAGCGCAGCGTAGGCGGCGTCGAGGATCGGCTGCTGGATCGCGGCCGGCAGATCGCCGGGCGTCGGCTCGATCACCGCGCGATCGCCTTCGACGGCATACACCTCACGACCGAGCAGGCCGAGCAGCACTTCGTACGGCGTGCCGCTGTGCTCGGGATGCAGCTCCATGCGCCGCCGCTCGAAATATTGGACCCAGTAGGTCTTGCCCTCGACGGTCTCCTGGGCGGGATTGGTGATGGGATAGCCGAAGCGCGCCAGGCCGCCGTTGCGCTGCCAGTAGCTGCGAAATGTGCCGCACACGTTGTAGCTCGTCTGCTCGAAGAAGGTGCAATCGGGATTGTACGGCATCGGCATGGCCGGCTGCCAGGCGCGGCCCTGTAGCTCAAGGTAGCGCGCGCCCAGCCGTCCGGCCAGCACGCCTTTGCCCTCGTTGCTGTGATCTTCGAGCCGGTCGCGCTCGAACCACTGCACCGGACCGGACCAGCTTTCCTCGACCACCTCAGTACGCTGATCGGTGATTGGATAGCCGAAGACCGTCAGGCCACCGTTGCGCTCCCAGTAATTCAGAATTGACCCGGAGATACAAAAGTTCGTTTCTTTGAAGCAGCGCGTACGCGGCTGCGCATTAGCAGGCGCAGGAACAATGCTGTAAAACGTTGCAAGCAGCAGCGTCCTGAGAAGAAGTCGTCGCATGATCACGTCCTTTGCTTATGCTATTGCTGTGTCACGAAGATGTTTGAGCCGGTCATCAGCATAGCCGTGCGGCAAGTAAGACGAATGGGTCAAAAGTCGGAGGAGCCGCTGATGTGCTGCTCATACGTCGCTGAGGCTGCTGATAAAAGCTGAAAAAGCTCATGGATCGGCGATGTCGAAGCTTCGGCCGGTTTTCCGCTGCTCGAAATTCCTGTATTGACAAAGTTATTTAAAGTTATAAAATAAGTCATCAAATATCGAAATTTGGTTAAAGAAACAGGATACCTATGGCTGCTCCACGAAGCACAGTACGCGATCTCCGGCGCTCCAATCGTGAGCGTATGCTGCGCCAGCTGTACTTCAATGCGCCGATCAGCCGCCTGGATCTCAGCCAGCGACTGGGGCTTAGTCCCGCCACCGTGACGCACGCCGTCGCGGAGTTTTTGAACGACGGCCTGATCGTCGAGTCGGGCGTTGAAGAGTCCGAGGGTGGACGGCCGCGCACGCTGCTGCGGATCAACGCGGACCACGGCTATCTGATCGGCGTCGACGTGGGCGAGACCGACATTCAGCTGGAGATCTTCGACCTGACGCTGCGCAAGCTCCAGCTGATCCGCCGCCCGGTCAGCTCTGGCCCGGCGCTACCTGAGCAGGTGGTGCAACAGATCACCGAGGGCATCGCGGAGCTGATCGCGCATGTCGGAATCGAGCCGACTCAGCTGCTGGGCATCGGCGTGGGCATGCCGGGCATCGTGGATGTCAGCAGCGGCGTTTCGGTGTTCGCGCCCAACTGGGGCTGGCGGCAGATCCCGTTTCTGGAGCTGCTCTCGGCTCACGTCACGGCTCCGATCTACCTCGACAACGGCGCCAAAGCTATGTCACAGGCCGAGCAGTGGTTCGGCGCGGGAAAGGGCGTCGACGATCTGGCCGTGCTGCTGATCGGAACCGGCGTCGGCTCAAGCATCATCATCGACGGGCGGCTGCACCGGGGCGCGACCAACAGCTCCGGCGAGTGGGGGCACACCTCGATCGAGGCGCGCGGCCGCGTGTGCCGCTGCGGCAGCCGTGGCTGTCTGGAAGCCTACGTCGGCGCGCCCGGCATCATCCAGTGGCTGCGCGAGCAAGCGCCGGACAGTCCGCTGCTGGAACATGAGCAGGAGACCGCGATCATCGCCGCGATCTTCCGCGCCGCCCAGGCCGGAGACATCGCCGCGCAGCAGGTGCTGCACGAAACGATCGAATATCTGGGCGTCGGCATCGCCAACCTGATTAACCTGCTCAACCCCCAGCGGATCTTGCTGGGCGGCTGGGTCGGCATGCACTTCGATCCGGCGCTGCTGGCGCGCGTGTCCGAGGTCGCGGCGCAGTACACGCTGATGCAGCCCTTCCAGGCGACGCGGATCGCGGCATGCCAGCTGGGACAGGAGGCGGTCTGCATGGGCGCGGCAACCCTGGTGCTCGACGCGTTCTTGACCAGCGCCGGTCATGGGCTGCGCGGTGGAGCGCACTCAGCCGCCGCGCGCGGATCAGAGACCGCCGGCAGGAGCGCGGCGCCAGCGGCCTGAAACGATCGCGGCCGTCACTCGGCTAGCCAGGCAGCAAATCCCAAGCTGCACAACCACCAGGCCGCCCCCAAGCCTGCTTATCCGCATCGCCACAGCGATCCTGTCAGGATCTATGCGCTTCGTTCAAAGGAGAACACATGCCGACGTTTGCGCCACCCACGGCCCGACCCCTCACCATTCTACGCTGCTCGATCCGAGCGATGATCTGTACCGCCGGCTACTGACCGATCCGTTGGCCGGGGCTGGTCTGCGCTGGCTTATGCGGCGAACAGAGCCGGCCACTGCGGCGTCTTGCGCTCACCGGCGCAGGAGCTTTCCCTACTCCCGTAAGGAGCATGCATCATGAGAACAGCTTTATCACGTATGCTTACCATTGGCCTGATCGCAGCCTTTTTGTTCAGCATTCCGGGCGTGCCCGTCGCCCACGGCGCGATCGGCGCTGCCGATTTCTTGAAAGCCAACGGCAAAGTGCTGCGCAAGAACTCGGGCACCGGCGCGGTCTTTAATTTTCGCGGCACGAACCTGGGCGGCTGGCTGCTGCAAGAAGGCTGGATGTCGCCGCTGGGTGAGGCGGCGCTGGATCGAGCCGGCTGGACCGCGACCGCATCGAACACCAGCCCCTACGGCGACACGCCCGACAAGGCGCTGGACGGCAACGCCGGCACGCGCTGGAGCAGCGGCGTGGCTCAGGCCAACGGCCAGTGGTTCCAGGTCGACATGAAAGCCCAGCGGACCTTTAATCAAATCTCCTTCGACGCCGGCAGCAGCACAGGCGACTATCCGGCGAGCTACCGCATCCAGGGATCGAACGACGGCTCGTCGTGGTGGGATATTACCAGCGGCACCGGCAGCGGCCAGTATATCCTGGTCGATCACGGCGATCGCACGGCGCGCTACATTCGCATCACGCAGACCGGCAGCAAAGGCAACTGGTGGTCGATCGGCGAGTTCAACGCCTACGTCTCCGACGACTTCAGCATCCGCCAGAAGCTGAACGCTCGCTTCGGCACCGCCACCGCCGACAGCCTGATCGCGGGCTACCAGGATACCTGGATTCAGGCCAGCGACCTGGACAACATCCGCAATATCGGGCTCAACACGGTGCGCGTGCCGATCCACTGGCTGGTGCTGATGAACGAGAACGGCACCATGAAGCCGGACTCGGTAGCGTTCCGCAAGCTCGACTGGATCGTCAGCGAGAGCGCGGCGCGCAACCTGTACGTGATCCTGGATCTGCACGGCACGCCCGGCGCGGCCTGTCCCTGGCAGTCGTGCGGCCAGGCGGGAACGAATCAGCTGTGGACCAACGCGACCTACCAGACATGGACGGTGCAGATCTGGGAGCGGCTGGCCACGCGCTATCGCGGCAACGCGGCCGTCGCGGGCTACGATCTGCTGAATGAGCCGCTGGTCTCGATGGGCGCGGCCGAAAACGCCACACAGGTGCGCCAGAAGTTCGACTTTTATAACCGGCTGTATCAGGCCGTGCGCGCCAAAGATCCCGACCATCTGATCATCGTCGCGGCCTTCTTCGATTGGGAGCAGGCGCTGCCGCCCTCGACCTACGGCTGGACGAACGTGATGTATCAGACGCATCACTATAACTTCAGCAACTTCCGCGACTGGAACTCGACCAACGCTATGATCGACACGGCGCTGCAAAAGATGGCGACCTACCAGAATCAGTGGAATGTGCCGATCTACGCGGGCGAGTACTGGTTCTGGCAGCACAACGACCTGTACGAAAAGTGGCTCTCCGGCCTGAACGCGCTCAACGCCTCGTGGACCAATTGGAGCTACAAGGTCAAAAACGCCGATACCTCAGCCGGGCCGGACGGCGTGATCAACGGCGGCAACTGGGGCTTCTACACCACGAATACGAACCCAATCCCCGACATCAACAACGACAGCTCGGCGACGATCGCTTCCAAGTGGAGCCGCTTCAGTACGAACTATTTCGTGCCGAACACCAGCTTCCAGAACCTGGTTCGCACCTACACCGCCGCCGGCACGTGGTCTACGATCCAGGCGGTAGCCAACACCAGCTATGTCAGCGCCGACCTCAACCAGGGCGGCCAGCTGATCGCCAACCGGCCGACCGCCAGCGGCTGGGAGAAATTCCTGGTGGTCAACAATCCCGACGGCACGATCTCGCTGATGTCGCTGGCCAACAACAAGTATGTCAGCGCCGATCTTAATCAGGGTGGCCGGCTGGTCGCCAAAGCCAGCGGCGTGCTGGCCTGGGAAAAATTCCGCCGCGTCGATCTCGGCAACGGCACGTTCGCACTGCAAGCGCTGGCCAACAACAAGTACGTCAGCGCCGATCTCAATCAAGGCGCGGTGCTGATCGCCAGCCGCGATAGCGTCGGCGGCGCGTGGGAAGCGTTCGTCTTCGCCACGACCACGCCCTGATCCATTGTGAATCTGAAGCTGGCTCCTTGCGACAAGGAGCCAGCTTCTTTATGTCTAGCGAATCGGGATTTAGCGCTGTTCCAGGGTTTGCTCAAGCGGCTGGCTTTTCTGTCCGACAAGTCCCGGCAGCAGCGCCAGCGCGCCCAGCAACGCGGTGACGGTGACCGTGCCGAACAAGGCCATCACGCCCAGATCGCGGTAGATCGCGCCGCCGACCGCGTTTGCCAGCGCCGCAGCAATGCCGAACACCGCCAGGCCGAACAAACTTTGCGCCGTCGCCTCCAGGCCGCGTGGAGCCAGCCGCTGCGCCTCGACCACGCCGCCGGTCCACAGCGCGGCGTAGCACGGCCCTTGTAAAATTTGCGCCACCAGCGCCCAGCCGACCGACGGCGCGACCAGATAGATCGCCGTGCGGATCGCGTAGAGCACGCCGCCCGCGATCATCAGACCGCGCGCGCTCCAGCGCCGAATCAGCCACGGCGAGAGCACCATCACCGGCAGCTCGCTGATCGTAGCGATCGTGTAGCCCAGGCCGATCTGCTCGCTGCTAGCGCCCAGATCCTGGAGGTAGAGCGAGAGGAAGCTGGAAATAATCGCGCTGTTACAGCCGATGAGCAGGACGCAGCCAAAGAAGACGAACCAGCGCCGATCGCGCAGCAGCGTTTGCGCCGCGCCACGCAGATCCGTCTGCGCCAGCTGCGATCGCGGCAGCGCCAGCGCCGACAGCGCGGCCAGCACTCCCAGACCGGCGTACAGCCCGAAAATGCCTCTCAGCCCCACGCGCGCGATCAGCCAGCCGGTCACGATCGTGCTCAGTCCCCAGCCGACGGTACCCCACACGCGCTGCACGCCATACTGCTCGCGCGCCGCGCCCAGCAGCGTGATCGTCGCGCTGTCGGCCAGGGCGCTGATCGGCGCGGTGAACATGGCCTGCAATACCACCAGCACCAGCAGCAGGCTAAAGCTTTCGGTCTGGCTGATCAGCAGCGTCGGTAGAATGGTTCCCACCACCGCCAGCGGCAGCAGCAGACGGCGCAGGTTGAAGGTATCGGCCAGCACGCCCCAGAGCGGCGCGACCACCAGCTGCGTCAGGCCGGACAGCGACGCCAGCCAGCCGATCTGCGCGAGATCCAGGCCGATCTCACGATAGTACAGGCCGATGAATGGAACCAGCGAGCCGAAGGCGGCGAACCAGAAAAAGTAGAACAGCTTGGGAGCCAACAGTCGTGTATTAATCATTCAGAGCCAGCAATCGTGTAGCAATCATAAAAAGTTTGCCGCATTCTCCACAGATTGGTCTCGTTTAGCAACCGGCGCACCACCGACGCACTCAGGCTGCGTCGCGGTACCTGGAGCACAGCAGCGGGAATCCGGTCTCGATCCAGAATTTCGGTGATACATAGCCGCTGGACATGCCGCCATGACTAAAGCGCTCGACAAAGATCGGCTCGGGGCTAGTCACAGGAACGCCAACCAGCTCGTGATAGATTTGTTCGAGCAGGCTCATCAGCGCCGCCTCGGTCGCCGGGTAGTCGCACTCCGCCAGCCGAGACTGCATTTCCCGCCACAGGTGAGGATCGCCGCGCAGGCCCCACTGGCGCGGTCCCGTTTCGAAGAGACTGGCTAGATTGTGCTGTGCGCTCATGATCGTTTCCTGGCCTTTGCCGCCGCTCGTTCCAGATTCTCCTGCACGCGCCACTTCACAATCCGGCTGATCAGATCGAGCGGCATCGGCTGATCGAGTGGAAACTGGATCGAGCCTTTGCCCTGCTTATAGACAGCTAGCTC
>DASWTQ010000074.1:0-5261 GCA_036402055.1 Herpetosiphonaceae bacterium
TCGCAGCAGTGGTGATGTGAGCACCGTGCCGGCAATCGCAAGCGCGCCAAGCATGCCGTCCGCGATCACGCGTGGTGTGTGTTTGGTGATGATCATCGTGGTCCTCCTGAAATCCATCGTGCAATCAATGTCGCCCAGACACGGTCATCGGTCGTCCAGTGTTCAGCTCTGGCTGGTTCCTCCACGCTACACCAGGACGACGGCACGCCAAGCAAAGGGTCACAGACGCCGCGTGAACATCTCTTCACATACCTTCGATGGTTCACGCGACGGCGTGGACGAGCCGCCGCAACGTGGTTGGATGCGTGTTCGTGGAGACCGCAGGTATACCTTGCTACCTGACGTGGCGAGTTCTTTCTGTTACCGGGCCATGTTTCCTGTATCGTCGAATGGAGAACCTGTGGTATTACCGTGTCAGTGCTTCGACGGACACCAATGACAGGTGGGGTTGAAGTCGGACGTGGAGGTGGGCTATGCCTGAGCCACTGATCATCTGGTCCGTGTTTGTGCTCGTGGTGCTGGCTGGGTGCTGGCTGAAACCGAACGCGACGCGGATCTTGCTTGGCTGCTTCTTTATCGTGATGGCGATCGGCTTCCATATTGTGCTGATCCTGGTCAACCCGCGCGCCTATGACGGCTTTGCGACGACGGCCCTGCTCCCGATCTACCGCTGGATTTTCCGTAACCTCGTGAGCCTGTATCCCCTGCTCTTTGCGCTGTTTGCAGCGGCCTTCGAGCTAACGATCGCCCTGCTGATGCTCAACAAGCGGCAGTACGCCAGGCTAGGGCTGGCGATCGGCAGTTTCTTCCTGCTGGCAATTACGCCTCTGGGAGTGGAGACGCTGCCCAACGCGCTGTTAGCCCTCGGGCTGGCCTACCTGGCGACGCAGGAATTTGACACAAGCATGTTGGAGGCGGTACGGGCGAGACTCCATCGTCATGCGTCCACAGGAATATCCTGAATCCCAGGCGACATGACCTGCAAAGGCCGTGTGGGCAAACGTTAACCCATGGAACGCCTTTTCGATCGCCAGGGCCGACGACGTCTCGGGCTGAGCTGGAAAGATGTGGATGCGAAGCGGTTTCGCGCACACAGCAAGGAGGAACTATATGCTGACCCAAAATGAACCGCGACGGCTGTACCGGTCGCGTACCAATGTAGTCTTTGCGGGCGTTGCCGCCGGCATTGCCGAGTATTTCCACGTCGATCCGACACTGGTCCGCGTCGTGCTGGCGCTGATTCTCATAGCGGCGACCGGGCCGTTCGCGCCGGTGGTGTACGCCATCATGGCCGCGATCATCCCGCAAACACCGGTCGCGCATCACGCCCGGATCTACACCATTCCTGAAGTCTAGGACGCGACATGGGGATAATTCGCCAGGCCGATGCAGCCTGATTGTCACCCGGCTCTCTGCCGATGAGCCGGTTCTCTCAGTACACACTGGAGAGCAGGCGCGGGCGGCTTTGAAACACGTTATGCATCTGCGTGATCCCCCTGTTATGAAGAACGACAGGGGGACCACGTTGCAAGACATGTCTCAATCATCATGACGCCTGGTATCTACAGATTGCTCTGCCAGGTGAAGGCATCGTTACGACACACCCGCAGGCGTATCTATAGACTGAACCTGGCGTGTTTCGTACGAGGGCACGGCTCCACGTGCCTACCTCATTAGCTGCCATCGTTGGACGGCAAAGGAGACGCCGTATGGCAACCATCGCTCCTGGAACATCCACCGCGCCAGCGCCAGCGATTCCACGTCTGCTGTGTATCTCCTGGCGGAACCGTTCCATCGGATTCGCTGTGGTTGTGGCCGTAGCCGGGCTGGCCGGATTCATCGTTGCGCTGATCATGCCGCGCGGCCCGATCACCACGGGACAAGCGCTGAGCGTCATGATTCTTGGTCTCGGCGTCGGCTTTGGCGCAGGTCTCGTTCTGCGCTCGCGCTGGGCGATGCTGCTGGCTCCGCTGGCGCACATCGCCGTGTTTGAGCTGGGACGCATGGGCACACCAGGGCCGACCGTGGGCGCTATTCACCTGGACACCACCTATGGCGTGCTGGCGCTCCTGCTGGGGCGCGGCTTCCATGGCATCGTAGGTATTCTGCCGATGGTGCTGGGCGCGTCGTATGGTGCCGCCTTCGCCCGGCAGTTTGCATCTCCACCGAATCAGCGCTCCTCGATCTGGCTTCGGCTAGGGCTGTACGCACGGCGGGGAGTTGCAGCTATCCTGGCGGTCGCGCTCGTCGCGCTTGCCGGGCTGATCCTCCGGCCTGCCAGCACGCCGCCGATGCTGGGAGCCGACGGCAAGCCCGTACCAGGCAGTATCGCCGAGCTGACGGAGATTCGGCTGGGCGGCCACGACCAGTGGATCATGATCCGTGGCGCAAGCGTCGATAAGCCGGTGCTGCTCTACCTCAGCGGCGGGCCGGGCCAGAGCGATCTACCTTTCATTCGCGTCATGTTCGACAACCTGGCGCAGGATTTTGTCCTGGTGGACTGGGACCAGCGCGGGACGGGCAAGTCCTATCCGGCGCTCGATCCGGCGGCGACCTGGACGCTCGATCAAGCTGTCTCCGACACCGTGGAGCTGACCAACTACCTGCGCGCGCGGTTCGGCGAGCAGAAGATCTATCTGATGGGCGAGTCGTGGGGCACAACGCTGGGCGTGCTGGCGGTGCAGCGCCATCCCGAGCTGTACTACGCCTGGATCGGCTCGGGGCAGATGGTCAGCCAGCGCGAGACGGACCGCATGATCTACGCGGATCTGCTGGACTATGCCGCGCGCACAGGCGACACGGCCATGACCGAACGGCTGCGCAGCTATGGCGAGCCGCCCTACCAGACACTGCTGGCCTACGCCTACGTCATGCAGCAGTATCCCAAGATCGAGCCGCCGTACACGCGGTCGCCAGCCGTAGACGAGCTAGGCTCGAAGGGTCACCTGTACTTCTGGGGCGTGCTCGGCACCGAGTACAACCTCGTCGAGAAGGTCAACGTGCTGCGCGGCCTGCTCGACATGTCCTCGGTGATGTATCCGCAGCTCCAGGGCATTGATTTCCGTCACGATGTGCCGCGCCTGGCGGTGCCGGTGTACATCCTGGACGGCCAGGGTGAGCTACGCGGTCGTCGCGTGCTGGCCCATGAGTGGTACGCCCAGCTAGAGGCTCCGCACAAACGCATGTACAGCTTCGAGGATGCCGGTCATTCTGCGGCCATGGAGGAGTTTCAGGCATTCCACACGATCATGACGGAGACCGTCGTGCCGGAGACCTATGCCAATCAGTGAGTACACAATCAGATTTTTCTGATGGAAGGGAGGGCTTTATGCGACGTTTGATGTCGGTTGCGCTGATGCTGGCCCTGGTGCTGCCCATAACTATCAGCGCACAGACGGTGCCGCCCGCGCCACCGGCAGGGGTGGTCTTGCAGCTGGCCGGATCAGGCGCTGAGACGCTCACTGCCGGAACCTGGTGCGGCGTGTACGAGCTGGCCGACGGCGGCGCGCGCTGGCGTGAGGTATCGGGATTGCGCGACATTCCGGCGCGCCAGCTGCTGCGCCTGCCGAGCAACGTGCTACTGGTCGGCACGGGCGGGTGGTGGCCAGGTGGGCTGTGGCGGCATGCGCCTGGCGGCACGTGGGAGCGCGTGCTCGATCAGATCTCGGTGCTGGCGGCCAACGCTTCAGGCACCCGCGTGTATGCTGTCCGTGGTGAGTCGGCTGGTCCCTCGGGCGTGCAAGCCGTCGTCCTGCGCTCCGACGACGGCGGTAGAACCTGGGCCGAGGCATCGCGCTTCATGATTGGGGCGGCGGTGCCCGTCGACATGGAGGTCGCACGCGACCCAATCAGCGGCGAGGATCTGCTGCTGATCGCCTACCAGTTCGGCAAGGCGGGCGGCTCGTCGGTGACGCTCTCGCGTGATCGCGGTGTGACCTGGCAGGGCTGGTCGGTCTACGCCAATAACCTGCTCCAGACTGACTTTCCCCGGCTCTCGCTCGATCGCGACCTGACAACGGTATACGTGGCCAACACCCGGCGCGATTTTTCGAACGGCACCAATACGACCCGGCTCTTCCGAGGCGCGGCGGCCGGCACAACGCTGGAAGAGATTCCACTGCCGGACGCGCTGCGCCAACATGGAGTCGTCGACTTCGTGGCGCAGGATGATACAGTGATCGCGGCGGGTACACAGAGCGTGTACCGCTACCTCCAAGACAAGGGCGGCGGCACCTGGGCTGCCTTCGATCCCAACCTCGGTAGCCCAACCATCTTCGATCTGCATATCACGGCTGACCGCGCGATCTACGCCGGCACCAGCATCGGCGTATACCGCTACGACAGCCCGAGCGCACTGTGGCAGGCGGCCGGGTCGGGCCTGCCGGTGTGTACCACCCCTGGCCGCACGGTCTACGAGCCGCTCGATCCCTTCCCCGACAGCCCGGAACGTCGTTTCTTCAGCGCGACCGGCCACTCGCTGAGCTACGGCTTCAAAAGCTTCTGGGAAGCCAACGGCGGGCTGCCGGTCTTTGGCCTCCCGCTGAGCGAAGAGTTCGACGAGCGCAACGTCGATCTCCAACGCGCATTCACGACCCAGTACCTGGAGCGCGAGCGCTTCGAGTACCACCCCGAGAACGCGGACACGCCCTTCACGGTGCTGCTGGGACGCCTGGGCGATGAGCTGCTGCGGGCGCAAGGCCGCGACTGGCGGCTGGAAGACGGCACCGCCAATCCATTCCCCGGCGGAACCGGCGGCTGCCAGCTCTTCGACGTGGGCGGCGAGCGGCGCTCGGTGTGCGGGCCGTTCCTGCAATACTGGCGCACGCATGGCCTGGATCTCGGACGGCGCGGCGTGACCTACGAGGAGAGCTTGCTGCTCTTTGGGCTGCCGCTGACCGCGCCCAGGCTGGAGACGAATCCCGACGGCGATCAGGTGCTGACGCAGTGGTTCGAGCGCGCCCGCTTCGAGTATCATCCCAACAATCCTGAGCCGTACAAAGTCCTGCTGGGACGGCTCGGCGCGGAAACGCTACGGGCGCGTGGCGTAGCGCTCCCATAACCCATAAATGTTGTGCTGCGTAGTTGAGGAGCAGACGGCGACGAGGTCATCTCCTCGTCGCCGTCGCTTGACCAGTATAGCGACGCTTTGCTATGATCGTGATCATCTGCTCCCTGTCTGCCACTCTCACAGCACGCGCATCGCCACGCAGACAACCACACCTGGCACTGCTCACCACCTGTGCGTAACGCATCCATCGTCC
>DASWTQ010000075.1:0-7520 GCA_036402055.1 Herpetosiphonaceae bacterium
TGTCCGCTTGGGGTGCGTCCATTTTTGCGGAGTTGGGTCGAGCCACAGCGCCGACAGAGAATCGCAATCATGCTGCCTCCACATCCTTTCACTGTACTGGGCAGCATGATACCATACGTCAGTTTACATAGAGCCACTACCTACTTGACAATAGCTATCATACTCTTTATACTTTCTCATCGATCCTTTGAGAAGAAATAGAGCGTCCTAAAGCTTCAAAGCATCAGCATTTAGTGGTATTGGTAATCATTATCATTTCTGTTGAAGTGTAAATATTTTTTGCAGGAGCTACTGCTGGCATGCGCCGTACACTTCTGGTTATTCTTGTTCTTACCGCAATCTTAGTGCCCCGTCTCGCCGCCGCGCACGAAGCCACGGGCAATCCTCACAAAGATTTATACGATCTCAATAGCCATATCGAAGAAGCGATCGTCGCGATCGTGGCGGGTGATGTCGCCAAAGCGCGCGCCGAGTATGCGCACTTCGACGAGGGCTGGTTGAAGATCGAAGATGGCGTGCGCGATCTTTCCAGGCAAAGCTACCTCGACATCGAGACCGCGATGGACGCCGCGAAATCGGCGCTCAGGCAAGAGCCGATCGATGCCGCCAAAGCGACCAGTGCTCTGGAAACATTGGCCGCTGCCGACGACGCCTTCATCGACACGGCGGGCGCGACGATCATCTCAAGCGGACAGCAACCTGTCAACACGACAGTAACGCTTGCCAGCGAGCTACCGAAGCTGGACGAGGCGCTGGACGCGCTCAAAACCGGTGATCTTGGCTATGCTCGCGCGGAAGTCGAGGAGTTTCGCACGGTCTGGCCGGCTATCGCAGGCGTAGTTGCGGACAGAGACAGCGCGGCCTATCGACGGGCGGAAGAGCTGCAAGCCCAGGCATCAGCCCAGATTTCATCGGGCCAGATCCAGGCCGCGATCGCGACGGTGAGCGAGCTGAAGCAGACGCTGCAACCCTTTACAGCCGCAGCCCCGACCTACGACGTGTTCGACGCGATCAGCATCTTGCTTGCGCTGCTCGTGCTGACAATCGCAGCTGTGCTGTGGCGCCGCGCAAACGCCAGGCGCACGGCGAAGATCAACGTTCCAGCCAACACCTAGAGGAATCCTTCGACGTATGAAAGTTCGCTACGCACTTTTGATCCTTGGATTAGCTCTGGCAGGCTGTGGTCAGGCTCCGGCAACAAGCAACACCGCAGCGACGGCAACGGTCGTCGTGGGCGCAAACTTACCCGATCACTCCGAACACGGGCCGGGCAAAGATGTTGCGGTCATCCAGTACGACTCGGCCTCGGTGCTGGTGACGCTGGATCTGATGCGCGGCCAGCTGGTCTCGTCGCTGGAGAGCGCCAGGGCCGGCGACTACACTGCTGCCCAGCAACACGCGGCTCGCCCGCTGACCGAGCACTACGCACAGATCAAATCGCTCGTGCAGGAGAACGACGCAGCAACGGACGTAGCGCTTGAGTCTGCATTTAAAACATATCAGCAGCACTTGGCAGCCAAAAGTGACATCGCGACGATCGAGCAGAGCAAGGCCGCCGTCGAAGCGCAGCTCGACAAGATCGAAAGCGTGCTGGTGCCGATCCACACCGACGTTCACAGCCGCGCGCTGGCAGGCGTGCTGAAGAGCGCCGCCGAAGCGTACGCCAAGAGCATCAAGGATGGCGCCTTCGTCGCGCCGAGCGAGTACCAGGCTGCGTTCGGCTTTACTCGCGCTGCCGAGACGCAGTTCGCCAGGCTCAAGCCCGAGCTGAGCACCGAGGCCACCCAGACGACACAGGCCGCCCTGGATCTGCTGATTGCCGCCATGCCGACGATCGAGCCGCCACAATCGGTAGCCAGGACTGCCGACGAAATCGCCAGCGCGACCAGCAATGTTGAGGATCAGCTGGGCATTGCGCAAGAATTCGGGAACGATACAGGGTCGCCTTGAGAGCGAAAAATGTATTCAGTCACTTCAGTAACTTAGCGGCCGAGCTAGAGCAATCTGGCACGCCACAAGGATAGATGCTCATGGGAAAGAAGGAGAAGAAACTCAAGAAGGCTATTGCCGCCGCAACCGCCGTCGTCGAGGTCAAGCCTAAGCTCAAGAAGCTCAAGAAGGGCGCTGCGTCTGCAATCGCCGCCGAGACCCAGCCCAAAGTCAAGAAGCTGGAAGGCAGCGACAAGAAGCTCAAAAACACCGTGCGCAAGTACGTCCAGCATATTCTGGTCTGCACCGACTCGAAGAGCAAAGAGTGTAAAAAGGGCGGTCCCGAAGTGCTGAAAGCCTTCGAGAAGGCGATCAAGTCGCGCAAGCTCGGCCGCCAGGTGATGGTCTCCGAGGTCGGGCACGTGGGCGGCTGTGGCCTGGGACCGAATGTGATCGTTTATCCCGAGGGCGTGTGGTATGGTCGCGTCGAGCCCGAGGACGTCGACGAGATCATCGACGAGCATATTCTGGAAGGCCGGGTTGTGCAGCGGCTGCTGCGCGGCCAGCGCCAGGACGATCCTTGCGGCGGCTGCATCCTGACCAAACCGCTGGTCGTGGCGGCCCAGCAAGCAAACGAGGCGCTCAACTAGGCGATCTTGATCACAAACATGCAGCGCTATCCAGCCTGCCGTCGACGCCCTTTTGATGTCGTCGACGGCGCGTGGCTCGGCCGGCGGGTGCCGACAAGCTAGCGCCGAAGACACAAAAAAGGAAAGCGGCTAAGGCTTTCCTTGGAGCACGGCTGCTGGCGGTAGTCGATTCTACGCGGCTTCTTCAAGACCTACATAGAACGTCGAAGGACGAATATAGGTCAGCGGGCGAAGCCGCACCGCCACGCCCTCGGTGCGATCCTGCTCGTTGATCAGCACGACATTTGGTGGACGTCGAAAGCGGCGCTCGTACGCGGCAACCGCCTCTTGGATCTTGAGATCGGTGGATTTTCTGCGATCGTCGTCAAACCAGGCTAAGTAAAAATCCATTTCAACGTTCCCTTCCCTAGAACTCTGTTCCTAAACGCGCGCTCCAGCACTGATCCGGTCTGCTTGATGTACCACATGTTCAGGATCACATCATGAAACAGATCGCAGGTCGCGCCATCCTGACAGCGTACGCGAAAATAATGGCCTGGGTGCCGGCCCCAGCGGGCACCAACATCCCACGACCGCTCCACGCGCTGTACCCGCCGGACGACGCCGCGATGAAGAAAGCGGTACGGCAGCAGATTGAAGCGCTTTTCCTGCACCAGGATGGGTTCTTGCCGCATTGGTCCTCCTTATCATCGCTTGAACTACTTCCTATTATATTCGAACATACGTTCTACGTCAAGCAGTTGAATCGGCTATGCCAGCGTGGTATCCTTATGTTTATGAGGGATTCCGGCTATGCGCGTACAGGTGTTTACACAGCTTCAACATATCGATCAGCAGCTTGCGGCTCTCGCCCAAGAGCGAGACGAGCTGCTCGATGCGTTTCGTGAGCGCGATGCACTCCGCGATCTACGGAATGCGCGGCGTGATCTGGCCAGTAGCCTCAAAGAAGAGCGCGGGCATAGCAGCGATCTCCAGTGGGAGCTTGACGATGTTGAGTCACGCCTGCGCACGCTCGACGAGCAAGAGCGTGACGGCCCGACCGATCCGCTGGTTGCCCGTGAGCTTGTGCTCCTGCGGGAGCGCGCCGCTCAGCTTGAAGAGCATGTACTGACTCAGCTTGAGCATATTGGTGAGCTGGAGCAGCAGCTGCGCAATATCGAGCAGCAGGTTGAGCAGGCGACCGATGCCTGGGCCGAGCGAGAGCCGGTGCTTCAGAGCCAGCTCGACCGCCTGGGACACGATCTGGAGGCACTCCAAACACAGCGCCAGACTCAGGCCGACCAACTGCCACAGGGCGCGCTGGATCTGTACGACGATCTACAACGCCGTCATCGCGGCACAGCGCTGGCTCCGATCCGCAACCGTCAGTGCAGCGCCTGTCGCGCGCGCCTGCCGGCAGCCGTCTTTGATCTGCTCAACACTTCCGACCCGCTGGTGCGCTGTCCCCGCTGTGGCCGTGTGCTGTACATCGAGAGCGAGACGGCCGAGTAGCGCACATGGTGTATTTTGCGGTTTTGGTTTAAGATAAATCGACGAGTCGTCAGGCTCGCATCAGATTGACCTAATCTCATCGTTGGAGCTGCCATGCACCATTCTGAAATCTGGGAAGACATCAATACTGCCGTCCATCGTGCCGTGCGTGATCGACTATTTGAGCTGCACGATCATGATCTCGTCGAGCAGAGCGACCGGCTGCTGGCGAATCTGCCGGTCGTGGGCGGTCAGCAGCCAACGACCGCGCTGCTGCTGCGGCGCTACCATACGCAGCTGCACCAGGAGCTGTGTGCCGGCAATCAGCCGCGTACGGCCTTCGAGTATCTTGAGGACGAGCTACGTGAGCTGACGCGGGCCGTGGTAGTGACCGTCGACGCGGATGAAGGGATCTCCGTCGAGAATGCCGTGCTGCTGGCGCTGATTCTACACAAGCAGGGCCTGGCCAACTTCTGCGCACGACCATAAGCATCGCGCTGATGTAGCGTAAAGCAAACGGAGAACTATGCCGCCGACCGATCGTATGCTAACCGGAGCAATTGCCGCCAATCCCGGCCGTTACGATGGCGCGGGCGAGTATCGCTATTGCCGCACCTGTGATGGGATATTTTTTACACGCGGTGCACAGCCGGATACCAGGCATGACGAACACAATGTCGTCGCGCTGCCGTCGCTCAACCAGGATGGCAGCGATCGGCTGAGCCGCGCGTTCAAGGTGTTCATCCAGCGCTGGTCGGAGACTCGCCGCGATGAGATCGAGCGATTTGCGCAGCGCCGAGGCTGGGATCTGGCCATGGAGCACGCGGACGGCGGCGGCGCTCTGACCGATGAAGAGGTTGCTCAGTGGCGGCAGGTAATCGAAGCTGAGCTGAAGCGGCTGGTTGCCGAGAGTCGCACGCTGATCGCAGGCTGAAACCGCAGCCGGCTTAAACCAAAAGGGACACGTGGTGTACGTGTCCCTTCTTGATTCACACGGATCGACGTGTTACTGGCCGGCGCCTGCGGTATCGCTAATAATGCTGGTCGCATCGATCAGCGGAGTAGCGCCGCCACCGCTGAAGACCGGCAGCTTGCCGTCCCAGCGCTGAAGCTGCTGGTAGCGGATCAGATCCTGCGTCAGGCTTTGCGAGAGCAGCCGGTTGGCCTCAGCCTGAGCCTGGGCGCGGGTCAGCGTAGCCGAAGCCTCGCCCTCAGCCTGCGCCTTGAGCGCATTGGCCTGGCCTTCCGCCGCCACACGATCCTGCTCGGCTTTGACCTTGGCCTGCTGGAGCTGATACTCCTGGCGCTCGGCCTCCTGCTGCGCCTGGATCTTCTGATTCAGCGCCTGCTGAAGCTGCTCCGGCAGATGCACTTCGCGAATACCGAACGAGATCAAGCGCAGGTGACGACGAGTAAACTCGGTTTCTAGCCGCGCGGAAACCTCATTGCTGATCTTCTCACGCTCACTGGCGCTGATCTGCTCCCAGCCGTAGCGCGAGGCTACCAGCGGCACCTGCGAGCGCGTGTACTGGCGCACAACGCGATCCTCGACGATATTGATCGGAGCGCCGCCCCAATCCTGGAAGAGATCGTCGGCCTCTTCCTTGACCACTTGATACTGGATCACAACGTCGAGGTTGACCTGCTGGCCTTCCGAGCTTTGGATCTTGATCGAGTCGTCGGCGCCGGCGCTGCCCTCGTTGTTGTTAGCCACCATCGAATAGGTCTGGATCGTCACAGGGTATTGCTGGATCGACTCGGTGAATGGGTTGATGAATTGCCAGCCCGGATCGAGGGCGCCGGCATCGACCTGTCGATCGACCTTGTTGAAAATAATGCCGACATAGCCTGGCTCGATCGTGCGCCATGCGGCGAAAATCAAGCCCAGAACAACCAGCGCGATGAGTGCGGCAATGCCCAGCGAGAATAATCCCAACAATCCTCGGCGTGGCGGACGCGCATTCTTGATATTAGCGCTCATGATCTTCGAATTCCTTTTCGTCTTGTTCTTCGTTGAAGGATCTGTCGAAAAAATACGATAGCTGCTCTATAACGATCGGGATCGCACGGACAGCAAAGAGAAACACCAGCACCGCAGCGATCACGCCCACCGTTACTTCGAGCAGAGTGGGACTCATATAGCCTCCTCGACGATCACACGATCATCTCAAAGATTGTACGATAGTGGATGTAGCAAGTTGCAGAGAACTCTGGTACCCAATCAATGCTTCCAGGAAGATGTTGTCTGCGGGATGTAAGGCTAGAATAGTAGCACAGCGCTGCAACACTCGCACAGATTAAGGCGTAAATTAACGGTAACTGTTCGAGAAGGAGCTTTCATGCGTCTCATTTTATATCTTGGTAAAGGCGGCGTCGGCAAAACCACAACTGCTGCCGCGACAGCGGTTCGCGCCGCCGACCTTGGGCATCGTACGCTGGTTGTGTCAACAGATGTCGCTCACTCGCTGGCGGATGCGCTGGATGTTCCGCTCCAGTCGCAGCCTACGCAGGTTGCGCCCAATTTATGGGGACAGGAGATTAACGTTCTGGACGAGGTGCGGCGGCACTGGGGCCAGCTGCAATCGTATCTGCAAAATGTGCTGCGCCGGAAAGGCGTTAACGAAGTCGCAGCGGAAGAGCTGTCGGTTATTCCAGGCATGGAAGAAGTTGTTAGCCTGATGCATATTCGCCGGCAGGCTCGCGAGGGCAACTTTGACGCCGTGATTGTCGATGCCGCACCAACCGGCGAGACGGTTCGCCTGCTGACGATGCCGGAAACCTTCCAGTGGTACGCGGGCCGCGTGCTCAACTGGGAGCAGTCAACCGTTAAGCTGGCACGTCCGCTGGTGCGTGCGCTCATCCCCGCCAGTGATGTGTTCGAGTCGCTGCCCAAGTTCATGGCGGAAGTCGACGATCTGCGCACAACCCTCACCGATCCCAAGGTCTCGTCGTATCGCCTGGTTTTGACGCCCGAGCGTATGGTGCTCAAGGAAGCCCAGCGCGCGGCCACATATCTGGCGCTCTACGGCTATCCGATCGACGGGGCGGTGCTCAACCGCGTCTTGCCAGACGATGTGCAGCAGGGAGCAAGCTTCCTCGAACGGCTGTACGCGATCCAGCAAGGGTACCGCAAGCAGGCCCATGAGCTATTCGCGCCGCTGCCGATCTGGGAGGCACCGTACGAGGCGCGGGATCTGCGCGGCATTGAAGATCTGCGCCGTCTCGGCGAAACGCTGTTTGGCACGGATGATCCGACCCAAATCTTCTTCAACGGTCCAACCCAGGAGTTGAGCAAAGTCGGCGAGGAATATATGCTCCGTCTGCCGCTGCCGCATGTCGAGCTTGATAAGGTCAACATGACCAAGCGCGGCGATCAGCTCTTTATCGAGATCGGCAACTTTCGGCGCGAGCTAATTCTGCCGCTGACGCTCGCGGACCGTGAGGCAACACGCGCCGTGTTCAAACATGGTG
>DASWTQ010000076.1:0-5601 GCA_036402055.1 Herpetosiphonaceae bacterium
TGCCGCTGACCGCGCCCAGGCTGGAGACGAATCCCGACGGCGATCAGGTGCTGACGCAGTGGTTCGAGCGCGCCCGCTTCGAGTATCATCCCAACAATCCTGAGCCATACAAAGTCCTGCTGGGACGGCTCGGGGCAGAAGTGCTGCGGACGCGTGGCGTAGCGCTCCCATAACCCATAAATGTTGTGCTGCGTAGTTGAGGCGCAGACGGCGACGAGGTCATCTCCTCGTCGCCGTGGCCTTGACTAGCCGATGCAGCCTTTGCTATGATCGTGATCATCTGCTCCCTGTCTGCCGCTCTAACAGCACGCGCATCGCCACGCAGACAACCACACCTGGCACTGCTCACCACCTGTGCGTAACGCATCCATCGTCCTGTCACTTCCTGGTAGGCAGAATCGATCGTTCGCGGAGGAAGCCTGTGCTTGATCACACACATTCCCTGGGCGTTTCTCGTTCGCAACCCGCTCTCCGCTTGCTGCCGTGGTTGAACGTAGCAAGCATCCTCCTGATTTGCGGGTTGACGGGGTACATCACCCTCACCAATCTGCACACCTCATACGACGATGCCTACATCACCTACCGCTACGCCGCCAACTTCGCGCAGGGCTACGGCTTTGTGTATAACCGGCATGAGCATTTCATGGGCACGACCGCGCCCCTGTGGGGGCTGATCCTGGGCGTGCTCGGCTGGACCAATCCCAGCGCAATTCCCCTGCTCGGCAACGTACTGTCGGGCCTGTCGCTGCTCGGCATCGGCCTGGCGCTGTATGGCTACGGTCGGCTGCACGGACAGCCCGTGTGTGGCTTACTGGCAGCGGTCTTTTTTGTCGTCAACCCGCTCATCCCTCCCACCTTCGGCGGGGAGATGCTGTTCCAGGCGGCGCTGATTCTGTGGGCCTTCGTCGCCTACCGGCTTGATCGCACGCGCCTGGCCGCTCTGCTCCTGGGGCTGGCGATCCTGACGCGCCCGGATTCGATCGTGGCGCTGGGCGTGTTTGGTATGCACTATCTCGTCACGCGCCGGCGGTTGCCGTGGCAAGAGCTGCTGGTGCTGGCTGCTACGCTGCTGCCGCCGATGGTGCTGGCCTGGACGTTGTATGGCTCGCCGCTGCCGGGCACGCTGGAGGCCAAGCAGGCCCAGCGCGACAGCGGGCTCTGGCCGCTCTTCACCCATGGTACGATCGAGTGGCTGCGCGGGTTTACGATGCAGGACAGTAGCACGCTCTACCGAGGTCTTCCTGCCGGCCCGGCGATGATCCGCTATCTCCTGTTTGTGGTGCTGGGCGTTCCCGCGCTGCTGTGGGTCTTTCGCTTCTGGCTGTTGCCATTGAGCTGGATCGCGCTCTACGCCCTCGGATATCATCTCCTGAACGTGCCGTTTTACCACTGGTACGTCGTGCCGATTGTGCTGGGCCTGCTGATGCTGGCGGCAAGCGGTGTTGCAGGATGCATCGAGCTTGCGCTGCGCATGGTGCGGCACGTCCAGCCGCGTGTGGGTGGGCAAGCGATGGCTGTACTCTGTGCTGGCTGCTTCGTGGTGCTGGCGCCAGGTGTCTATGCGCAGATGGAGTATAATCGCCGGCTCGGGGCCCACGAGCCGAGTGGCGGCAAAGTGTTGTATATCAAAGCCGGGCAGTGGCTGAAGCAGCACACGCCGCCGGATGCATCGGTCGGGTACTTCGAGATCGGCTTTCTGGGCTACTACGCCGAGCGGACGATGGTCGATCCGGTGGGTTTAGTCAATCCCGGCGTCGCGCCGCATGTGGCCGAAGGCGATCTGACCTGGGCGTATCGGCACTACCAGCCCGACTACATCGTGCATAATCCGCTGATCTTCCAGCAGCAGATCGGGCGGATGCTGGACGAGCCCTGGTTTGCGGATCAGTACCATCATGTTGGGACAGTGGAATACCTGGGCTCGGTCCTGGAGATCTACCAGCGCGCCGGCAGCGGCGAGTAGCTTGAGCCGCACATATCCTTGCTCAGGCAGCGCGTATTGCGCTCAGACCGGCGCTGTCTGCATCGCTGCCGTCTGCTCGGGTGCTGAGCCGGAGATAGCCCGGAACATGCCGACCGTTAAGACGATGCCAACCGCCGTCAGCACCACAAACGGGACCACGAACACTACGGTTTCAACCGTTGTCAGCACGCCGGCCAGAGCTTGCGCGGCAGACAACGCCAGCACCCCCGCGCCCAGCACCGACGACAGGACCAGGAGGGTCGCCGCCAGCAGATAGCCCAGCGGTGCGCGCCGGAGCAACAAGAGGCCGCTCCCGAAGGCCAGCGGTGCAATGACCCCGACATCGATCGCGTGAGTCACCAGGGTTGTAGCCCCCATCAGCCGTGGCGCATGGCCCTGAAGCAGCGCGGGCAGAAGATCGAGACCGATCCAGACAATGATCAGCGACACACCGACGGCAAAGAGGAAAGTTGCGATGCTGCGTCGGAGCAGATGCGGGGTGAAGCGTGCGGCCAGCTCCTGGGCGTCGATCGATCTGAAGCTCAGCACGCACGCAAACAGGCTGGCCGAGAACAGCATGATATACACGATGAACAGGTGGTTGTAGGCGTAGCTGAAGACCAGGTGGGCCGAGTTATACACCAGGTAGGCGAGCGTGCCGACCAGGAGCAGACCGCCACGTAAAGAGCCACGCTGGTACAGACGGGTCGCGACGAGCAGCAGCGGCATGCCCACGACCAACATGAACAGATCGACGCCTTTAAATCCCACGCCATTACGCAGCGACTCGTAGCGGTACACGCCCTGTCCGTACATCTCCACGATCTCGCCACGCATGGTCGTGACCACAAACGAATGACCGGTATCGTGCCAGAAGAGGCCAATCCCGGAGCTGATCGCCGAGAGCACAGCAATCAGCCCTGACAGCCAGATCACGCTTCGTGCTGGTTTCATGGTTCTGCTCCTCCTTCATGCGGGCTCTGCGATCTCCACGATCTGCAGCCGCGCGTATCGGCTAGAACTCAGCATGCTCTTCATGCCAAGTGTGACAGCTGGCATACAGGAGCACCATCCCACGGTTGCTACACCCAGCGCGTATAAAACCAGCGCTTGGCTGCTTCCGCCCCTGCAACATACAACGCGGTGATAGCTAGCAGCATGATCATGATCGATGGCGGTAGCGGCGTAAAGCCAAGCAGGTTGCTACCGGGCAGATACGGGAAAGCGATCGTGAGGAGCGCGACCACCAGCGTCGAGATCCAGAGCATCCGGCCTGGACGACTCCGCCAGCAGGGCCGGCGCGTGCGCACCACCAGCGCGACCACAAGCTCCGTGAGCAGCGACTCGATGAACCAGGCCGTGCGAAACTCCGTGGGCGCGGCGCGAACGACGAGCCATAGCAGGCCAAACGTCAGGTAATCGAAGACCGAGCTGAGCAGCCCAAAGACGATCATGAAGCTGCGAATAAACGGCAGATCCCAGCGATGCGGCGTGTCGATCAGCTCGTGATCCACATTGTCGCCGGCGATGGTCATGCCGGGCACGTCGGACAAGAAATTATTGAGCAGGATCTGCTTGGCCAGCAGCGGCAGAAACGGGAGGAACAGCGAGGCTCCCGCCATGCTCAGCATATTACCGAAGTTGGCGCTGGTCGTCGTGAAGATATATTTCAACGTGTTGGCAAAGGTCGTACGACCGCCCTGGATGCCCGCGTGGAGCACGTCGAGGTTGTGCTCAAGCAGCACGAGATCGGCGGCATCTTTGGCAACATCGACCGCCGTATCGACGGAAATGCCGACATCGGCGGCGTGCAGCGCGGGCGCATCGTTGATGCCGTCGCCCAGGTAGCCGACGACATGCCCCATCTTTTGCAGCGCCCGAATGATGCGCTCCTTCTGGTTGGGATCGACCTCGACAAAAAGCGTCGTCTGGGACGCACGCTGCCACAACGCTTCATCGTGCAATGTATTCAGCTCAGCGCCGGTCAACATGCCGCTGACGGAGAGTCCGATCGCCTCGGCAAGATGCGCGGCGACTGCGCCGTTGTCGCCGGTGATAATCTTGAGTTGTACGCCCAGCCGTGTGAGATCGCGCACTGTCTGGTCGACGCCGGGCTTGGGCGGGTCGAAAAAGAGCAAAAAGCCGCCGAAGATCAGCGCCATCTCGTCTTCGTGGCTGTAGCGAGCTTGGATGCCTACCTGCTTGTGGGCGATGCCGAGCACACGGTAGCCGTGCGCGCTCCATGCTTGGAACTGCTGGTCAATCGTCTGCCGCCGCGTGTCGTCGAGCGGCTGTGTGGTCGCGCCGTCCTGGACGAAATCACAGACCGCCAGCACGTTCGCGAGCGCGCCTTTGGTGATGATCCGCGCTGCATGTGGTCCATCTTCCACGACGACGCTGAGCCGCTTGCGCACCCAATCGTACGGGATCTCGTCGATCTTCCGCGCTAACGGCGTATCTTTCCCTACTCGCTGCGCTTCGGCGATGATCGCCGCATCGAGCGGGTTGCTGAGCCCGGTTTGCAGCTGCGCGTTGAGAGCAGCCTGTTCCAGAACACGCTCCGACGGCTGACCATGGATATCGAGCGCGCCGTCGAGCCGCACCACGCCGACGGTCAGCGTGCCGGTCTTGTCGGTACAGAGGACATTCATGCTGCCCAGGTTTTCGATCGCATTCAGCCGCCGCACGATCACGCCCTCGGTCGCCATCTGCTGCGCACCCTTGGACAGCGTGATGCTCATGATCGCCGGGAGTAGCTCGGGGGACAGACCGACCGCCAGCGCGATCGCAAACAGCAATGCATCGACGGGCGGCTTGTGACTGAAGACATTGATCGCGAACACGCCCAGCACCAGCAGCAGCATAATCTGGGTGAGCAGATAGCCAAAGTGGCGAATACCGCGCTCAAATTCGGTCTCGGGTGGGCGCAGCGTCAAGCGCTCGGCGATATGGCCGAACAGCGTGTGCGTGCCGGTCTGCACGATCAGGAGCCGCGCCGTGCCGCTGCGAAGCGATGTGCCCAGGAACAGACAGTTGGTCCGCTCGGGCAAGCTGGCCTCGGTGGCGACGATCCCCGGAGCTTTCTCGATCGGCAACGACTCGCCGGTGAGCGTTGCTTCGTTGACATAACAGTCTTTGGCGTTCAGGATCAGGCCATCCGCCGGAACGAGGCTGCCCGCCGAGAGCAGCACGACATCGCCCGGCACGATCGCGGTGGTGGGGATCGTCTGTGGGGTTCCGTCGCGGAGCACCGTAGTCTGAATCGTGACGCGGGCGCGCAGCTGCTCGATCGCGTTGGTGGCGCGATACTCCTGCCAGAAGCTGAGCAGCGCGCTCGCGACCACAATCACCAGGATCACCGTGGCATCGATCCACTCGGCCACGACGAGCGAGATGATCGTGGCAAAGACCAGGATCAGGACCAGCGGACTGCGGAACTGGTTGAGCAACAGCCGCAGCGCAGACGCCTGGGGCCGTGTGTCGAGCGTGTTCGGTCCCCAATGTTCTAAACGCTGCCGTGCCGCAGCCGCCGTCAATCCATCGACCGTGGTGTTCAGTGACGCCACCACCTGCTCCCGTGGCTGGCTCCAGTACCCGTCGGTGCTGCCCGACGGCAGTTGAGCCGCCGGTGGCGATCG
>DASWTQ010000077.1:0-8983 GCA_036402055.1 Herpetosiphonaceae bacterium
TCAAGATTTGCAGCCCA
Source organism: Herpetosiphonaceae bacterium (assembly GCA_036402055.1). GTDB lineage: Bacteria > Chloroflexota > Chloroflexia > Chloroflexales > Kallotenuaceae > LB3-1. The sequence continues at coordinate 18 of DASWTQ010000077.1, forward strand.
CGCCGATCGGCGTGCTGGGCGAGATCTACGTCGGCGGCGTAGGCGTGGCCCGTGGCTACAATCAGCGGCCGGATCTGACCGCCACCCAGTTCGTCCCCGACCCGTTCAGCCAAAATCCAGGCGCACGCTTGTATCGCACCGGCGACCAGGCGCGCTACCTGCCCAACGGCGATCTTGAGTACATCGGGCGCATCGATCATCAGGTCAAGGTACGCGGCTTCCGCATCGAGCTAGGCGAGATCGAGGCTGCGCTGCGCCGGCACGAGGCCATTCGCGATGCCGTCGTGATCGTCCGCGAGGAGACCGGCGACAAACGGATTGTGGCGTATCTCGTAGGAGAACCAAGGAACCAGGGAACAAAGGAACAAAGTACCGCCAGTCTCCCCTCTCCTGCCGCAGCGGGAGAGGGGCCGGGGGTGAGGGCCACAACTGAGGGCCTAGCTCCCGAGCTGCGGCGCTTCTTGCTGGCTTCGCTGCCCGAGTATATGATCCCGGCGGCGTTTGTGGTGCTCGACGCGCTGCCGCTGACGCCCAACGGCAAGGTCGATCGCAAAGCGCTGCCAGCGCCTGACGGTGCGCAATCGCAGCAGAGCTACGTTGCGCCGCGCACGCCGACTGAGGAGACCGTCGCGCGTATCCTATCGGAGATTCTGGTCGTCGATCGCGTGGGCGCTCACGACAACTTCTTCGAGCTGGGCGGTCACTCGCTCCTGGCGATGCAGCTGATCTCACGACTGCGCCATGCCTTCCAGGTCGAGCTGCCGCTGCGCGTGCTCTACGAGTCGGCCACGGTCGCGGATCTGGCGCTGACGATCGTGCAGCGACAGGCCGAGCAGGCGGATAGCGGTGAGCTGGACGAGATGCTGGCCGAGCTGGATCAGTTATCGGATGAAGAAGTGCAAGCGTTACTCGCCAGTGGAGAAGCTTTCGATGAGTGACGTTTCCAAACGCGTAGCCGAGATGTCGCCTGAGCGGCGCGAGCTACTGCTCCGTCGTCTGCGCGACAAACAGGCGGCCGCACCGCCAAAGCCGGCTCCGACGCTGCCCGCCATGGCCACGAATCGCGAGGAGCGCAACGAGCCGTTCCCGCTCTCGCCGATCCAGCGCGCCTACTGGACCGGACGCAGCGGCCTCTTCGATCTCGGCGCGGTCGGCACCAACGTGTACACCGAGGCCGAGGTAAGCTGGGCGACGCCGTCGCGGATGAACGCGAACCGCACGAATCTGCTGCTGATCGCGCTGAATCGCTCGCTTGAGCGCGTGGTGCAGCGCCACGATATGCTGCGCATGGTGATCCTGCCCGGTGGCCAGCAGCAGATCCTGCCCCAGGCTCCACCGTACCGCATCAACGTCGTCGATCTGCGGCGCAGCGATCCGGCGACGATCGAGGCCCGGCTGGAAGAAGTGCGTCACCGGATGCAGACGGCCAAAGCGCCCGTGGATCGCTGGCCGCTCTTCGAGATCATGGCGCACCGGCTGCCGGGCGAGCGGCTGCGGCTGCATATTCGCCTCGACTCGCTGCTGGTCGACGGGACCAGTCGCGGCATGTTCCTTCAGGAGCTGTTCCGGCATCTCGGACCCGGCCCGCTGGCGCCACGGCCACCTGGCTATCGCGACTACGTGCTGACCTGGCTGGCCTTCGAGGAAAGCGAGCTGGGCCAGTCCGCCCGCGACTACTGGCTCAACCGGCTGCCGACATTGCCGCCAGTGATCGAGCTGCCGCTGGCGACCAACCTGAGCCCCGAGACGATCTCGCTATTTGTGAAGCACAACATCACGCTGCTGGACGCCGAGACCTGGGCACGGCTCAAAGCGCGGGCCGCGCGCGCCGATCTCACGCCTTCGGGCCTGACCACCGCCGCCTTTGTCGAGGTGCTTTCGGCCTGGAGCCAGCGCCGCCGCTTCACGCTGGGCCTGATCGGCACGTATCGCCCGCCGATCCACAAGCGCATCGGCGAGACGCTCGGCAATTTCAACACCGTGTATCTGCTGGAAGTCGACGACGCGCCGGGAACTTTCGAGGCGCGAGCCCGGCGCATCCAGCAGCAGATCGCCGCCGATCTTGAGCAGCGCTACTTTCTGGGCCATCAGGTGCTCCAGGAGCTGAACCGGCGCAGCGGCGGCTCGTCGAGACCCGCACTGCCGATCGTCTTCAACAGCGTGATCGAGTACAGTCACGCCAGCTACCAGACCAACTTTGGTCGCGGCGCGGGCAGCAGATTATCGTTCGAGCAGGTCGACGCCGGGCTGCACATTCCCCAGATGCTGCTCTCGCCGACGGTCAGCGAAAACGGCGCGGGCGCGCTGACCTGTAGCTGGCAATCGGTCGAGCAGGTTTTTCCCGAAAGGCTGATGCAGGATATGTTGGACAGCTACGGGCGCTTCCTCCATCGCCTGGCGAACGACGAGACAAGCTGGCAGGAGCATCTGCCGAGTCTGATCCCGGCCGAGCAGCTGGCTCGTCGCGCCGCGCTGACCGTCGAAGCGCCGCCGCCGCAGGAATTGCTGCATAGCCTGTTCCTGGCACAGGTTTATCTCCGTCCCCGACAGACCGCCGTCGTCGCCGGGGATCGCACGCTGACCTATGGAGAGCTTGGCCGGCGCGTGGCGCAGGTCGGGCGGCGGCTGCGAGAGCTGGGCGCGCGGCCCAACAGCCTGGTCGCGGTGGTGATGGAGCCGGGCTGGGAGCAGATCGTGGCGGCGCTGGGCGTGCTGGAATCCGGTGCGGCCTACGTTCCGATCGATCCCGCGCTGCCGGGAGAGCGCTTCCGGCGACTGCTGGCTCACAGCGAGGCCGCGATCGCGTTGACGCAGTCGGAGCTGGATCGGCGACTGGAGTGGCCGAGTCAGATCCAGCGGCTGTTCCTGGACGCCGACGAGTGGAGCGGCATCGACGATCACACGATCGAGCCGGTACAGCAGAGCGACGATCTGGCCTATGTGATCTACACCAGCGCCGACGCCGAGCCGCCGCTGGCCGCGATGATCGATCACACCAGCGCGGTCAACACGATCCTCGACGTCAACCGGCGCTATGGCGTCAACGCTGGAGATCGGCTGCTGGCACTTGCGCCGCTGACCTCGGATCTCGCGATCTACGACATCTTCGGCACGCTGGCGGCGGGCGGCACGATCGTTGTGCCGGCAGCACATCACGATCCGGCGCACCTGGCCGAGCTGATGCTGCGCGAGCGTGTGACAATCTGGAACTCGCCGCCGGCGCTGCTTGAGCGGCTGGTGACATACGTTGCGGACAAGCCCGAGCTGCACCCGCGCGCGCTGCGCCTGGCGCTGCTCAGCCGCGATTGGATGCCGGTCACGCTGGCCGAGCGACTCCGAGCGCTGGTGCCGGGCGTCAGCGTCGTCAATCAGGGCGGCAGCACCGAGACAGGCATCTGGTCCAGCAGCACGACGATCGAGCGGCTCGCTCCCGAGGCCAGCCGCGTGCCGCTGGGCGCGCCGCTGACCAACCAGCGGCTGCACGTGCTGAATGCAAGCCTGGAGCCCGCGCCCGATTGGGTGCCCGGCGAGATCTTCATCGGTGGGCTGAGCGTGGGCAAGGGCTACTGGCGCAACGCGGCCGAAACTCGCGCCCGCTTTCTCAAGCATCCGCGCACCGGCGAGCGGCTCTACCGCACCGGCGAGCAGGGCCGCTATCTGCCCAGCGGCCAGATCGAGCTGCTTGGCCGCGCCGGCGAGCACATCACGATCGCGGGCCATCCCATCGATCCACGTGAGATCGAGGCCGCACTGGAGCGTCACCCCGCCCTGCGCTCGGCTGTCGTGCGAGCGTACGAAGATGAGGCGGGGAAAACATATTTGACAGCGTACGTCGTCGGGGAACAAGGGAACAAGGGAACAAAGGAACAAGCGAACCCAGAACCTGGGACTCAGAACCAGGAAGATTCGACTGACCCCGGTTCTTGGTTCTTGGTTCTTGGTTCTCCGCTGGTCCTCCGCGATTACCTGCGTGCACGCTTTCCGCACTACATGATCCCGGCCGCCTTCGTGGTGCTCGACGAGCTGCCGCTGACGGCAGACGGCATCGTGGATCGGCATGCGCTGCCGCGTCCGGCGATCGAGCCGTCCCGCGCCGACGTTTTTGTCGCGCCGCGCGATCAGCTTGAGCAGCGGCTGGCGACGATCTGGCAGGAGCTGCTGGGCAGAGAGCCGATCAGCGTCACGGCCAGCTTCTTCGATCTTGGCGGCACGTCGTTTCTGGCGGTGCGGCTGCTGACCTTGATCCAGCAGGTTTTTGGCCACTCGGTAGCGCTCACGGACTTTTTCGCGCAGCCGACGATCGAGCAGCTGGCGCGCGTGGTGCGCGAGACGACGATCGAGCAGCTGGCGCAGCGTCTCGACGAGCAGCGCGACTCGATCCGCCAGCAGCCGATCGCGCTGCCGAAGCTAACCAGGGCCGCGCCGCAGATCGAGGCTGGACGAGCGGCGCTCAATGGGCAACCAAGGGAGAATGGTGTGAAACAACAAAATGCAGCACGCAGCATGCAGGTCTTTTTTGTGATCTGGTGGGGCCAGCTGGTCTCGATCATCGGCTCGGGCCTGACCGGCTTCGCGCTTGGTGTCTGGGTGCTGCAAGAAACCGGCTCGGTGACCGAGTTTTCGCTGATCTCGCTCTTCGCGATGCTGCCGTTTATTCTGATCTCGCCGGTCGCCGGCGTGCTGGTCGACCGCTGGGATCGACGCAAGGCGATGATTGTCAGCGATACGGTGGCCGCGCTGACGACGCTGGCGATCGTGCTGCTGTATCGCGCCGATAACCTGTCGATCTGGCTGATCTACCTGCTGACGGCGATCTCTTCAGCCTCGCGCGCCTTTCAGCTGCCGGCTTACACCGCCGCGACGACGCTGCTGGTGCCGCGTGAGCAGCTCGGCCGCGCCAACGGTCTGGTACAGCTGGCGCAGGGCATCGGTCAGCTGATCTCGCCGGTGCTGGCGGGCGTGCTCGTCACCTGGATCGGGCTCAGCGGCGTGATCGCCGTCGATCTGATCACCTTTGTGTTTGCCGTGATCACGTTGATGGCCGTGCGCATTCCCCGGCCGGAGGTCAGCGCGGAAGGCCGGCAGGCGCGCGGCTCGCTGCGGCAAGAGTCGGCGTTTGGCTGGCACTATATCAGGCAGCGACCAGGTCTGATGGGCCTGCTGATCTTTTTTGCCGCCAGCAACTTTCTGGTCAGCATGGTCGTCGTGCTGGCCAATCCGCTGGTGCTCTCGTTCCCGTCGGGATCGCCGGCCGTGCTGGGTACGGTGCTCTCGGTCGCCGGCGCGGGTATGCTGGTCGGCAGCATCGTGATGAGCATCTGGGGCGGTCCACGACGGCGCGTCAACGGCGTGCTGATCCCGATGGCGCTCTCGGCCGTGTGTATCATCCTGGGCGGCTTGCAGCCCTCGGCGCTGCTGCTGACCGTGATGGCGTTCTTCTTCCTCTTCATGATGCCGTTTGTCGGCGCGTCCAGCCAGGCGATCTGGCAGAGCAAAGTTCCGGCCGACATCCAGGGCCGCGTCTTTTCAACGCGCGCGATGATCGCCACCGCCGCCACGCCAATCGCCTATCTGATCGCCGGCCCGCTGGCTGATTATGTCTTCCAGCCGCTGCTCCAAAATGCGGACTCGCCGCTGGCCGGCTCGATCGGCCGGATCATCGGCTACGGCCCTGGACGCGGCATCGGCCTGATGTTTATCGTTTTTGGCCTGCTGACGCTGCTGGCCGTTATCTTAGGCTACATGTATCCACGCATCCGGCTGGTCGAGGATGAGCTGCCCGACGCCGGCTTGGAAGCGATCGACGAGGATGAGGACGAGCCCGAGCCGGTCAGCACCGCGCCGCAGCCCCTCTAGGCCCCGGCTTGTTCGATCCGCCTAAGATAGCGTACAATAGCCGGTGCCAAACCAACGCCCGGGAGTCGCCGCGCTCCCAGGTCAGATCCAGAACGTCGGCGAAACCACGCTGATGTACTCCCGCAAACTGTATTAACCACATAGGAGGTAGCATGAACCGCGACGAACAAGAAGATACGACGATCTATAAAGTTGTCGTCAACCACGAAGAGCAGTACTCGATCTGGCCGGCCGATCGCGAGAACGCGCTGGGCTGGAACGACGCCGGCAAGAGCGGCAGCAAGCAGGAGTGTCTGGACTACATCAAAGAGGTCTGGACCGATATGCGCCCGCTCAGCCTGCGCAAACAGATGGAAGAGAACGCCGGGAACCAGTAAGCCTGGCCCGTAGCACGACCACCGACCTGGCAGCGCGCATCTCCACATGTGTACTGCCAGGTCAATGCTTATCTTCGCCAATCGATCTTCTCTGACTGCTTCGCGCCGAACATGCCCCGCCTGAGTTTTTCTGCCGGCGATCTTCGGCCAGCCGTCGGCACCCAGGCGCCGGTTGTGCTCGCACTCGCTCACCCCGACGATCTAGATCGAAACACTGTGCAAGATAGCCTCGCTGTGCCTGCGGGTATGTTGACCTGAGGCCGAGCAGCTCTCGCCTCGCACCTGGCTCAGGAGCCGAAATCTATGGATCAGAACGAACACTTTGGAAAACTTTCCTCGTTTATCAACGACGATTACGCGGACGATTGGGGCGACGATCAAGAGCTGTGGCTGCCCGAACATTTGATCAGCCTGCCAGATCAGCGCTGGGCTGTGTGGCGCACGATTACCTTGCGCGGAGCCGGCTTTCCGATCGCGCAGGTGCTGAGTCTGGCGCCCGAGTCCGGCCGCGTGGCGACCGAGCAGCTGCTTGACGCGGAAGATCGGGCCCAGCAGGCCGAAGATGCCGCCGCCGCTGTGGTGAATGCAGCGCTGGATACGCTTCGCCGCGAGGATCAGTGGCACGACACGGCGCGGCGCTATCCGCTGGTGCAGCTACTGCGCGCGATTCGCCAGCGCAAGCTGCCGCCCACCGTCGATCAGCCGGCCGAGATCAAGGAGGCGCTCGACGCGTTCCGGGCCGCGCTGGTCGAGGCTGAGGCGACGCGGGCCGTCTATCGGGCGACGTTTGAGGAGAGCATGCGCGAGTCCTCACAGGCCATCCGCGCAGTCGCCGCCGAGGATCGCTTCCGCGAGGCCGTGATCTGGCAGAATCGCCAGGCGTATCACACCGGCGTGCTGCCGCTGCAAACGCTGGCCGAGACCAGCCGCAACTCCAAGCAGCGCCAGCACGAGGAGCTGATCGCCAGCTACATGCAGCGCTACTGCGCCAAAAACGATACGATCGGCTTCTTCGGCCCGGTCGGCTGGGCGCAGTTCATCCCTGAGGGCCCGCCGATCCGCATGGAGCCCGGCCCCGGCCTGACTCAGTCGCGCGAAGTGTATTTCGAGGGCTGGGCGATCGATACGCTGGCCGAGACGCTGGCCAGGAATAAGAATCTACGGCCCTGGCTGGCACCGCGCCGCACGCCGTTTGCCTACCTCGAAGGCACGATGCTGCAAATGCCGATGGAAAAGCCCACTCCGATCACGCCCAAACAGGCCGCCGTGCTGCACGCCTGCGACGGCCAGCGCCTGGCGCGTGAGATCGCCGCCGAGCTTGTGCGCGCGCCCGACAGCCAGATCAGCAGCGAGGCCGAGGTGTACAAGATCCTCGAAGGCATGCACGCGATGGGCCTGGTCGTCTGGACGCTGGAGGCGCCGCTCGAATCGCGGCCGGAGCGCACGCTGCGCCGCCTGCTGGAGCGCGTCGGCGATGAAAGCCTGCGCCGTCCCGCGCTGGCTGCGCTGACCGATCTGGAAAGCGCGCGGACGGCTGTTGCCCGCGCCGCCGGTAATGCAGGCCAGCTCAATCAGGCGCTGGAGCAGCTCGAAGCAACCTTTACCCGCATCACCGGCGCGGAGGCGACTCGGGCTGCGGGCAAGACCTACGCCGCGCGCACGCTGGTCTATGAGGATTGCCGCCGCAATATTGAGCTGGAGCTGGGCCCGGCCGTGCTCGACGCGCTCAGCGAGCCGATGTCGCTGCTGCTGCTGAGCGCGCGCTGGATCACGGATCAGGCCGCGACGGCGTTTCGTGAGGCGTTCAAGCAGACTCACGCCGAGCTGGCGGCTGCCTCGGGCTCGCAGCTGGTGCCAGCGCTCGATTTCTGGCTCAAGTCCCAGGAAACGCTCTCGGGCGAGAATAATCGCATCGTGGGCCAGATTATGCAGACGCTTCAGCAGCGCTGGGCCGAGATTCTGGATCTTCCGCCGGATCGGCGTCAGGTCTCGTACACCAGCGCCGAGCTGCGGCCCAAGGTCGAGGCGGCGTTTGGCGATGCCAGGGCCGGCTGGAGCCTGGCGCACTATCACAGCCCCGACGTGATGATCGCGGCCGCAGATGGCGCGGCGATCGAGCGCGGCGATTTTCTGGGCGTGATGGGCGAGCTGCACGTGGCGGAAAACACGATCGGCGCGGCGGCCTTCCTGACGCAATATCCCAACCCTGAAGATCTTTTCCAGGCGCTGGTGCAGGATCTGCCGGGGCCGCGCCTGATGCCGATCACGCCGCGCAACTGGCACCAGCTGACGGCGCGCACCCGTTCGGCGCTGGTCTCGCCCTGGGACTACCGGCTGATCTTCTCGAAAGATGCCTGCGGCGTGCAAAAATCACGCGCCGTGCCGATCGGGTCGCTGGTGATCGAGCCCAGCGGCGACAGCCTGACGATTCGCACGCGCGATAGCAAGATCCAGTTCGACATCGTCGAGGCGCTCGGCTCGCTGCTCTCGAACCTGGTCGCCAACTCGTTCAGGATGTTGCAGCCGGCGCCGCACTCGCCGCGCATCACGATCGACCGGCTGGCGGTGACCCGCGAAACCTGGCGCTTTGCCGCCGGCGAGATCCCATTCTCGGGCTCCAAGCACGACGCCGAAAGCTTTCTGGCGGCGCAGCGCTGGGCCCGGCAGCACGGCATCCCCCGCTTTGTCTTCTTCAAGTCGCCGATCGAGGTCAAGCCGAGCTATCTGGATTTT
>DASWTQ010000078.1:0-2933 GCA_036402055.1 Herpetosiphonaceae bacterium
TTCGTAGAGCTGCACGGCCTGATGCAGATCGCCCTGCCAGCGCAGGATCTCGCCGAGATGATTGAGCGTCACGGCCAGGCCACGGATGTCGCCGGTTCGCCGCCGCAGCTGAAGCGCCTCGTGGTAGTAGCGCCGCGCGACTTCGTAGTCGGCCTGGAACGCCGCAATATTGCCCAGACTATTCAGCGCGGTATCGACAAGGTGATCGTCACGGAGCGCCCGCCCGATGGCTAAAGCCTCCTCCAGGCTGGAGATCGCCCGCCCGTAGTCTTGCTGCTTGGTGGCGATGTGCCCGATCAGATTGAGCGTCTGGGCCAGTCCGTGCCGATGATCGCGGCTCCGCTCAAGCGTGGCGCTCTCCGCCAGCCGGGCATAGGCGATCTCGGTGTCGCCCTGGAGCCAGGCCAGGTAGCCGGCTCCTCGGAGCGCCTTCGCGCGAGCCGCAACCTCCACATCTCCGATCCGAGCCAGCATATCTTCGGCGGCGGCGCGACCTTCCTGAAGGTAGCCGCGCGTTTCCCAGAAGCGCCACAGCGCGCCCGCCAGCCGGATGCCCAGCCGGGGATCGCCCTCGTCGGAGCGGCACCAGGCCAGCGCGGCCCGCAGATTATTATGCGCGGCATCCAGGCGATCCAGCCACTCCGCCTGGCGCGCGCCCTGTAGCTCGGTCTCGGCAGCTTCCGCCAGCTCCACATAGAAGCCGGCGTGTCTACGGCGAACGCGCTCGATCACGTCAAGATCGTGCGTGGACAGCCGCTCCAGGGCATACTCGCGGATCGTTTCCAGCATCGCGAACGACGGCTCGGGCTGCGGAGTAGGCTGCTGAAACACAAGATTCTTATCGATCAACGAGGCCAGGCCATCCAGAATGCTCCACGATCCAAACTCGCCGCGCTGCGCATCAGGGCCGCACACCGCCTCGGCCGCCTCAAGCGTCCAGCCGCCCGCAAAGACCGCCAGGTAATCAAAGAGCTGCTGCTCCTGCTGATCCAGCAGCTGGTAGCTCCAATCGATCGTGGCGCGCAGCGTTTGGTGACGATCCGGCAGATCGCGCGCGCCGCTGGTCAGCAGCGCCAGCCTGTGATCCAGACGCCGCAGCAGCTCGCCGGGCGCGAGCAGCTTGAGCCGCGCGGCAGCCAGCTCGATCGCGAGTGGCAGCCCGTCGAGCCGCACGCAGATCGCCGCCAGATCCGGGGCGTTCTCGGCGGTCAGCTCGAAGCGCGGGTTGAGCGCCTGGGTTCGCGCCAGGAGCAGCGCCAGCGAGGGCACCTCGGCCAGCGTCGCCGGCGACGGGAGCGCGCTCAGATCCGGCAGCGGCAGCGGCGACACCGGGAAGATATGCTCGCCCTGAAGATTGAGCGCGGCGCGGCTGGTCGTCAGCACGCGCAGGCCGGGAGCAGCAGCCAGGAGCCGGGCAACCTCGGCTTGCAGATCCGGCAGATGCTCGCAGTTGTCGAGCACCAGCAGCAGCTCCTTGTCGCGCAGGTACTCGCGCACATCCTGCGACTGCCCCGGCTTCAGGCCGCAGGCATGCGCGATCGTGTGGGCGAGCAGCGCGCCGTCGTGGAGCGCGGCTAGCGGCACAAAAACCACACCATCGGCGAAGCGCTCGGCGATCTCCCACGCCAGATGGAGCGCCAGCCGGGTTTTGCCGCTGCCGCCGGGACCGCACAGCGTCAGCAGCCGGACGGCGGGATCGCGCAGCAGGCCGATCGCGTGGGCGCATTCCTCAGCCCGGCCGATCAGCGGCGTCGGCGCGGCCGGCAGATGGCGCAAACGGCTGGATTTTTCTTTGGCCGCAGATGCAGAGTGCGCGGCGGTCAATTGACGCGGCAGCAGTCCGTCACGCACGGCCTCATAGACGGCGCGGGTTTCCGGCAGCGGGCTCACGCCCAGCTCACGCTCAAGCACCTCGGCGCAGTGCTCGAACTGGCGCAGCGCGGCGGTACGATCGCCCAGCTCGGCGTAGAGCACGATCAGCCGGCGATGCATCTCTTCGGCCAGCGCATCCACGGCCAGTGCTCGCTGAGCAGCCTCGATCGCCTCGGCATACGCGCCGCGCTGAGCATAGCCGTCGATCAGCAGCGCCAGCGCATCAAGGTAGCGCCGCTCCCAGATGTGCCGCTCGCGATCGGCCCACTCGTCGAACTCGACGCTGCCGGGCAGCGCGAAGCCGTCGAGAAACTGGCCACGATACAAGCCAACCGCCGCCGACAGCGCGTCGAAATGGTGCTGGCGCTGCGGGATCAGCGCATCGGCCAGCGCCACCGTGTCGACCCGCACACGCGCCGGGTCCAGCGCCACGACATCACGCTGCGCCACGAGCAGATCCGGCGCCGGCAGCAGATTGCGCAGCTGGTTCAGCAGCACGGTCAGATTGCGCCGGGCGACGGTCTCGGGACTATCGGGCCAGAAGAGGAAGCAGAGCTGATCGCGGGAAACCGGCTGAAGCGTGGCGGCCAGACGATACAGCAGCGCGCGCAGCTGGCGGCGCGGCAGCGCGATCGGCTGCTCGTCCCACGTGAGCTGTGGCGGTCCAAACAAAGCGATGTGCAGCAGTGTGGCGGTGTGCGGCGGACGCACAAGCACCGAATGATTCATCGGCAGGTCGTTCCTTGCACAGTGATCGATCCACTGCGATCTATCAATGATCTGAAGCCTGCGGAGCCAACGCACGCTTCGATCGGCAGACTGACAGGCGCACTGATCACACCGAGTTCAGCGCGTTATGGTGTTAAACGCAGGTGGGGAAGTTTTTTCGCAAGCAGCTTAAATCGCCTGGCCCAGGCCCTCACCCCCGGCTCGCAAGCTCGCCCCCCTCGCCCAGTGCCATAGGAGAGGGGAGACACTGAGCCACCTCAGACCCCTCGCCTGCCGCAAGGAGTGGGAAAGGGACCCACGACGGCGGGGAAGGGGAGTCGCGTAGCGACGGG
>DASWTQ010000079.1:0-23184 GCA_036402055.1 Herpetosiphonaceae bacterium
ATGTTTGCCGATATGCGGATTGTTAAGCCCGGAGCGCAGCAGGATCGCGGGTGAGTGCAGTGCTCCCGCCGCGACGACCACGGTTGTTGCTCGGACAGTCACACTGTGACTGGTGCCGGCCTGCGGATCGTGGACGTGAGCGGCGACGCCGACCGCGCGGCCGTGCTCGATCAGCACGCGATCTGCGCTGCACCGCACCACGATCCGCGCGCCGTGGTCGTAGGCATCCTGCAAATAGGTGTTCATCGTGGACTGGCTACAGCCGAGGCGACAGCCGAAGTTGCAGCCGTCGCAGCGCTGATCACAGCCCACGGCATTACGATGGATCACGCCGGCATGGTAGCCCAGCGCGGCTGCGCCGTCGAAGAGTACTTGATTGGGCCGATTATGCTGGCTGTTGTCGGGGTTGATCCGCAGCCGCTGCTCGACGGCGGCAAAGCTGCGCTGAAGCTCGGGATCGGTGAAGCAGCCGCGCAGTCCCGAGATCTGCTCCCACTCTTTGAGCACATCGGCGGGCGTGCGGAAGCAGGTCATCCAGTTGATCACGGTGCCGCCGCCGAGCGTACTGCCGGCCATGATCAGCACGCCCAGATCTTTGGATGCGAGCGCGCCCTGCTTCAAGAACAGCTCCGACATCGCCTGCTGCTCAAGATGGGTGAAGTTGCCCTCGTGGTTGTAGCCGCCCTTTTCCAGCACGATCACGCTTTTACCGGCCTGCGCCAGCTCAGCGGCAACCACACCGCCACCCGCGCCCGAGCCGAGCACCACGACATCGGCCTCCAGCGTGGTATCTGCCGTGATTGCCAGAGGTGTGATGCGTGGCGGCACGGCTGGCGGCGGCGACGGCGGGGCGTAGTCGAGCATTTCCCAGTTGGGATTCACGCCGCTGGCATCGACCGCCGAGTAAAAGATCAGACAGGCCAGCCGCTTAATGCCTTGATAGCCTTTGCGCAGCTTGGCGACCGGGCTATTCGCCAGCGCCAGCAGATACTGCTCGCGTTTGGGCTGCGGCAGCGCCGCGAAGGGCTGAGCCCGGCCCGCAAACAGCATGCTTGGACCGCGACTGGTAAACATCGATAAGAACTGCCGCAGATCCGTGTGGACCTCGGGATTTTCGCGCGCCAGCATCTCGGCCAGCCGCTGCGCAACCTGAAGATCCCGCGCCGAGCGCCGGTAGTAGCGCGCGGTCGCCTCGGAGCTGCCGGGTGGTGGCTCAAGCGAGGGCAGCAATGTATCGCAGATGGCCTCCAAGGTGGCGAACTCGCTCTCGGAGAGCCAGCCGGCGATCCGCCGCTCGGGTGCCGTTACAGACATGGAGGATGTGGTAGCCATGGGACTCCTTAGCGTGAGAATGCCGTGTTGAGCAACCGCTGCGCGAGCGACGGCATGAGCTTGCTGGCGACGTACAGCGATTTCACCATACCCACGCGGATCTCGTACTGATCGCGGACCAGACCGTGGAGCAGCGCGCGCGCTACGTCGTCGGGCTGGAGCTTGGGCATACGCAGCGTGCGCGTCAGATCGGTATCGACCAGCGGCGGCAGTAGCTCAAACACGTTGATCGGCGTGCACCTGAGCCGGGCGCGCAGGCTTTGGGCGAACGAGTGCAGCGCGGCCTTGGTCGCGCAGTAGACCGTCACATTCGACACCGGCACATAGGCCAGGCCCGATGAGACGATCACAATCGCGGCCTGCTCCTTGGCTTGCAGCAGCGGCAGCAGCAGGCTGGTCAGCTTCATGGGCGCGAGCAGATTCGTGCGCACCTCGGCCTCGATCTGCTCGGGCACGCCTGGGCTTTCGCAAAAGTCATAGATCCGCATCATCGCCGCGTTGTTGATCAGCACGTTCAGCCCCGGAAAATCGCGCGTGATGCGATCCCGCAGCCCAGGCAACTCATCGTCGCGGCTGAGATCGCAGCGAATAGCGTGCAGGCCAGGCACTACCGCGCGCGCCTGTTCGAGCCGCGACTCGTCACGTCCGCACACGATCACAGTGTTGCCTGCCGCCACCAGCCGCTTCGCGATCGCCAGCCCGATGCCGGCGCTGCCGCCGGTGATCAGAACGGTGTTATCGTTGGTTCTCATTGATCCACTTTCCACAAGCGCACGCTTACCACGTCACTTCCAGCCGCTCATAGCCGCGAAACAGCAGTGTCGGAATATGCGTCAGCTCCTGACCGGGCACGAGCCGTAGCTGCGGCAGCCGCTCGCACAGCGTCTCGAACGCGATCCGGCCTTCGAGCCGGGCCAGCGCAGCGCCGACACAAAAATGCACGCCGTGACCGAAAGCCAGATGGTGATTCGTGCTGCGCTGAAGCTGAAACTCGTCAGGCTGCGCGAAGACCGCACTATCGCGATTGCCGGAGCCGTAGAGCAACAGCAGCGACGCGTCCTCAGGCAGCGTCACGCCGCCGATCGTCACCTCCTGCGTGGTGGTACGGGCAAACATCTGAATCGGCGCGTCGAAGCGCAGAATCTCCTCAACCGTCGACGGGATCAGCTCGGGATGCCCACACAGCGTCCGCCAGCGCTCGGGCTGTTCCAGCAGCAGCAGCAGCCCGGTACCGATCATGTTGGTCGTGCTTTCATGGCCAGCTAGGATCAGCCCCTGCAACAGAATCACCAGCTCGTTCTCGGTGAGCGGCTCGACGCCCGGCGTCGAGAACTGCAACAGCGTGCTGGTCAGATCGTCCTGGGGCGCGGCGCGGCGCTCGGCGATCAGCCGGGCTAGGTAGCGCTGAAAGGCGACCGTACCTTTGGCACACGCAACTTGCTGCTCTTCCTCAAGCTGGATCGACATCAACATCAGCCAGTCGTGGCTCCATTGCCGCGTTTGGTCGATGTCCTCACGCGGAATGCCGAGCAGCGTCAGCACGACTTCCAGCGCCAGTGGATAAGCAAATTGGCTGATGATCTCGACCCGACGCTGCTCCGCAAAGCCATCGATCAGCCGGTACGCGATCTGGCGAATGAACGGCTCGATCGCGCGCATGCGGGCTGGCGCGAACGCTCTCGTCAGCGGCACCCGAAAGCGCGTATGGTCCGCGCCATCGGTGTTGAGAACGATCGGCACCGGCAGGAAGCCCTGGATCAGCTCTTCGAGCACGCGCGGCGAAAATGTTACCGGCGAGGTCAGCGTATCGCGCGAGGAGAACTTTTCGGGCTGCAATAAAACGCGCTGAATATCTTCATGCCGTGTCACGAGCCAGGCGTTCAAATCGGGACAGTACGCGACCGGCTCTTGCTGCCGGGCACGGGCATAAAACGGATACGGATCTTCGGCCAGTGGATCGAAGGCGGCTCCAAGCACATCCGGCATAGTTCCTTCCTTTCTGCCTCAGCCTTACTCCGAAAACGCAAATTTGGCCTGCGTGCGCTGGCGCCAGATCTCGTGGGCCGGCTCGGCAGCGCTGGTCGGAATGTTTTTGCGGGCCAGATCCGCCGTTTGCGCGGCCTCGTCGCTGGAAATACCGCCGAATACCTGGCAGGCCAGCTCGGTATGCTGCACGAGATTGCCCGCTTGCCGGCGACCCCAGGCGGCCACTGCTGCGCCACGGGCCAGCTGCGATCGGTAGGGTCCGGCAGCAGCGCGCACCGCCTCGACCGCCGCGCGATCCGCGCCGCCCGCGTAGGCGCATGCCAGACCAATGCCGCTCCACACGTCGGCCTGGCGCGACTGCTGGAAGCCGCCGACGATCGACGTGACGAGATCCACGCGAGCACCGGATGAAAACCAGATCGCGCGGCCCAGGCCCTGGTCGAACAGCCGCCGCGCGTAGGGCGAAAGCTGCGTCGGGATCGCGTGCTGGTCGATGTAGCGCCGCCGCTTGAAAAAGCCTTCGTGAAAGCCGTAGCCATCCACAATCACCCACGAGAGCACGGGATCGAGCCGCTTGAGAAATGGCTCAGGCTGGCGGCGCAGGCGGGCCAGCGCCAGACCTACGCCGACATAGATCGGGTAGATATGGTGCGCGCCCGGCCCGTCGACAAAGGTTTGCAGCCGGTTCTTCCAGGGCGCAAGCAGATCCAGCGCCGCCAGACCCATCGCCGCGCCCTCATAGGCGAAGCCGTGCAGTTCACGTGGCAGTGCGTTCAGTCGCGGCACCAGCACCTCGAAGCGGCTATCTTCCAGCGTGGCGTGGTAGCCTTCCACCAGCGAATGCGCGACCGGCTGAAAGCGTTCCCAGGCTTCTTTAGCAAAGCCGGGGCGGCTAAACACAGATTTTTCGGATGGAATGCCAAACATCAGCCGGCGAAATGTTCCTAAAACAGTCATCGAATGATTACCTCGTGCTGATCCAATTGTTCTTTGCGCACGGCAAACCGCGCCGCAATCCGCTGACGCCAGATCTCGTAGGCCGGCTCCGCGCTGGCGACGGGCAGATCCTGCATCGCCAGGTCGGTGAGATGGCCTACTGCATCGCTGGATCGGCCCCAGATCACGTCGATCGCCAGCTCGGTATGCGGTGCCGGGTTGCCCGATTGCAGCCGGAAGCGCGCGGCAACCGCAGCGCCCACCGCCAGCTGCGGTCGGTAGGCACCGGCGAAGGTGAGCCGCGTCTCGATCGCAGGCCGATCCACGACGCCCGCCGCATACGCACACGCCAGGCCGATGCCGCTCCAAATATCGGCGCGTCTGCCGATCGGAAACGCCTCGATGGTGGCGTGAATGCGCTCGGGATTCGCCCCCGTGGAGAACCAGATCGCGCGGCCCAGGCCCTGATCGAAGACGCGCCGGGCGTAGGGCGACAGCTGCACCGGGATCGATTTGTCCTCGATGTAGCGCTGCCCGGAGAAGAAGCCTTCGTAGAAGCCGTAGCCGTCGACGACCAGCCAGCCGAGCACCGGATCGAGCCGCTTGAGAAAGGGTTCCGGTCGCCGGCCCGTGCGGGGCAGCACGAGACCCGCGCCGATGTAGACCAGGCCGGTATAGTGCGCGCCCGGCCCGGCCAGAAACGCGTTGAGCCGGCTCTTCCAAGGAAATAGCACATCCAGCAGCGTCAAGCCCATGCCCGCGCCCTCGTAGGCGATGCCGCGCAGCTCGGGTGGGAACGCGTTCAGTCGCGGCACCAGCACCTTTGAGCGGCTATCTTCCAGCGCGGCGTGAAAGCCATCGACGAGCGTCTGGGCCACCGGCTCGAAGCCCTGCCAGATCCTGGCCATATCTGCTTGAAAGCCATAGCGCTCGCCGGCCATGCGCTCGAACTCCGCCGCCGAGACGCGAAAGATCCGCTTCAAGATCGATCCTACAGAAAAGGTCACAGTCCTACTCCTTTTGCAATCGCGCCCGCGTGCTGCTTAGACCGCGCCGACTGCCGCACCATCGGGAATGTTGCTAGCTCGGTAGCGGCCATACACCAGCTCAAAGATCGGCGAGGCCATCAGTGTGGTCACGATCGCCATGAAGACCAACATCGTAAACAAGGTCGGCGTGATGATGCCCTGCTCCAGTCCGATATTGAGAAGGATCAGCTCCATCAGGCCGCGCGCATTCATCAGCGCGCCGATCGCCAGTGCCTCGCGCTGGGTCTCGCCGTTGAGCCGCGCCGCCAGCCAGCAGGCCACGCCCTTGCCCACGATCGAGACCAGCAGGAGCAGCAGGGCGACGCCCCACAGCCACCAGCTATTGACCAGCCCGATGCTTGTGTTCAAGCCGGAATAGATGAAGAACAGCGGCAGCATGAAGTTGGTGACGATCGGCTCAAGGATCTGCTGCAAGCGCTTGGCGAAGAGGCCGCGCGGCATCGCGATGCCGAGGATGAAGCCGCCGAAGATTGCATAGATGCCGATGATGTCGGTGATCCAGGCGCACAGCATCAGCAGCATCAAGACCAGGGCAAGCATGCCGCTGCTGATATCGCCCTGGCGCTCGGTGATCGTTCCCAGGCGGCGCAACTGTGGCTTGACGATCAGCAGCACCGTGATCGCGTAGAGCGCGCCGCCGCCGATTGCCAGGACCGCAATCGCCGGGTCCTGGTTGAAGACGGCCAGCACTACCGCCAGAATGCACCACGAGATCGCGTCGTCGGTGGAGCCAGCCGCCAGCGCCAGCGTACCCAGCGAGGTGCCAGTCAAGCCGCGCTCAAAGATGATCCGCGCCAGCATCGGAAAGGCCGTGATCGAGATCGCCGCGCCCAGAAAAAGCATCGCCTGCCAGGGCACGACATCGGCAGTGAAGAACTGGCCCGCTGCCTGATTAACCAGGATATACGCCACGATGCAGCCCAGCGTCAGCGGCGCGATAATTCCCGCCAGCGAGACCGAGACCGCGCTTCTGATGCGTTGGCGGATCAGATTGGTATCGAATTCCACGCCGATCAGGAACATATACAGCACCAGACCGACCTGGCTCGACGCGTAGATGATGCTCATCGACGGGCCTTTGGGAAAGATCTGCTGCTGCACATCCGGCCACAGCAGGCCAAGCAATGACGGCCCCATCAGCACGCCCGCGATCATCTCGCCGACAACTTGCGGCTGCCCGATCTTTTGCGCCAGATAGCCAACCAGACGGCAGATGGCCAGAATGACCGTGAGCTGAAGAAAGAAGTGAATCGATAGCTCAGAGTTCGACACGGGGATACTCCTTTAGTGCACGAGTTGAGTGTCGCTGGAAACCTTGAGCAGCGGCCCTAGCTGGGTCGCGATCTGTTGACGCCACAGCTCGTAGGCCGGCTCGGAGCCGCCGCTCGACAGGTTACGAAAAGCGTTCTCGACGATTTCTGACGCCTTGGCGCTGGAGGTGCCGCATAACACTTCGCAGGCCAGCTCGGCGTAGGGAGCCGGGCTGCCGGCGCGACGGCGGGCGTTTGCGGCGATCGCGGTGCCGACGGCCATGTGCAGCTTGTACGGTCCCGAGGCAACCTGCAACGTTTCGATCGCGCTGCGATCCACGCCGCCGGTGTAGCCGCAGGCCAGCCCGATGCCGCCCCACAGATCGGCGTGACGCGTCAGCGGGAAGCTGCCGATTTTGCTGGCAACCTGGTCGATGTTGCCGCCGGCCAGAAACCAGATCGCGCGGCCAAGCCCGTGGTCGAAGACGCGGCGACCGTAGGCTGACAGATGTGCCGGAACCTCGCGCTGGTCGATGTAGCGCCGCCGCTTGAAAAAGCCCTCGTGAAAGCCGTAGCCGTCGATCGCGATCCAGCCGACGACCGGATCGAGCCGCTTGAGAAACGGCTCAGGCTTGCGTCGCAGCCGCGCCAGCGCCAGCCCGGCCCCGATGTGGACGGCGTAGATGTAGGGCGCGCCCGGCCCGTCTAGAAAATCCTTGGTGCGATTCTTCCAGGGTAAAAAGCAGTCCAGCGCCGCGAGTCCGGTACCCGCGCCCTCGTAGGCGAAGCCGCGAATCTCGGCGTCGAAGACGTTCAAGCGCGGCACGAGCGCGTCGAAGCGGCTATGCTGAAGCGTCAGCTGACAGCCTTTGGTCACGGTCGAGACCACGGTTTCCAAACGCTGCGCCGCTTGCACATCGCCGGGGCTGAACGAGGTCGCTTCTGCTTGCGTGACGCCAAAGAACGGCCTCAGGAGCTTACCGATTGCGGTCACTGCACGACCTCCTTTTGCCGCCCGACGCCCGCGAACCGGTCGAACAGACGCTGCTGCAAGACCGCGTACGCCGGCTCGGGGCCGTCGATCGGCAGGTTTTGAAACGCCACATCAACCGCGTGTGCCGCGACCTCGCTTGAGGTGCCGCACAAGACCTCACAGGCCAGATCGCTGTGGGGGGTGGGATTGCCGGCGCGCTGCCGACCCTTGGCTACCACTGCCGCGCCCAGCGCCAGCTGCGGCGCGTACTGGCCGGCTGCCGCCTGCAAGCGCTCGATGCCGGCGCGCTCAACACCACCGCCGTACGCGCAGCCCACGCCGATGCCGCACCACAGATCGGCCTGGCGCGCGGGCGGAAACGCGACAATCTTGTCGACGATGCGGTCGACGTTCGCGCCGTTCAAAAACCAGATCGCGCGGCCAATGCCCTGGTCGAAGATCCGTCGCGCGTAGGGCGACAGATGCGCCGGGATCGTCTGGCCTTCGATGTAGCGCCGCTGTTTGAAAAAGCCTTCGTGAAAGCCGTAGCCGTCCATGGCTAGCCAGCGCAGCACCGGATCGAGCCGCTTGAGAAATGGCTCAGGCTTGCGCCGCAGCCGCGCCAGCGCCTCGCCGACGCCGATATGCACCATGTAGGTATGCGCGCCACCGGCTCCATCCAGATATTCTTGCAGGCGATTTTTCCAGGGCATCATGCAATCCAGCCCGGTCAGGCCCATCGCCGCGCCCTCGTAGGCGTAGCCGCGCACTTCCAGATCGATCGTGTTCAGGCGTGGCACCAGCACCTCCAGCCGGTGATCGTCGAGCGTGGCGTGATAGCCTTCGATCGCCGCCAGGACCGCTGTTTCCAGCTGTTTCCAGGCAGGGGTGTTGCCCTCGCTAAAGGAGGTTGCCTGCTGGGGCGAAACTCCAATCAAAGCTTTGAGTAGCTTGCTTATCGTTAAGCTCACAAGGTTGCCTCGTATATGCGTGCTGAAGGAGGCGTTGGGAACAGCTCCCAACGCTCCTGCGGTGGATTTCTACGCGATCAACGTGGTATCGGCCTGCTGCTCAAGCTCGGCCAGCAGCCGCTCAAGCTCGGCGCTATCCGCCTGGTCGATCAACTGCTGGATCTCGTCGGGTGAGGGCGCGGCCTCGACCGGCGCTATGCTGTCGTCGAAGCGGAGCGAGCCGAGCAGCCGCGTGCTAAGCTGGGCGACCGTCGTACCCTGCAACAGCTCCAGCACCGATATATCGGTCTTGACGCTGGCCTCGATACGATGTTTGACTTCGATCGCCATCATCGAGTCGATGCCGAGGCTGGTCAGCGATTCCTGGCCGCTGAACTGCGCCGGATCGAGCTGAAGCACGCGCGCCACCAGCTCCTGAAGATGGGTTGTCAGCAGCGCAGGGCGCTCGCTGGCCGGAGCCTCGCCCAGCTGAAGCAGCAGCGATCCGTCGTCGGTGCTCGCGCCGCCCGTGGCCGATTCTTCGGCCTGCTCGCCAAGCAGCGAGAACATCGGTGGCAGCGAGGCCGAGGGCGATGCTTCGCGCGCGACCGACCAGTTAGCCGTGATCGCCGTAAGATGCGCCGGGCGCTGGCCCATCAGCCGCGCCAGGATCTGCATGCCGACCTCGGGCGTGATCAGTTCGATGCCGCGCCGGGCGTAGAACTGCTCCAGCTTGAGCTGCTCAACCATGCCCACCGACCACGGACCCCAGCCGATGCTGAGCGCGGGCAGGCCCAGCGCGCGCCGGTGATTGGCGAGCGCGTCCAGAAACGCGTTGCCGGCGGCGTAGTTGCCCTGGCCCAGCGAGGCGATCACCGAGCCGGTGGACGAGAACAGGATGAAGAAATCGAGCGGCTGATCCTTGAGTAGGCGATGCATCAGCCAGCCGCCGCGCAGCTTGGGCCGCAGCACCCGCTGGAAGGTTTCGGTGGTCATGCGCAGCAGTAGCTCGTCCTGCACCACGCCGGCTGTGTGCATCACGCCCCGAATTGGCGGCCAGCCCTCGCGCCGGTAGTCGGCCAGGAAAGCCGCAAACTGCGCCTCGTCCGCGACATCGACCGCTGCCAGGTGGATCGTCGCGCCCTGTGTTTCCAGCGCTTGAATCGCCTGGACCGTTCGGCGCTGCGGGTGATCTTCCGCCAGCTGATGCCAGCTCGCGCGCTCGGGTAGCCGCGTTCGGCCCATCAGGATCAGCCGCCGTGCTCCTTGCTCCACCATCCATCGCGCGACGATCAGACCCAGCGAGCCGAGACCGCCCGTGATCAGGTAGCTGCCGTCGGGCCGGAATGCGGGCGGCAGCGGCGGCGTTAGCTGCGAGGTCGGCACCAGCCGCGCGACATAGCGCTGACCGTCGCGGAAGCCGACCTGATCTTCGGTCGTGGCCTGCTGAATCTCCGTATAGAGCAGTGCCGCCTGCTCGTCTGCTGGGGTCTGGTCGAGATCGATCAGGCCGCCCCACATGCTGGCGAATTCCTGGTGACCAATCACGCGGCCAATGCCCCACATCGGGGCCTGGGCGATCGCCAGTGTGCCGAGCTGCGGGCCGACCGGCTGCGCGCGCTGCGTGACTAGCCACACATGCGGCAGCTGTGCCCAGCCGCTCTGTGACAGCGTCTGGATGAGATACATCACCGATTGCGCGCCGAACTCTTGGGCCTGCTCAAGCGCCGCCAGCTCCGGCTCGTCGCTCAGGGCCGCGTCAAGGCTCCACAGGTGCACAAGCCGGGTAACCGCGGGCTGATCGTGTGTGGCCAATGCGGCGAAGAGCTGCTGGAAGTGCTCGGGTCGGGTCGGGTTGATCGTGTAGCGCTCCTTGTGCAACGCCAGCTCGTCGGCATCGCCTCGTGCGACCGCGACATAGGGCTGGCCCTGCTCCTCAAGCCTGCGGATCAGCGCCTCGCCGACGCCGCTGCCGTCAGTGAAGATCAGCCAGCTGCCATCTGCGATCTCTAGCCGGGTGTCGGTCTCATCCGAGCGCGGCTGAAGCTGCCATTGGAGGTCGTACAGGCCCCGGTCGATGCGATCCAGGCCGAGGCTGATCGAGGTTTCCAGCGACTGCGCGCGGAAGCCTTCGATCTGCGCCAGCACGTTGCCTTCGGGATCGGTCACCTGAATATCGCCGACCACCAGTCGATCGTCGGCCTGGCGCAGCCGGGTAAAAGCTAGCATCGAGGCAGTCGGCTGCTTGACGATGCGGATACGATCCACGCCCACCGGCAGATACGTGCCGCGCTGATCCGGGTCCTTGGGGTCCACCGAGCGAGTCGCCGCCAGGATCACCTGGAAGGCCGCGTCGAGCAGCGAGGGATGAAAGCCGTAGGTCGTCAGGTCGTCCTCTATCGACGCCGGCACCCGCAGATGTCCGATCACACCGTCCTTGCCGGTCTGCACCCGCTCCACCGCCTGGAACGCTGAGCCATACTGGAAGCCCATCAGCTGCGTGAGCCCGTAGAACTGCTCGCGGGTGATCTCGCCGGTGCAGTCATGGCTGAGCGCGCCGACATCCAGCCGCGTGCCGATCGCGCTCGTCTGGCGCTGCCGCAGCTTGGCCGCGACATGCAACGTCCAGCGCGCCTCGGCGGTTGGCGTGTAGCTATAAATCTCAACGGTCGCGTGCTGTGGATTGACCACAGTCTGCACGCGCGGATCGGACGCGTCGGTGAGGAAGAGCGCCTTGCGGAATTCCAGCTCTTCAAGCTCATACGCGCCATCGCCAAAGGCTTCACGCGCCGCCGCCAGCGCCATCTCGACAAAGGCCGCGCCCGGCAGCAGCACATTCTCCTGCACGCGATGATCGATCAGATACGGCAGCAGCCGTGAGTTCAGCTCCAATTCCCAGGTTGGATGCGCCGCGCTCATGCGCTGGCCCAACAGCGGATGACGCTGCGTCAGCAGCCGGTCCTCGCGTGACTCAACTGATTCAGTCCAGTAGTGCTTGAGCTGCCAGGGATACGCGGGCAGCCGCACAAAGCTGCACCCAGAGGGTACCCGGTCGTCGAAGAAGGTTTGCCACGCGATCGGATAGCCCAGTGTGTAGAGCGAGCCCAGTGAGCCGAGCATGATCGCGCGGTCTTTTTCTTTTCGCCGCAGCGAGGGCAGCACGGTGCCGGTCTGATCCTGCTGAGCCAGCAGCTCGATCATCGAGCTGGCGAGCACCGGGTGTGGGCCGAGCTCGACAAACACGCTGTAGCCGTCCTGGATCATCTGGCTCATCGCCGAGGCGAAGAGCACCGTCGCGCGCACGTTCTGCCACCAGTAGGCCGCGTCCACACCGCGCCCATCGATGCGCGTGCCGGTAACGGTTGAGTACAGCGGCACCGAGGCGCTGCGTGGCTTAAGATCCGCCAAACATTCCAGCAGCTCTTCGCGCAGCGGATCCATGTAATGGCTGTGATACGGAACTTTGCCGACCAGGAAGCGGTGAAACACCTGGAAGCTTTGCAGCTGCTGCGCCATGTGTTCCAGTACATCGCCATCGCCGACGAGTGTGACCGCGCTGGGACTGTTGATCGCCGCGATCGAGACCCGATTGCCGGTGTCGTTGACTGCTTGATTCAAGGTTTCGGGCGTCATGCCGACAGCAAGCATGCGGCCTTGGCCACTGGTGCGCTGTTGTAGCCGGCTGCGGTGATAGATTACCTTGACCGCGTCTTCAAAGCTCAGCGCGCCCGCCAGATAGTGCGCCGCGACTTCGCCGGTGCTATGGCCGATGATCGCCTCGGGCTGAATGCCCCACGAGCGCCACAGCTCGGCCAGCGCGATCTGGATCGCAAAGTTGGCTGGCTGCGCAACCTCGGTCTCTTCCATGCGCGACTCGGCCTCGCTCGCCAGCAACTCTGCCAGCAGCGACCAGCCGGTATAGCGCTGTAGCTCGGCGTCCGTGCGCTCGATGCTGGCGCGAAAGACCGGCTCGTTTTGCAGCATGTCGCGGCCCATCGCCCACCACTGCGGCCCCATGCCCGAGCAGACAAACACCAGCTTGGGCCGCTCGTTCAGTGGGGTGCGCCCGGAGACCACGCCCTGGCGCGGCTCGTCGCTCAGAAACGCGTCAAGCTGCGCGATCGCCTCGTCTTTCGAGCCGGCTACCAACGCCAGCCGGTGATCGTGGTGGGTGCGGCGCTGTGCAGCTGAGTAGGCGATGTTCTGGAGCAGGGCGGCATCAGTCGCCAGGAAATCGCGGTACGACTGAGCCGATGCCATCAGCGCCTCGACACTGCGCGCCGAGATCGGCAGCAGGTACGGTCGCTCCGTCGCCTCGGTCGCGGATGCGTGGACCAGTGCCGGCGGTGCTTCTTGCAGCACCACATGCGCGTTCGTGCCGCCAAAGCCAAACGAGTTAATGCCCGCAAACGCCGGTCGTCCAGTCTCGGGCCACGGCTCAAGCTTGGTGGGCACGCGGAGTTGCAGCTGCTCGAATGGAATATCGGGGTTGGGATTGGCAAAATGCAGATGCGGCGGGATCTGGCGATGCTTCAAGATTAGCGCGGTTTTGATCAGACCCGCGACGCCCGCCGCTGCCTCAAGGTGGCCGATGTTGGTTTTTACGGAGCTAATGATGCACTCATCGCCCGCCGGTCGATCCGTCGATAGGACGGTGCCAATGGCGCGCGCCTCAATCGGATCGCCAACCGGCGTGCCCGTGCCGTGCGCCTCGACGTACTGCACATCTTTCGGTTGTACGCCCGCGCGTTGGTAGGCCAGGCGCATCACAGCTTCCTGCGCGCTGCCGTTAGGAACCGTGATGCCGTTAGTATGGCCGTCTTGCGTCACTGCCGTGCCGCGAATTACCGCGTAGATCGGATCGCCGTCGGCCTGCGCGCGTGACAACGGCTTGATCAGCACTACGCCGGCACCCTCGCCGCGCGCGTAGCCGTTCGCCGATGCGTCGAAGGCTTTGCAGCGGCCATCCGGCGAGAGAAAGCCGCCCTTGGACTCGGCGATCGTCATGGTGGGCGCGATCATCGCGTTGGCACCACCGGCGATTGCCAGCTCGCACTCGCCGTTCCAGATGCTCTGACAGGCGAGATGCACCGCGACCAGCGAGCCGGAGCAGGCGGTGTCGACGGCCAGACTCGGCCCGTGAAAGCCGAAGACGTACGAGATGCGGTTGGCCAGCATCGTCATCATCATGCCGGTCGCGGAGTGCGCTTGCAGCTCATAGCGGCTAAACACGCCGAAATTCTGCATCAGCTGGTAGTCAAGCGTAAACCCGCCGATGAACACGCCGGTGTTGCTGCCCGCCAGCCGATCCGCGACCTGCCCGGCGTCTTCCAGCGCCTCCCAGGTCACCTGAAGCAGGAGCCGCTGCTGGGGATCGAGCCACATGGCCTCGCGCGGAGCAATGCCGAAAAAGTGCGCATCGAACTGATCGAGGCGCTCAAGATAGCCGCCGCGAAAGGTGTTCATCTTGCCCGACTTTTTCTGATCGGGATCGTAAAACTTGCGCACATCCCAGCGATCGGCTGGAACTTCGCGGGTCGCATCAACGCCGGCGCAGAGCAGCTCCCAGAAGCCCGCCGGGCTGGTTGCGCCACCCGGAAAGTGGCAGCCGATGCCAATGATCGCCAGCGGCTCACGGGCCTGGCCGTCGGCTGCGGTATTCCGGGATTCGCCGCGAGGTTGTGGCGGGACACTCGGCTGGGCCGAGGTCGTGAGATCGAGCATAACAATCCTCTATCAATCGAGTATGAAAAGCGTGCTTATGGTCTTGTTCAACAACAATCCTGCGCGATCAAGTCTCAGGGAGTGATCTCCGGCTGCGGCAGTTGGCTCAACTGCACCGCCAACTGCTCTGAGATCGCGGCGCAAAGCTGGTCCTGGGCGCTGTGGACAAAGAAATGCGCGCCCGGAAACATCGTCAGGCTAGCAGGAGCAGCGCTGTGCATCGGCCAGGCTTCCAGGTCGCCCGCTTTGATCCGCACATCTTCCAGGCCGCCAAAGATCGCGAAGGGATACGGCAGCGGCGCTTCTTCGCGGTACTCGTAGGTGTCGCACAGCTCGAAGTCGGCGCGCAGCGTCGGCAGCATCGCCTGCATCAGCTCCTCGTTCTGGAGGATCATCTCGGCGATGCCCTCGGCGCGCAGCACAACTTTGAAGACCTCCGACGGCAGATGATAAATTTTGATGTTGGGATTGGGCAGGTGCGGCGCGCGATAGGCCGCGAGATACAGTGCCACCGGCTGCTTGCCGCCCGTTCGGCGCAGATGCCGGGCTAGCTCGAAGCTCACCAGCGCGCCCATGCTGTGACCAAAAAAGGCAAACGGTCGATCCAGGTAGGGCTCAAGCGCAGCGGTCAGCGCGTCCAGCAGCGGCGTGATCCGCGTATAGGCCGGCTCGCCGACCCGGTTTTCGCGACCGGGCAGCTGCACCGCGCAGATCTCGACCTCCGGCGGCAGCGCGTCCGGCCAGGCGCGAAACACCGATGCGCCGCCGCCCGCGTACGAGAAGCAGAACAGCCGCAGCCGCGCCGCAGGATTCGGGCGGTAGCGCACCACCCACGCGTCCTGGGCTCCTGCCGGCGGCGCGACCGCCGGCCCGGACTGCTGCCTGAGCCGTTGCAGCAGCAGCGCCTGCTTGTCCGGGTCCAGCGCCGCGATACGTTCGGCGACGTTTTTCATCCGGCAATCTCCTGGCGTTCGCGGCGTGGCTGTCCTAGTGTGATCCAGCCGCTGGAGACCGGATTCACCACGTCGTCTTGCTGGTAGATCGCGACCAGCTCCGTGAGCGCGGGATCGTTCTGCCATGCCTCAACCTGGCGACGCACCTCACCGCGATCCAGCTGATCGTCGTAGCTGGCGATCACGGTGCTGACGAGCTGCCCGGCCAGCTGTTCAAGGAAACGCACGTTTTTGATAAACTGCGCCTTCAGCTCAGCGGTTGGCAGTCCCGCCGTCATGCCGATATGCAGCCTGGCCATAAAGTCAAAGTCGTAGTAGCTGATGAACAGATCCGACGCGCCGGTCTGCGCGATCGGATGCCAGTCACGGAAGAACTTCTGGACGTGCTCGCTCAGCTGCGAGAAGCGCCACAAGGTGATCGCGATGTCGGAGTGATCGCCGAAGCTGGTGTATTGATCATGGAAGTAGAGCAGGCCCGGCACCGCCCAGTAAACGGCGGTATCCCAGATGACTTTCGCCACCATGATCTGCGCGTTGTCCATGATCGGATATTGCTGGTTGTAGGTGCTGAGCCACGAGTTGGCGATCATCAGAAAGAGTTGGTTATGGATCGCGATGCGCTCTTCGATGTCTTCGCCGTCAAGCTCCCTGGTGATCGCATCGCAAACCAGGCCGTTACTGATCGCCATCAGGTCGCCGCCGGGCGAGTAGAACGGGTCAAGCGCCACGCCAGCCTCGCCGATCAGACACCAGCGATCCTCGGAGAAGACCTGCTCGCAGCTATACGAGTAGTCTTTCATCACGCGGAAGTCCTGGATCTTGTCGCGATGCTGCTCGATCACCTCGGCGCACTGCGGCTCGTGGGCGTGCAGCCACTCCATGGCGCGGTCGAAGCGATTGATCGTGTCGAAGTCGTGCATCCTGGCGTCGGCCACAATGCCGATGCTGATCGAGTTCGAGGCCAGCGGAATCAGCCAGACCCAGTAGCCCGCGCCCATTAGATGATTGGTGCTCAGCATCCGCTTGCCCTCGCGGATACGTCCATGCCACTCGGGATCGTCCGACCAGTCGTTGATATCGATCGGGTGGCCAACGCGGAACCAGGCAGCGTTAGCGTGATGCCCGACTTTTTTGGTCAGGCCCAGCTGCCGCTTCAGGAACGAGCTGCGGCCCGTCGCATCCACCACCCAGCGCGTGGCGATCGTGGCCTCGCTGCCGTCCTCGTGCTGCACGCGCACCGTGTGTGTCGTCTGATCCGGCTGCAAAACTACCTGCTGCACCTTGCAGCCATCCACAAACGTAATGTCGCGGCTTTGCAGCTCGACGCCGAGCGCGTTTTCCAGCCGTCCACGATCCAGCTGATAGGTGCCGACGCCCGCCGGCGGCAGCACCGCGTGGCCCAGCTCGACACGCCGGGTAATATCGCGGTTGTCCTCGGTACTGAAGAAGATTCGCAGACCGAACTTGCGCAGCTGCTGGGTGTGCAAATGCTCGCCCAGACCCAGCACGTCGCGCAGATAGTGCGCCTGAATCTCGACCGTCGACTCGCCGACTTTGTGGGCAGCCTCAGGCAGCGGATGTTTTTGCTTCTCGATCACGGCGATCGTGGTCGCGGGCCGCTGCTGTTTGAGCTGCAAGGCCAGCGTCAGCGCGGCAATACCGCCGCCCAGGATCGCTACATCATAGCTCTGGTGCTGAGCGATCATCCGGCAACCTCCTGCCGCTCGCCGAGCGTAATCCAGCTGCTGTCGATCGGATTTAGCTTGTCTTGCTCACGGTAGATCGCGATTAGATCGGCGATAAACGGCTCGTCCTGCCAGCGCTGAATCTGGCTCTGGATCGCCTCGCTGGGCGGCATCTGCGCAACCCGCTCGATCACGACGCTGACCATCTGGCCGGCCAGCTGCTCAAGCAGCCGCACGTTCTTGGCGAATTGCGCTTCCAGCTCAGGATCGGACAGGCCCGCTGCCATGCCCGTGTGCAGATCGACCAGAAAATCCAGCAGTGAGTAGGGATCGGCGAAGGTAGCTCCAGTGGACCGCTGATCGATCGCGTGCCACTCGCGGAAAAACGCCTGCACGCGCGTATGCAGATTCCAGCAGCGATAAATATCCGCGAAAACGCCTGGACTCTCCGAAAGATTGCGCAGCTTGTCGTGGAAGTAGAGCAGGCCTGGAAACGCCCAGTAGATGATCGTGTCCCAGACCACTTTGGCGACCATTACCTGCGCGTTGCCCATCAGCGGATACTGGTCTTCGTAGGCAGAGAGCCAGACTTCGGCCAGGATCAGGTAGAGCTGGTTGTGGATCGCGATGCGCTCCTCGATGGTTTCGCCGTCGAGATCTTTGGTGATCACGTCGCAGACCAGGCCGTTGCCGATGGCGATCAGGTCGCCGCCCGAGGAATAGAGCGGATCGATCGCGACGCCGGCTTCGCCGATCAAGCACCAGCGATCGCTGGAGAAGACTTGCTGGGCGCTGTAGGAATAATCTTTCATCACGCGGAAGTCTTGAATCTTGTCGCGGTGCTGCTCGATCGCGGCGGCGCACTGTGGCTCGTATTTGCGCAGCCAGTTCAGCGCGCGCTCAAAGCGGTTCATCTTATCGAAGCTGTGCAGCTTGGCATCCGTCACAATGCCGATGCTGATCGAGTTGGAGGCCAGCGGAATCAGCCAGATCCAGTAGCCCGTGCCCATCAGATGGTTGGTGCTCAGCATGCGCTTGCCGTCGCAGATGCGGCTCTGCCACTCGGGATCGTCGGACCACTCGTTGATATCGATCGGATGGCCGACGCGGAACCACACGGCGTTGGCGTGATGCCCGACTTTCTTAGCCAGCTTGAGCTGCCGCTTCAACAGCGAGCTGCGACCGCTGCCGTCGACGACCCAGCGCGCGGCGATCGTGGCCTCGCTGCCGTCTTCATGCTGTACGTGCACCGTGTGCGTCGTCTGGTCCGGCTGCAACACAATCTGCTGGACCTTGCAGCCATCCACAAACGCCACTCCGGCCTCGGCGATCTTGATGCCCAGCGCGTTTTCCAGCCGCCCACGATCGAGCTGATACGACGGCAAGGGAGCCGGCTCGATCTGGCCATACTCGACGCGCTGCGTGATATCGCGGTTGTCGCCGTTGCTGAAGAACATGCGCAGGCCGAACTTGCGTAGCTGCTGGGATTCGAGATGCTCTTCTAGGCCCAGAATATCGCGCAAATAGTGCGCCTGAACCTCAACGCTGGACTCGCCAACCTTGTGAGCGGCCTCGGGAACCGGATGTTTCTGCTTCTCGATCACGACGATCGTGGTCGCGGGCCGCTGCTGTTTGAGCTGCAAGGCCAATGTCAGCGCGGCGATGCCGCCGCCCAGAATTGCCACGTCATAGCTCTGGTGATGGTCCGTCATCTAAACAACCTCCTGTCGCTCCCGGCGCTGGTATTTCACTGCAATCCAGCTGCTGTTGATCGGATGAGTTCGGCTTTCGCGGCGGTAGCGCGCAATTAAATCGGCGATGAATGGATCGGTTTGCCAGCGCTGAATCTGGCTCATGGCGGTTTCGTGCTCCGGCTGATCGGCGGTGGCCTCAATCACAAGGCTGATGATCTGCCCGGCCAGTCGCTCGAAGAATCGTACGTTGTCGGCAAACTGCGCGTCGAGCTTCGCCGGAGCTAAGCCGGCGGCCATGCCGATATGCAGCTTCTGCATGAATTCGAGCGGGCCATACAGATCGACAAAGGCATCCGCGATTGCGGGCTGATCGATCGCGTGCCACTCGCGGAAGAACGCCTGCACCCGGTTGCTCAGCGCCGCGATCCGTGAAAGACTCGTCGCGACGCCGGGACTATCTGCAATCGTGCGAAATGCGTCGTGGAAGTAGAGCAGGCCAAACACGCCCCAGTAGAACGCGGTATCCCAGATGATCTTGGTGATCATGATCTGTGGATTGTCCATTAGCGTGTACTGCTGCTCATAGATCGAGAGCCAGATGTTGGCAACGTTGAGGAAGAGCTTGTCGTGGACCAGCGCGCGGCCCTGGATGTCCTGGCCGTTCAGCGAGCGGTTGATCAGATCGCAGACCAGGCCGTTGCTGATCGCGATCAGGTCGCTGCCGGGTGAGTAGAGCGGATCGAGCGCGACGCCGGCTTCGCCGGTCAGGCACCAGCGATCGCTGGAAAAAACCTGCTGGGCGCTGTAGGAATAATCCTTCATCACCCGAAAATCCTGGATCTTGTCGCGGTGCTGCTCGATCGCGGCGGCGCACTGCGGCTCGTGGGCGTGCAGCCACTCCATGGCGCGGTCGAAGCGATTGATCGTGTCGAAGTCGTGCAGCTTGGCGTCGGCCACAATGCCGATGCTGATCGAGTCTGATGCCAGACGAATCAGCCAGACCCAATAGCCCGGCCCCATCAGGTGGTTGGTGCTCAGCGCCCGATCGCCCATGCTGATGCGCGCCTGCCACTCGGGATCGTCCGCCCACTGTTTAATGTCGATCGGATGGCCGACGCGAAACCACACGGCGTTGGCGTGATGCCCGACTTTCTTGGCCAGGCCGAGCTGCCGCTTCAAGAACGAACTGCGGCCCGTCGCATCCACGACCCAGCGCGCTTGAATCTCTCGCTCGCCGCTGTCGCGCAGGATGTGCAGCCGGTGCGTCTCGCTGTCGGGCTGCAGCTCAATCTGCTGCACTTTGCAGCCGTCCAGAAATGCGATGCCCTGCTCGGCGATCTTGATGCCCAGCATATTTTCTAGCCGGCCCCGATCAACCTGGTAAGTGTGCAGCGGCGGAAACACCGTCGATCCCAACTCGACGCGCCGGGTAATATCCTGATTGCCGTCGGTGCTGAAGAACATGCGCAGGCCGAATTTGCGCAGCTGCTGGGTTTGCAGATGCTCGTCGAGCTTGAGGATATCCCGCAGATAGTGCGCGGCAATCTCGACCGTGGACTCGCCGACTTTGTGGGCGGCCTCGGGGACGGGATGCTGCTGTTTCTCGATCACGAGGATCTTGATCGACGGGCGCTGCTGCTTCAGCTCCAGGGCTAGTGTCAGTCCGGCGATGCCGCCGCCTAGAATCGCGACATCATAGGTGTCAGGCGCATCCGCCGTGGCCTCAGGTGGGAATTTCTGCTCCTGGAGCTGGCGAATGAGGAGTGCTCGCTTTTCTGCCGAAAGTGCAGCAATCCGATCGAATACATCACTCATTAAGAGCCACCCTTGCTATTGTCCCAATGATCGCTGCTGAGGACTTTAGCCAGTTGGGACACTTGTAAATTTGGGTCCGAGTGCTTCATGGGTCCTCGGCCATGAAAGTTCGTGATGAACCAGGCGGCGTTGAATTCGTCTTGGCATGTGTCGTCGATGTACGCAGCCAGCTCTGCGCGAATGATGAGAGTTCCCAAGGAGTAGCCAAGCACATCTGCGATCCGGGCGAGGGTATCAACGGTAGGATTGGCTTCTCCGCGCTCGATCTCACCGGCACGGGTGCGATCGACATTTGCTTCAAAGGCTAGCCGCTCCTGTGAGAGCTTGCGCTCACGTCGAAGCTCGTAGATCACGACGCCTAATGCTTTTTTGAATGACCCTTGTTTCATGAGTTTGGCTGTTGGTTGAGAGATTAATCGTTGTATGCGATCCAGGAACTCATATGACAGGCAGACTGTACACACCAAGAAGTTAAGGCACGATGACGATACCCCCAAGGGTTGCCCCAAGCAGCTTTAACTGTTGTCGCGCCGTTGCGTCTTCAATTGTGATTGTGGCGATAACCCTAAGCAGTGATAGAATGATGGCTGGGTAAAGGGCTTGCGTCTTGTTCGTACAGCGGTGTGCTATTACTATGCCAAAGACGCCCGGCAGCGTCCACGGGATAAATCCATCATTTTTACGGGTTTTTACCTTGAGATCTCTAGGGTAGAGACAGTTAGCACAAAGAGTCAGAATCTGAATCGGAGATTGCGCCGCTGCATGGTCGCCGGCAGGTAACAGTTACTAGGCTATAGGGACTTACCCGAACGTTTGATGCCGCTGGAGGATTCTGCGGTCTGGGTCTCGGCAGCGAATTCAGTTGTGTGGAGTAGGAGGATTATGGTCCTGAAGAGCGGTGGTGGGAAGGGATTTCTGACGATCGTTCCAACCGTTAGCTGGTTCACTCTGCTGAGTGGTTCTGGCAAGGGCCGTGTACAGTGCCATCACTTGTAAACACTTCATGTCCCCGTCTAGTTTCCTGTTTCAGTGAGTGCAGTTAGGCACCCAAGAGATCACCATCTTCAGTATTGATCTATTTTTATCAAGCGGGTAGAGAATACTGCTCCAGACCACTGTTCAGTATTGATCTATTTTTGACAGTGGCCTAACAGCCGTCATGGTGGAATCGGGGAAAATCGTCGATCTCAATATTGATCTATTTTTTTACATGATCACCATCCACTGAGAAAGCCGCTGACGAACCCGCTTAGCAGCCCGACATCCGTGGGAGGAAGCCAGCCATATCGCAGGGGTAGCCGATTACATATACTCTATGTAGAAGACGGTGTGGTTGTGCTGCTGCATGTGCCAGGCAAGCCAACTGAGGTGGTGCTGCATTTGTGCAGCAGAGTAGCGGGAAGATGCAGAGTCTTGTGACAGCCTACGCTCAATGTAGACTGCAATCAAATAGTCTTGACTATCAGCCACATCCCCAAGCGTAAGAGGAATACCCCCAGGATGACCTACGGATGCAAGTGTGGCGATGTTGAGCATGAGTGGGGTGGTGCCGCTGGTGGCGTCGAGCATTCCGAGCAGCAGCAAATTGAAAAGGCAGCTGCCCAGCACACCGCCTGCCGCGAGATCGACATCCCCCACGACGGTGACCGCACTGATGCCCGTTGCTAGCTCTGGGAGCGAGGTCGCGCCGGCCAGCAGCACGCCGCCACCCCAGGTCCGCCCAAGGCCGGTCTTTTCCGCCAAGATATCGGCGTAGCGTGACAGCTGCGCGCCAACCACGACGATGAGTGCCGCAAATTGAATCCAGATCATAGGTGAGCTTCTCCAACTTGGGATCGACGATGGTAGTCTGCGTGGAGCGCAACCAGCAGCCGATCGCAGCATGGTCTTGGAATCAATGGCTTGCTCATCTATCTTACTTGATCTTGGAGGTCGAGGATGTAAGGAACGCAGCAAGGTGTCGCTGCTGTTCGGCTGCGTCATAGGATCGCTCGTCAAGCTCTTCCAAAGACACATCCACCGTTGCATCGGCGAGAAGGGATACCTATCAAGGATCTGGTGGGAGTGCAGCAGGCTGCTCATACAGGCTTCCTGCTCAATGATCAGAATCAAATCAGGAATAGGCGTGCAGTCTGGTATCAAGACAATGTGCTTGGGGGACACGCCTCATAACCGTAAGCAGGCGCAAGGCTCAGATAGATTGGTCCCCGCAGGTGTGACAACGAGCCCTTGCACGGAGGACCATCTATCACGATGTATGGAAGGGGTGAGACGAGCAGCTCGGCGCTAGGTATATCTATGAGTTTGTTGGCAAGATTGCGCAGGTTCTCGCTGGGCCTATGTCCTTGGTAGCCCCTGGTTGCCGCCTACCTCGGTTTCCAGGTACGATATGCCCTATGATGACACCCAAGCTTGACCCGTCGGCTGCGCTGTGGCGGCAGCGGTTGCACGAAATCATCTTCGAAGCGGACACTCCTGCTGGCAAAGCCTTTGATGTTGCTGTACTTGGCGGCATCCTGCTCAGTGTCCTCACTGTTATGTTGGAGAGTGTTCCGCACCTCCGCACCCAGTATGGTTCCACCTTCTCGTTCATCGAATGGGTCTGCACCCTGTTGTTCAGTCTTGAATACCTCCTCCGCCTGCTCAGTGTTCGTCGTCCCCTCCGCTATGCATTGAGTTTCTTCGGTGTAGTGGATCTCCTCGCGATCCTGCCCGCCTATCTCAGTCTCCTGGTTCCCGGCAGCCATTATTTAGCGGTCATTCGCATTTTGCGCTTGCTACGGATCTTTCGCATCCTCAAGTTGGGAGCCTATCTTGACGAAGCGACCATTTTGCGT
>DASWTQ010000080.1:0-3168 GCA_036402055.1 Herpetosiphonaceae bacterium
CAGCGCGACCTGGCTATCGGCGAGCAGCCAGTGGAGCCGCTCCTCGGGATAGCTCGGATCGATCGGTACATACGCGCCGCCGGCTTTGAAGACGCCGAGCATCGCTATGACCAGCTCCAGCGCGGGCTCTATGGCAAGGCCCACGCGTACCTCAGGACCGACGCCCTGCGCTCGTAAGTAGTGGGCGAGCTGGTTGGCGCGGGCGTTCAGCTCCGCGTAGGTGAGCTGCTGCTCACCGAAGCGCACCGCGATCGCGGTAGGCGTCCGCGCGACCTGCGCCGCGACCAGATCGTGGATGCCGCCCACCGCTGGCAGTTCCAGCGTATCGGCGTTCCACGCGACAAGAAGCTGCCGGCGCTCGAACTCAGCTAGCATCGGCAGGTCGTCGATGCGGCTGTGAGGTGCGGCGACCAGCGCGGCCAGCAGCCGCTGGTAATGGCCCACGAGGCGCTCGATCGTCGTCGCCGCAAACAGATCGCTGCGATATTCGATCGTGCCCAACAAACCGTTCGGCTGTTCGCTCAAGATCAGGCTGAGATCAAACTTGGCAGTGGAAACCTCTACCGCGACCGGCTCCAGCGTTAGATCCGGCAGGTCGATGCTGGTGCGTGGCGTGTTTTGCAGCGTGAACATGACCTGAAACAGCGGCGTCCGGCTCAGATCGCGCTCGGGCTGAAGCGTTTCGACCAGCAGCTCGAAGGGCACATCCTGATGCGCGTAGGCGTCGAGGCAGACCGTGCGCACGTGGCCGACGAGATCGGCGAACGTCGGCTGATCGCCGAGGTCGGCGCGCAGCACCAGCGTGTTGACGAAAAAGCCGATCAGGTCTTCCAGCTCTGGTCGAGTACGCCCGGCGATGGGCACACCCACGGCAATGTCGCTCTGACGGCTGTAGCGCGCCAGCAGTACCTGCCAGGCTGCCAGCAGCGTCATAAAGAGCGTCGCGCCCAGGTGCTGACTGAGGCGCTGCACGTCCTCACCGATCACCGCTGGAATCGTGAAGCTGTGTACAGCGCCGGGCTGATCTGAGTTCGTCGAGCGCGGGTAGTCCGTGGGCAGATCCAGGGGTTCCACGCCGGCCAGCTGTCGCCGCCAATAGTCGATCTGTTGCTCCAGCACAGCGCCCTGAAGATACTCGCGCTGCCAGACGGCATAATCGGCGTACTGGATCGGCAGTGCGGGCAATGTGATCGACGTTTCCTGCACGTAGCTCCGGTAGAGCATCGTCAGCTCGCGCAGCAGCACGCTCTGCGACCAGCCATCCGTCACGATGTGGTGCAGCGTCAGGATCAAGATCTGCTCGTCGGCACCTAATCGCAGCAGGCGCGCTCGCAGCAGCGGACCCTGGCCGAGATCGAAGGGTTGCCCCACCTCAGCACGGATCACGGCCGCGACCTCGTCTTCCGATGGTGATTGCAGATCGGCTACCGGCAGCGGCAGCGCGAGCGAGGGCGCGATCATCTGCACCGGCTGATCGTCGGCGGTCGCAATCGTGGTGCGCAGCGCCTCGTGTCGCGCTACCAGCACAGTGAGACTACGTGCCAGCGCGTCGAGATCGAGGGTGCCGTGAAGTCTCACCACCAGCGGAATATGATAGGACGCGCTGCCCGGGTCCAGCTGATCGAGAAACCACAGACGCTGCTGGGCAAACGACAGCGGGAGGTGGTCGCTGCGGGGATATGGACGCAAGGGCACGCTGGGTAGGGTCTGCTCGGCCTGCTGGTCGCTGCTGAGCCGTGCGGCCAGCTCGGCGACGACCGGCGCTTCAAAGATGAATCGCAGCGGGATCGGCAGATCGAAGGTTTTACGCAGCCGTGCGACGGCCTGCGTCGCGAGCAGTGAGTGGCCGCCCAGCTCAAAAAAGTTGTCGAACGCGCCGACATGCGGTACGCCGAGTACAGCGCTCCACACACTGGCGATCAGCTCCTCGGCGGGTGTGCGCGGCGCAACCATTGCCGCATCGCGAATATGCTGTGTTCGGTCCGGCGCCGGCAGCGCACGCCGATCGATTTTGCCGCTCGTGGTGCGCGGCAGCGCCGATAAGAAGATCACCGTCGATGGCAGCATGTACTCAGGCAGCGCCTGCTTCAAAAAGGTACGCAGCTCGGCCAGGGTTGGCTGCGCATCCTGCGCGGCCACGACGTAGGCGACGATGCTGGCCTGGCCGCTCGGGTCGTGCGCGCCGACGACGATGCTCTCCAGCACGGCGGGATGGTGCTCCAGCACCGCGTTAATCTCGTCGGGCTCGATGCGAAAGCCGCGCACTTTGACCTGCCCATCGACACGGCCCACAAACGCGATCGTCCCATCCGGCCGGTAGCGCGCCAGGTCCCCCGTGCGATACAGCCGTGCGCCAGCCTTACCCCTGAACGGATCAGGAATGAATTTCTCCGCCGTGAGATCCGGCCGGTTGCGATAGCCGCGTGCCAGGCCGAAGCCTCCAAAGTAGAGTTCGCCCCGCACGCCGATCGGCACCGGCTGCATCTCCGCATCCAGCACGTAGGCGCGGAGATTCGCCAGCGGCCGGCCGATCGGAATATCACCCAGCGCGGCATCGATCGACGCAGGCACCGAGTAGGCGGTGGCGACGACGGTGGTCTCGGTGGGGCCGTAGGTGTTGATCAGCTGGACCCGATCGCCCAGCCGAGCTTGCCACTGCGTCACACGTGCCGGGAGCGCCCGCTCGCCGCCGATGATCACCAGGCGCAGCGTTTCCGGCACCGGCAGCGTCCCGTCGGCGACCACCTCGGCTAACACGTGCCAGAACGCCGTCGGCAGGCTCAGCACCGAGATCGCCGCCTGCCGGCACCCCGCGAAAAAGGTTTCGGGCGTGGCCAGCAGCTCTTCGCTGCGCAGCACGAGGGTCGCGCCGCTGCTCAGGCTGGCGACGATCTCCTCGACGCTGGCGTCAAAGGTGAGCGTGGCAAACTGGAGCACCCGATCGGCGGCGGTGATGGCGTAGTGCTCCTGGGCCGCGCGCACATAGCTCAGGAGCGCCCGCTGCGGGATCGCCACACCCTTGGGCTGGCCCGTGGAGCCGGAGGTGGAGATCACATATGCCAGCGCCGCGGGCGGCACCGCGACGGCCGGATTGGTCGGCGGCTGCTGGGCCACCACGTCGCGATCCCGATCCAGGCAGATCACCGCGCCGTCAAAGGGCGGCAGCGT
>DASWTQ010000081.1:0-31546 GCA_036402055.1 Herpetosiphonaceae bacterium
GGTGCCACACAATATGCCGCGTCGTATGAGCGGATGCGGGCGGTGTCATCGACGACATAGACGAGTCGCTTTCCTACTGATGGCTCAACCAGGCTGAGCATAGAAGAAAGGATCTCGCCTGTCAACGGACAAATTGTTCATGAGAAGTGAATATTTCTCAAAGAGGCAGTAGACCGGAAATACGATGAGCTATGACAACGGGACCGGTTCATCGAAATCAGGATGCACACGTATCAATCCTTGATTCAGCCCGGCGACCCGTGGTGTACTCAACTGAGTAACTGGAACCAGCCGCGCAACTGGAATATTATCTTCAGCAATAATTACTTCTTCGCCTTGCTGTGCCAGAGCTAGTAGCTCGACTAGCAGGTGCTGTGCTTCCTGAATATCAAATGTTTTAGTGCTCATTTCCAATCTCCCACTTTGTTCCAGATAGTCTAGTGACGCTTATCTATAACACGAACGGTAAACCCCAGGTCTTCGAGCTTGCGCTGAACAGTGGCCTCGCCTCCACTGAAACTACGTGCCCCGAGCGGACCTTCATGCGGGAATTGATATCCATGGGCAGCGCCAACAATAGCTTTCGAGTCGTACAGCTTCCCGTTATGTTCTAAAAAAAATTCTCGTGCCCTGCCAAACCCATATTTGGTTAGAAATGCATCCTGACCAATTTCGTCATATTCTTCAACAGCCCGAAGTACAGCGTCGCTCGATGTCAAATCCGTCAAAGCCATCATTCACTCCTACAGGTGCAATTCACAAATTAGAATCTATTGTACAACTCTCTACAAACCAACTTTACTAACTCATGCGTAATCAGCGAACAACGAGCCATTCCAAGCCAGCTTCGCTTTCGCCCAACAATAAATCAGAGGAACGCACACCATACGTTCCTCCTCAATCACTCTACACGCCGAGCAGCTAGATTGAATGATGCTTTGCCTATGCCTCAGCCTCGGCCAGCTTGTAGCCAACGCCGCGCACCGTCACGATCCGCCTGGGCTTGGACGGCTCGTCCTCGATCTTTTCGCGCAGCCGCCGCACGCACACATCCACCAGATTGGTCTCGCCGACGTACTCGTAGCCCCAGACCTCACGGAACAGCGTTTCGCGATCGAAGACCTGGCCCGAGTTCGCGGCCAGAAAATACAGCAGCTCGAACTCCATCGGCGTAAGCGTGACCGGGCGCTCGTTCAGCTCGACGTAGTGGCGCGGCTTGTCGATGTGCAGGCCGGCGATGTCCAGGACCGGCGGCGCGAGACGCTCATGCTGTCCCTCGACGCGGCGCAAAATCGCTTCCACGCGCGCCAGCAGCTCGGCGATCTTGAAGGGCTTGGTGATGTAATCGTCGGCGCCCAGCTCGAAGCCATGCACCACATCGTCGATGCCGTCGCGCGACGTCAGGATCACGATCGGCACATCCGAGGTTTCGCGAATGCGCTGGCAAGCTTCGAAGCCGTCGACGTAGGGCATCATCACGTCGAGGATGACCAGATCGAAGCGGCCCTGCTTGAAGCTGGTGATCGCTTGAAGGCCGTTCGTCGCCGAGACAACCTCATAGCGCGGATCGCGCAGTGCTGTCTGAACCAGCTGCGCGATCGCCGGATCGTCGTCGGCGACCAGAATCCGGCGCTGTTGCTTGGGATCGTTGGTTGGGCGAGTTTTACGCAGTAGACGCATAGAGTATTCACATCACCAGAGCGAAGATCGGCGGCTAGACGGCCTCGTCGAGAATGCGGCGCATGCCGTCGGCACGCGGCACAAGGATCGGATGGCCGCGACCAAGCACCACCTCGCGATTGATGATGCAGCGCGCGATGTTATCCCGCGACGGCAGCTCATACATCACATCCAGCAGCAGCGTCTCGACGATCGCCCGCAGCGCGCGCGCGCCGGTGCCGATCTCCATGGCTTTCTCGGCGATCGCTTCCAGCGCGTCGGTGGTAAGCTCAAGCTCGACCCGATCCAGCGACATCATCTTTTGATACTGCTTGATCACGGCGTTGCGCGGCTCGGTCAGAATGCGCAGCAGCGCGGTGCTATCCAGCGCATCCAGCGAGACCGTCACCGGCAGGCGGCCGATAAACTCGGGGATCAGGCCGAAGCGCAGCAGATCGTCGGGCGTGGTCTGGGCCAACAGCTTCGAGATCTCGCGCTCGCGCACTTCCTTGGCCTCTTTGGTCTGGCCAAAGCCCAGCCGCCGATTCGCGCCCACGCGCCTGGCGATCACGCGATCCAGTCCCTCAAACGCGCCGCCGCAGATAAACAGCACGTTGGTCGTATCGAAGGGGATGTACTCCTGCTGGGGATGCTTGCGGCCCGGCACCGGCGGCACATGCGCGATGCAGCCTTCCATGATCTTGAGCAGCGCCTGCTGCACGCCTTCGCCGGAAACATCGCGAGTGATCGAAGGGTTGTCGGCCTTGCGTGTAATCTTGTCGATCTCGTCGAGGTAGATGATGCCCAGCTGCGCGCGCTCGACATTGCCGTCGGCGGACTGGATCAGCCGTAGCAGGATCGTCTCGACATCTTCGCCGACGTAGCCGGCCTCGGTAAGCGCTGTCGCATCGGCGATGGCGAATGGCACGTCCAGAATCTTGGCGAGCGTCTCCGCCAGCAGCGTTTTGCCGCAGCCGGTTGGACCGAGCAGCAGAATGTTCGATTTTTGCAGCTCAACGCCATCGACCTCGACACCGGCCTGAACCCGCTTATAGTGGTTGTACACCGCGACAGCCAGCACCTTTTTCGCGCGCTCCTGGCCGATCACATACTGATCGAGCTGCTCACGAATGCGGGCGGGCGCGGGAACTCGCCCCAGCTTTGCCGGGCTTGGCGCAGGCTTGGCGGCGCGCTCTTCGGCAATAATCTGCGTGCAAAGCGCAACACACTCGTCACAAATGAAAACACCACCAGGACCTGCGATCAGGCGTTGGACCTCTTCCTGGCCGCGTGTACAGAATGAGCAGACATAGGCCGGTTGGCCGCTCCGGGTTCGCGCCATTACATCCTCAACGGGGAGCGTAAAATAAACAAAAAGGGACGGCGCGAGCATGACAGGTCACGCTCGCGCCTGATCGATACCTTACCGCGACGAATTTTCGTCCGTCTGCGGCACGCCCGCGCCAACTTCCAGCACCTCGTCGATAATGCCGTACTCCTTGGCCTGATGCGGGTCCATATACAGGTCGCGGTCGAAGTCGCGCGAGATGCGCTCCAGCGGCTGGCCGGTATCCACCGCCAGCAGCTCGCGGATGGTGGTCTGCATACGCAGCAGCTCGCGCGCCTGGATCTCGACGTCGGGAGCGTAGCCGCCGATGCGGCCAATGCCCGCCGGATGCATGTGGATCGTCGAGTGCGGCAGCGAGAAGCGCTTACCGCGCGCGCCACCGGCCAGGATCGGCGTTGCCATCGAGCCGGCCATGCCCACGCAGTACGTGGCAACATCGCAGCTGATCATGCGCATCGTATCGTAGATCGCCAGACCTGCGGTGATCGAGCCGCCCGGGCTGTTGATGTACAGGTTGATGTCGCGATCCGGGTCGTCACTGGCCAGGAACAGCAGCTGCGCGACGATCACGTTGGCAATCTGATCTTCGATCGGCGTGCCCAGAAGAATAATACGCTCTTTCAGCAGGCGCGAATAAATATCATAGACGCGCTCGCCCC
Organism: Herpetosiphonaceae bacterium; assembly: GCA_036402055.1. Classification (GTDB taxonomy): domain Bacteria; phylum Chloroflexota; class Chloroflexia; order Chloroflexales; family Kallotenuaceae; genus LB3-1. The sequence continues at coordinate 3,667 of DASWTQ010000081.1, forward strand.
GGCTGGTGTTTTCCACAACATAGGGAACCACCGCTTGTGGTGATTTCCAGTCCATTTGCCCCTCCTTAAGACGATGATCTGGCAGAAGCACATAACAGATGTCCTTCTGCCCTGATCATACCACCTTAAACCTCGTTCGAGCGGATCGTTCCGGTATCGGCGTCAGACTCGCCTTCGCGCGGCTGCTGGCCGTAATCGGCAACGGTCGCCTGCTCGACCGAGCTTGTACCACTCTCCTCGTCGGCGGACGTGCCGGGATCGTCGAAGACGCTCTCGCCCTCGCCGGTAGTTGTGCTCTCGCCGGTCGCATCGGGCGTCGGCGTGTCGGACGGCTGGTCGCTGGCGATTGCCACGATTCGGTCGCGCAGCTTGCGATCCAGCGCCGACGACGCGACCATCTGGCGCATGTTCTCCTGATTGAGCAGCTGCATCACTTCCGCACGGCGATCAGGACCGAAGTCGTCCAGGAAGCGCTCGGTCTCGGCGGCGATCTCGGACTCGTTCAGCGTCAGCTCTTCGCGCTTGAGGAACTCACGCACGATCAGCGAGCGGCGCACGTCGGTCTCGGCCTGTTCCTTGAACTGGCTAACCGCCTCTTCGTGAGTCTTGTTGCTCAGCTTGAGGAATTGATCTTCGTCGATGCCGTAGCGCTGGAACTCGGCAACCTGCTGGTGGAATAGCTCCTCAGCGCGCTCTTCGATCATCGCCTCGGGAATGTCGAAGGTCGTCTCCTCGGACAGCCGGTTCAAGAACGCGTCGATCACCTCGCGGCGAGCCTTGTCCTCGGACGCGCGCACCAGGCGATCGCGGGCATTCGCGCGCAACGCCTCGAAGTCACCTTCGAACTCCGTCAGCGTCGGCAGCTCATCCCACTCGGGCAGGAGGCGCTCCTGGACGTTTTTGACGGTCATGGTGTAGGTGACGGTTCGGCCGCGCAGATCCTCGGACTCTTCGTCCTCGCCGTAGGTGATGGTGGCGGTACGAGTTTCGCCGGGAGCGGCTCCAACCAGCGCCTCATACAGCTCGGGCCGAATCCGGCCTTCGACGAGCGCTAGCTGCTGCTCCTGACCATCCTCATCTTCGTCGTCGTCTTCATCCTCGTCGTCGTCGTCCTCATCCTCGTCGTCGTCGTCCTCATCAGCGCTGGCGTCGATCTCGACGTCGTCTTCGAGTTCGACCGAGGTATCGTACTCCTCGTCGTCGTCGTCGTCGTCGTCGTCCTCATCGTCGTCATCGGACGAGATCACAACGGTGACCATATCGCCAGGCTGCGCAGGACGAGCCTCTTCAAGCTCCTTGAGCACGACATGCTGCTCGCGCTGGGCGTCGAGCAACTTCTGCACCGTGTCCTCGTCGACCTCTTCGGGCGCGTAGGGCAGGCGATAGCCGCTGTAATCGACAAGCTCGATCGTCGGCTCGACCGGCACCATCACCCGGTAGCGGAACGGGTTCTGCTCGACATTTTCGAGCGTCGGCCGTCCAACAGGGACGATCTGCTCTTGCTTGAGAGCCTCAGGAAACGTTTTCTGAATCAGGTCGTCGGTTGCCTCTTCCAGCAGCCGCTCTCGACCGAAATAGTTTTCAACAATCTGGCGTGGAGCCTTGCCTGGACGAAAGCCAGGGATGCGGAATTGCTGCGACAGCTTGCGAGCGGCCTTCTCAAGGCCCTTCTGCACCTGCTGTGGCTCAAGCTCAATATCCAGGGCGACCACACTTTTGGGTAACCGTTCAGTTGTAACTTTCACAGTCTCAACGTACTCCTAACCATATTAATTATGATACGCTCATGCTGGCGGCATTATAACATACGCGCTTAAGAGTGCTACCGGCAGGCGCTCTGCTTAAATGCTAAACGCTTGCTGCGCTAGCAAGCGTTCGATGGTGGGGACGGAGAGACTCGAACTCTCACGTCTTGCGACACTAGATCCTAAGTCTAGCGCGTCTGCCAATTTCGCCACGTCCCCGTGTGGATTGCAGTATAGCAAAACCGCTACGCCTTCGCAACCTGGGGAAAGAACCAAGAACCAAGAACCAAGAACCAAACAAAAGAACAAGCGAACAACAGAACAAAGAAAGTACCACTCTTCCCCTCTCCCATTGCGATAGGAGAGGGGTTAGGGGTGAGGGCCTGCTCTGCCGCGCCTAGCTGATCGACCAGGTTGAGCCGTTCGCGGTCTTGGTGATCTCGATCTGCGCCGGGAACATATCCTTTAGCTCCTGGATATGCGTGATGATCAGGATACACTCAAAATCGTCGGAGATGGCGTTGATGGCCTCGACCAGACGATCGCGACCTTTGCCGTCCTGCGTGCCGAAGCCCTCGTCGATGATCAGCGTTTTGAGATTCGCCCCGGCTCGTCGCGCCAGCAGCTTGGAGAGCGCAATCCGAATCGCGAAGTTGACGCGGAACGCCTCGCCGCCGCTGTACATCTGGTAATCGCGCGTGCCCAGGCCGTCCGAGATGCGAATATCCAGCGTCTCGATCGTGCTATCGCCTTTTTTGGTATCACGCTGAGTCTCGAAGGCCAGATGGAACTGGTTATCGGTCATGCGGCTGAGCAGATTGTTGGCCTCCTGCTCAAGCTCTGGAATCGCCGTCTCGATCAGCATCGCCTGAACGCCTTTTTTGCCGAACGCCTGCGTCAGCTCCTCATAGATCGCCCGCTCCCCGGCCAGTCCGCCCGCTTTCGAGCGCTGCTCCACCAGCAGCTCAGCGCTGCGCTGGCACTTGCGCAGCGCTTCCTGAGCGCTCCCCAGCGACTGCTGCTCGATCTGAAGCCGGGTTTGCAACATCCGGCTGCGCGTGTCGGCGTCACGCAGAGCCAGCTCGATGCGCGGCTGATCGTGAAGCTGCTGATTGAGATCGGCGATCTGCTGGCGCTTCTGGGCGAGATCGGCCTCATAGGCTGCCGCCTGCTCCTCATCACGCTGAAGCTGCTGACGCTTTAGCTCGACAAAGCCGAGTGCTCGCTCCAGCTCCAGCGCCTCACGCTCCCAGATCTTGAGATCTTCGACCTCGGCTCGCAGCGCGGCATGCTCCTCCTTCTGATAGCCCAGCGCCTTTCCCGCAGCGCGCACAGCCTCTAGCTCGCGGCGCTCTTCCGGCCCGAAGCTTTCGTCTGCCAGCTGGGTCGCGATCGCATCGAAGCGCTCCACAATCACGGGCCGCTGCGCCTCAGCCTCGGCAATCGATGCCAGCTCGGCGTCGAGCAGCGCTACCTGCTGCTGAATGCGGGTAGCCTGCGCCATCTGCCGCTCGGTCGCCGCGATCTCAGCGCGGACCTGCTCCAGCTGCCGCTTGATCGTCGCCAGGTCGCCAAGCTCCTTGAGCTGGCGGCCAAGCTCTTTGAGCTGGCGCTGCTCCTCGTGGGCATACTCGCGGCGCTCCAGCTGTAGCTCGACGGCGCGCAGCGTCTGGTCCACATCGCTCAGCTTCGCCTGAGCCTCGTTCGCCTGCGTCTGCTGAAGCTCAAGCTTGGCCCGGCTCGCCTCGACCTGTGGACGACGGGCCAGCAGCTGCTCAAGCTGCTCGATCGCGGCGCGCTGCTCCCCAATCACGCTGTCGTTCTCCCGCTGCTCCTGACGCAGATCCACCACTCGCTGACGCAGCGCATCCCGGCGCTCGTGATACTGGTGTGTCAGTCGTGAGAGACCGGCCGTGCCCAGGGCGCTCTCACACACGGGACACGTGCTGTCGCCATGCTCGATCAGCTTGAGCTTATTGTTGATCTCCTTGCCCTCGTTCTCGACCGATTTTTGCTCGGCCTGAAGCTCGCCCTGACGCTGCATCGCCACCGCCAGATCGTCGCGCCGGGTGACCAGCTCATCTTCGCGGGCCTGAAAGCCGCTTAGCTCGCTGCGAATATCGCGCAGCTGCCGTTCGATCTCGGGCAGCCGCTCGGTCTGCGCTGCCAGCTCGACGGCTCGCCGCTGATGCTCCTGCTGCACGCCAAGCAGCGAGTCGCGCTGCACGTTGATGATGCCTTGCAGTCGAGTCGTCTCGACCTGAAGCTCAAGCAGCATCGCCTGCTGCTGGTTGAGCCGCGACTCGTCGTCTTTGAGCGCCGTAAGCTGCGTTTGCAGAGCCTGTAGCTCGGCCAGCTGCTGGGCCAGACCCGCGCGATCGGCCTGGGCTGTGGAGCGGCGCGCGATCAGGCTATCGAGCTGCGATAGCTGCTCCTGCACGCCGCGCTGCTCCAGCTCCAGCTGATGGCGCAGCGTGTCAAGCTTCTTCTGCCAGTGGTTAAAATCCTCTTTGAGCCGATAAGCCTCTTCGCGGCGTAGATCCATCGCCTCAAGCTCTGTTTGTGCCACGCGCAGCTGCTCACGGCCCTGCTCGATCTCATCGCGCCGCTCAATCACTGACTCGAAGGTTGCGATCTCGGCCTGCAGGCGCGCGATCTGGCCGTACAGATCGCGCTGGGCCCGCTCACTCTGCGCCACCGCCTGCGCCAGCGCATCCCGACGCGCGCTGGACTCGCGCAGCTGAGCCGCCTGTTCGCGCAGCTCGCCGATGCCGGCCTCGTGATCCTGTAGCTCTTCCAGCAGCGTCGCCACGCGCTCCTGAGCCTCGTCGCGCAGCTGCTCAAGCACCGGCCGCTCTTCGACCTCGGCCTGAAGCCGCACGATATAGCTCTGGACCACGTCGAGATCCTTGGTGCGCTCGTTGACGATATCTTTTGCCCGGCGCTCCAGATCTTCATACTCGGCAAGGCCAAGAATATCGGCCAGCACCTGCTTGCGCTCGGCGGGCTTGCGGCCGGTGAACTCATCGGCGCGACCCTGGATCAGAAATGCCGAGTTGATAAACGTATCGTACTCGATGCGCAGCACACGGTTGATCTCGGCCTGCGTCTCGCTGATCGTATCGCCGGAGAGCCTGCGCCAGGAGCCGTCGCGCTCACGCGCTTGAAAATCGAGCGTCGTCACACCGGCGCGTTTGCCGCGCTTACGCCGCCGGATCACGCGGTAGGGCTGATTGTCGAGCAAGAACTCAAGCACGACCTCCATCTCCTCGCGGCCGAGCGTGATCAGATCGTCGTCGCTTTTGGCGCGGGCCTTACCCCACAGCGCCCAGGTCAAAGCGTCGAGCAGCGCCGACTTTCCCGCGCCGTTCTGGCCGGACAAACACGCGACATGCAGCCCGGCAAATTGTAGCGGCGGAACATCCTCGCCGTAACACATAAAATTCCGCAGCTGAAGCTTTTCGGGAACCATCGGCAGTCCTTAATAGGCAGAACAAAGGAACAAAGAAACAAAAGAACAAAAAGTGAGTTCATAAAACAGTACTATGTTCGTATTTGCTCGTTTTCTTGATCTTTGGCTCGTGTTTAGTTAGAACAGACTTGCGTATTATAACAAATTCACCTATCCTCATTCGGAAACTGCCAGGCGCAGCAAAAAACCAAGAATCGCAGCGATCCTTGGTTCTTAGCCCTCGGCCTACAAGGTTTCAGGCCCTCACCCCTAGCCCCTCTCCCATTGCGATAGGAGAGGGGAATAGATGTACTGTTTTTGTTCTCTGCTCTTTGTTCTTTGTTTGTCTTTTGGTTCTTGGTTCTTGGTTCTTGGTTCTTCTTACGCAACCGGCGCGCCCGTCTTATTCGCGACATCCGCCTCTGACGCCTGGTTGGGCAGCAGCTCGTTGACCTCACGCGCGCGCCAGCAGGCCGCAAAATGACCGCCGCCGTAGTCGATGAAGGGCGGATCTTCGACGCGGCACTTGTCGATCGCGATCGGGCAGCGTGTGTGGAAGCGGCAGCCGGGCGGCGGATTGATCGGGCTCGGCACGTCGCCCTGCAAGATGATACGCTGGCGCTTCTTCTCAATCACCGGGTCGGGGATCGGCACCGCCGAGAGCAGCGCCTGGGTGTAGGGATGGAGCGGCTGCCGATACAGCTCGATGCTGTCGGCCAGCTCCACGATCCGGCCCAGATACATCACCGCCACGCGATCGCTGATATGCTTGACCACGCTCAGGCCGTGCGCGATGAACAGATAGGTCAGGCCGAGCTGATCTTGCAGATCTTCGAGCAGGTTGATCACCTGCGCCTGGATCGACACGTCGAGCGCGGAGACCGGCTCGTCGCAGACCACGAAGTCCGGCTCCACCGCCAGCGCGCGGGCAATACCGATACGCTGCCGCTGGCCGCCGGAGAATTCGTGCGGATAGCGGTTGATGAAGTACGGATTCAGACCGACTAGCTGGAGCAGCTCCTGCACACGATCGCGAACGGCCTTGGCGCCTTTGCGCAGGTTATGCACCTTGATCGGCTCGCCAATAATGTCGCCAACAGTCATGCGCGGATTCAGCGAGGCGTACGGGTCCTGAAAGATCATCTGCACGTCACGGCGCGTACGGCGCATATCATTGCCGTTCAGCTTCGTGAGATCGCGACCATCAAAGATCACCTCGCCGGAGGTCGGCTTGTACAGCTGCAAAATGGCGCGACCGGCGGTAGACTTGCCGCAGCCGGATTCGCCCACCAATCCCAGCGTCTCGCCGCGTTTGATCGTCATGCTGATGCCGTCGACAGCTTTAACGGCTCCAACCTGACGCTGAAAGACGATGCCCCGCGTGATCGGAAAATACATTTTGAGATCGCGCACTTCGAGCAGCGGGCTGCCATTTGTTTGGGCGTTGCTCATCCACTCTATCCTTCTAACGGTTATTTATAGCTGAGACGCAGTGAAAACCTGATCGGCGACCTGCGCGCACACGACGAGACAGATCGTAGGAGCGCCTCAAAGCCGCGCCCAGGCTACTAGGTTGTCTGCTCAGCAGCCCGCTTGCGAACCTGGGCAGTGCCATCGCCGTTCTGCTGGCTGAGCCACGGCGCGTGAATATCGAACAGGCACGCGGCACGCTGATTAGCAGCCACCGGACGCAGCGGCGGCACCTGCTGGTAGCACGCATCCTGGACATAGTCGCAGCGTGGCGAGAATGGGCAGACCGGCGGCAGATTGATCAAATCCGGCGGCAGGCCACGGATCGGATCGAGCTTGTGGCCGCGCTCCTCGTCAAGGCGCGGGATCGACTGGAGCAGGCCGATGGTGTAGGGCATACGCGGATCGGCAAAGATTTGCTCGGTCGGCCCTTCCTCGATCACACGTCCGGCGTACATCACATTGACGCGATCGGCCATGCCCGCCACGACTCCCAGATCGTGCGTGATGATGATCACCGCCATGCCCAGCTCTTCTTGCAGCTTACCGATCAGCTCAAGGATCTGGGCCTGGATCGTCACGTCCAGCGCGGTCGTGGGCTCGTCGGCGATCAACAGCTGCGGATTGCACGAGAGCGCCATAGCGATCATCACGCGCTGCCGCATACCGCCCGAGAACTGGTGCGGATAATCGTCAAGACGCTTCTCCGGCGAAGGAATACCCACCATCGCCAGCAGCTCCGTGGCGCGATTGCGGGCTTCGCGGCCGGTCATCTTCATGTGCAGCTCAAGCGACTCCGTGATCTGGCGCCCGATCGTCAGCACCGGATTGAGCGAGGTCATCGGATCTTGAAAGATCATCGCGATATCTTTACCGCGAATATGCCGCATCTCGTCTTCGCTGTACTTCAGAAGATCGTCGCCGTCGAACAAAATCTGGCCACCGGCGATCTTCCCTGGCGGGCTTGGGATCAGCCGCATGATCGAGAGCGACGTCACGGACTTGCCCGAACCCGACTCACCGACGATGCCGAGCGTCTCGCCTTTATCGACATAGAACGAAACGCCGTCCACCGCCTTCACCACGCCGTCTTGCGTGTAGAAGTGGGTGCGGAGATCTTTCACTTCCAAAAGAGGTGGCATACAAACTCCCAAAACGGTACAAGTCTGTCATCCGGGCGCTAACGGTTCAGCGCGGAGTTATTGATTTTGACGCGGATCGAGCGCATCGCGCAGGCCGTCGCCCAGGAAGGTAAAGGCCAGCGTGATCGACGCGATCGCGACCGCCGGCGCGATCATGAGCCACGGCTGCGCCTGGAGCGCGCCCTTACCGTCAAGGATCATATTGCCCCAGCTCACCGGGAACAGCGCGCCAGCTTTTGTCGCCGGCGGCAGACCGATACCGAGATACGAGAGCACCGCCTCGGTGATGATCGCGCCGGGAACGATGAACGCGCCCGCGACGATGATCGGGCCGAGCGAGTTCGGCAGCAGATGGCGCAGCAAAATATTATGGTTGCGCACGCCGATCGTTCGCGCCGCCTCGACGAACTCCTTCTCCTTGAGCGACAAGATCTGTCCACGGACCAGCCGCGACACGCCGACCCACTCCACGACTGAGAGCGCCGCAAAAAGGATCAAAAAGCCGTTCCAGACTTTGCCGATCGGCGTATTCTTGAGCGCTGACATGACAATAATAAAGAACAGCAGCGATGGGAAGGAAAAGACAATATCGGCAATGCGCATCAGCAGCGTATCGACCCAGCCGCCACGGTAGCCGGCGATCAGACCAACCGTCGTGCCGATCACCAGTGTAAGCACCATCGGAATAAAGCCGACGACCAGCGAGGTTCGGGTGCCGAAGATCAGACGGCTCAACACATCGCGTCCGATCGCATCCGTGCCCAGCGGATAATCCCACGATCCGCTCGTGCGCGGATTATTGGGCGTTTCAATCCAGGCGGCTTGCCGGTAGGTATTGCCGGGATAAATCTGAAGCGGAGGATGCGGCGCGATCAGGGGAGCGGCGATCGCAATAATGGCGAGCAGCGCGATATAGATCAGACCGGCTACCGCCGCTTTATTCCGCAACAAGCGCCGCCGTGCGTCACTCCACAGGCTACGAGGCGCGCGCGCTAAAAGCGTCCGATCCTCCTGTCCCATCGCAGTTCGAGAAGCTGTTGTTGCCATAGTTCTACCTCAACCACGAATTGTGAATGACGCAACGTTGCACGCTACGCGCTTTACGGGCCATTCGAGACTCAATACGTGTCCTTGAACCTGGGCTCCCGAGGAAGCCCTACTGATTACGAATGCGCGGATCTAAGAAGCCATAGCTCAGATCGACGAACAGATTCGCCAGCACTGTCAGCGTTGCAAAGATCAGCGTCGTGCCCATGATCATCGAGTAATCGCGACCGGCGATCGAGTCGACGAAGTAGCCGCCAATGCCGGGAATGCTAAAGATACCCTCGGTGATCACCGAGCCCGTGATCAGGCCGACCAGCGCCGGACCAAGCAGCGTCACCACCGGAATCAGCGCATTGCGCAGCATATGCCGCACGATCACCGCATTTTCCGCCAGACCTTTGGCCCGCGCCGTACGGACATAATCCTGGCGCTTGACCTCCAGCATCGTGGTGCGCGTGATGCGTGTAATAAACGACATCGTCAGCATGCCCAGCACGAGCCCCGGCGCGATATACGGCTTCCACGTATTCCAGTCGTTGGTGGTGATATTGATCCACTTGAGCGTCGTGCCAAAGATGATCAACACCAGCAGGCCGGTAATAAATGTGGGCAGCGAGACACCAACCGTCGCAAAGAACAGGCTGGCATAGTCGATGATCGTGTTCTGACGCAGCGCCGCGATCACGCCGAGCGGCACACCGACCAGCACCGCGAAGATCAGCGCAAATAGGCCCAGCCGCGCCGAGTACGGCCACTGCTGACGAATAATATCCTGCACATTTTTGCCGCGCTGGCGATACGACGGCCCAAGATCGCCCTGCACAGCCTTGATCATATAGTTGCCGTACTGGCTATCGACAAACGCACGGCCCAGGCTGATCGGATTACGAACGCCCTGGTTCCAGGCGGCACTGACCGCGCCCGTATTGATATACTGCGGCTTGTCCAGACCAAAGGCCCGATTAAGCGCAGCCACGGTCGCCGGGTCAACGTTTTTATCTTCGCGATCGAAAGGACCACCCGGAGCCTGGTGCATCAAGAAGAATGTCACCAGCGACACAAAGAAAAGCACCGGGATCATCCAAAGCAGACGACGAATAATAAAACGAATCATCGTTAGGTTCCTTGTGTGCCAACCGGGCTCGTCAAGTCTGTTTGACGAACCCGGCCGGTACATCTATCACACCGGCACCTTCATAAAACGTGCCAGCGCAGACCGACTACGCGCTATCGCTCGATGGTAACGTTGAGCAAGCCAGTCTCCTGTCCAGGGAACGCCGAGTCCTGCGGCGTGAAGTCCACGTTCTTGACGTACGGCTTCACCAGGTAGGTGTTCTTGTTGTTGGACAGCATAATCTCGCCTTGGTCGGCGACCACCATATCCTGCGCCTGCTGGTACATCTCGAAGCGGGTATCAGGATCGGTCTCGACGTCGGCCTTGTCCAGCAGCGCGTCCAGCTCATCGTTCTTATAGCCGATGTTGCGGGCGAAGTTGCTGCGCGAGTGCCAGTAGACGCTCAGCCAGTTCTGCGGATCAGGATAGTCCGCGCACCAGCCGCCGCGATACAGCATCTGCGGATAGGTCGAAACGTCCTTGCGCAGGTTCGTCAGCGTCGTGCTCTCGACCGGCTCCGGCACCAGCGTCACACCCAGGTTGTTCTGCAACATCTGGATGATGTACTCGACGCGCGCCTGGGTTGCCGGGTTGTTGCTGGGATAGCTAACCTTGATCTCCGGCAGGCCCTGGCCCTCGGGGAAGCCAGCCTCGGCCAGCGCGGCCTTGGCCTTCTCGACATCGAAGCCAAAGCGGGTCTCGCCTTCCTTGTACCCGGGGAATCCTGGCGGAATCCAGGTCAGGGTCGCGGCCTCGGTGTCTTGCAGCGCGTCACGGACGAACGTTTCGCGATCGAAGGCATAGGCGAACGCCTCGCGAAGCTTCTGGTTGCCGAACGGCTCTTTGGTCAGGTTGAACGCGAGCACGAAGGTGCACGAGCCGGGATATTCCTTGAACTCCTGGCTCAGCTGCGGATCGGTGCGCAGCGAGGGCGCATCGTTCGCATCGGGCTCGATCATGTCGACTTCGCCGTTCTTGTACGCCTGGAGCGCCACGGCCAGATCGTCGATGAAGCGAACTTCAACGCCGTCCAGCTTCGGCCGACCCTGCCAATAATTCTCGTTGGGCTCGTACGCGATCAGGTTGTTGCCGCGATCGATCGTGGTGACCTTCCACGGGCCGTTGCCGATGTGGTTCTCGGGGTTCTCGTACCACTGCGCGCCGCCCGCCTTGACCAGATCGTCCTTGGCCGGGTACATAACCCACAGGCCAGCCAGCGTGTGGAAGTACGGCGTCGGCTGGGTCAGGTTGAAGGTAATCGTGCGCTCGTCGACAGCCTTCACGCCCAGCGCCTCGAACTTGCTCTCCAGCGTGTCGGTGCCGGTCGGAACCTCGGTGCTGATGATGTCGTCAGCGCCCTGAATCATCGAGATCGAGGTCTGATAGTCGCCGGGAAGGTTCGGATCAAGCGTGCGATACACAGCCTTGACGAAATCTTCCGCCGTCAGCGGCGAGCCATCGCTGTACTTGAGGTCGGCGCGCAGCGTAAAGGTGACCGCCGTCGCGTCGTCGTTGTACTCCCACTTCTCGGCGGCTGCCGGAACCGTCTCCAGATCCTTATTCAGGCCGGTCAGGCCCTCATAGATCAGGCCCAGGTTCGCCAGCTCCTGCGAGAAGGAGGCCTTCTGCGGATCGAGCGTATCGGGCCAGGTGGTCAGGCCAATGCGCAGGACGTTGTCGCCGCCGGTGCTGCCCGTGCTGCCGGAGGGTGAGGCAGCAGGCGACTCAGCCGGTGAAGCATCCGGCGAAGCTGAAGCAGCGGGTGATTCTGCTGGTGATTCTGCTGGTGACGCAGCCGGCGAAGCGGCGGTCGATCCAGCGGGCGAAGCGGCCGGGCTGGCGCCAGGCGTAGCGGTGCCACCACAGGCGGCAAGGATGGGCAGGATCAAAGCTACAAGCAGTAGCCATGAGTAGGTTTTTTTCCAGCCTCGCAGATTCATGAATACTCTGCTCCTTATACGATGAGTATTGGACACATCAGGACATACCGTCAGGTATTGCATTAACGGTTAGTGAAGTCTCAAACAATCAGCAGGTATGCTCCTTTCAGTCTCAACGAGACCATAGCGAACTCACTAGGCGATCGGCGAGGTCAAAGATGACCAGGCCCGCAGAAGCAGCGCAGATCGACGCATCTCTGATCCATGCGCGGACATCTGCGCGATCAACGCTTGTAGCTGTTGGTAGGCAATAATACGCTGCGCCAGACGATTCCAGCGCTCGGAGACCACTGAATTGCTTGAGTCGGGTAGAGATGTACGACGCAAAAGAAAACCTAATTCATCGTAGCGGGTGGAGGCATCGTGTACAACTGCCCGGTTATTAGCTGGTCGCGCTCGTCTCATACACCAACTCAACTGAATTCGGGCCGCAATACGACTAATTGGGGTCCGATAGTAGCATGGCCTGTAGTCACTGTCAAATACGATCCGCGCTACAGGCCATAGCATAGCGCAGAAAGCTTAGATGGAACAAGAGTGCGCCATATGCAGCGATTCCAGCGCCTCCAACGCGTGACGAGCATTTGCCGTCGGGTCAGAGGCGATCCAGACTCCGCGCTGCTGGTCATCGACGCTTGCAGCCAGCCAGCGCCGCGCCATCTGGGATGAAAGCCCGCCGACATCGGGTAGCAGCTTCAGCGCGCTCTGTACTCGGCGTAATCGCGACCGGTAGGCCGGGCCGGTGAGCTGATTTTCCAGCAGCTGGCGCTGGTAGCCAACCGGCGGTACGCGCGGCTCGACCTGCGGCTGATACATGCTGTCTGCCCACTCCGGCGCTGCCAGCGCCATCCAGCAGCGCTGCGGCTGTGACGGCGCTTCCCCGGCGGAGATCAGAATAAATAGATTCGCCGGCAACATATGTCCACAGCGACCGCCGGCGCGCAACGTTGCTGCGACCTCACGCTCGACCCAGCGCAGCGTCATCGTTGGATCGCCGGGTGTATCGATCAGAATAAACCAGGCCTTGCCCTGCTCGATCGGCTCGATCAAGTTGCCGACAAAATCGCCGATGCGAATAGCCGCGAAGCGCTGGGCGACCTCGTCTCCGCCGATCGGGCCGTGCAGATGCAGCACTTGATCGCTGCCTGCGCCGATAACAGTCGTGACCAGCGACTCGAAGAGCGCCATGGTGCGGTCACGTGCCGGGCCATAGAGACACACCCGTAGATGAAGTTTTAGGCCAACATAGATGGCTTTAACCAAATCCGTCGACCGACAGCCAATGTCGGTCGCCGCGACGAGCAGCCGCTCGACCAGCTGCTGCTCGCTGGGTGGCGTCAGTGCCACCTTGCCCAGCCGCGCAAGCAACAACGATGTGCTGAGCGCGTGGGTTCCTTTACCTATCAATGAAGTTGCTCCTACGAAATGCTGCAACGTTGTTGTCGACGGCCATGCTACTGTGAGCGGTCATCGCTGGCCTCTAGAGCCAACAACGCAACATCGTCGTTGATGTTAACGTAGCATCCGATACACCTATCACCATCTGCAACACAATCCGGTTCAATACAGACTCGGGCCTACACTCCTCTCTTTCCCGGCTGTAAACGGATCGGCGTTTGGCCTACTATTGACCAGCAGTTGGTATGCCACGAAGGGTAAAAACGGAAGCACTGCGGCATCAGCCGTGCGCAGGCCATCGCTCCCCAAACGTCCAAAAGCGATTGGCATTCCGTAAACAGCGCGGTACAATATGAGAGGATATTCAAGACTCTTGATCGTGGAGGAATAAGGCTCTATGCCGACCTACGTTTATGGCTGTGATGCGTGCGGGCATCAATTCGAGAAGTTTCAAAAAATCTCTGACGAGCCAATCCGCACTTGTCCGAATTGCGCCAAGAATGTTCGTCGGATCTTCCAGCCGGCCGGAATTGTTTTCAAAGGTTCGGGCTGGCATATCAACGATTATAAAAGATCCGGTTCTAGCGCCAGCAATGGCAATGGCGAAAGCAAAACCAGCAACGGCGACAGCAAAGCGAGCAGCGACGGCGACAGCACCAAGACCGAGACCAAAAGCGAGCCGGTGGCCAGCCCTGCAAGCGATGCAGCCTAGCACATCATCGTGTGGAATGTCTGTGGATGTGATTGTGCACAAACCAGCATTTTTGATAGCCTCCTTAAGTAAGCAGCGGCGGAATACCTTCTGCGCGTGTCGTTCGGGGTGTCGTGTGTGCGGCACCCCTTTTCTGCGCTAAGCGCAGCACCGTGTCAGTGACGCCGGTTCTGCCCTACTGGGAGGCTTTTGTATGTCCATCTTTTCCGCATATTCGATGCTTCGCGAAGACTTTCGTGCAATCGTACGTAACGATCCCGCCGCACGGAATGTGTTCGAGATTATTCTGTATCCGGGCCTGCACGCGATCCTGATCCATCGCCTGGCGCACCGGCTGTGGCAGAACCAGGTTCCGTTCGTGCCCCGGCTCTTATCGCAGACCGCGCGCTTTTTTACCGGCATCGAGATTCATCCCGGCGCGACGATTGGCTGCGGCTTCTTCATCGATCACGGCATGGGCGTCGTGATCGGCGAGACCACCGAGATCGGCGATTATGTCACGCTGTATCAGGGCGTGACACTGGGCGGTACCGGCAAGCAGCGCGGCAAGCGCCATCCAACGTTGGGCGATCACGTGGTGGTTGGCGTGGGAGCCTCGGTGCTGGGCGCGATCACTGTCGGCGATGGCGCGCGTGTAGGTGGCGGCGCAGTCGTAGTAAAAGACGTCCCGCCACATTCCACAGCGGTCGGCGTGCCGGCGCGCATCGTGGCCACACGCGACCCCGAGACCGGCGCGACGCGGCGGGTGGAGCAGCTGCCCGATCCCGAGGGCGCGATGCTCAAATCGCTGCACGACAAGGTGTTGGAGCTGGAAGGCCGGATCATGGAGCTGGAAGACGAGATCGAAGGTCACCACGCGCATCACCGGGAATTTCACGACATGCCCGAATCATTGTTTGCAACGCTCAACACCAACGGCGACTATGACGGCGGGCCGGGGTGGGGCATCTAACAAGAGGAATCTATGCCGATTCAACTGTATAACACGCAGACCGGCACGGTTGAGCCGTTTGAAACGTTGGAGCCCAACAAAGTTAAGCTGTATGTCTGCGGCCCAACGGTCTATGACAAAGCCCACATCGGCCACGGCATGTCGGCGCTGGTCTTCGACATCATCCGGCGCTACCTGCACTATCGCGGCTACGACGTGACGCACGTGCAGAACTTTACCGATGTCGACGACAAGATCATCAACCGCGCGAACGCCGAGGGCCGCGATCCGATCGCGCTGGCCGAGCAGTACATCAACGATTGGCACCGGCACGTCGCCGACCTCAATATCCTGCCTGCGACTGCGTATCCGCGCGCCACAACCACAATGACCGAGATCATCGATCTGATCTCGGAGCTGATCGAGCGCGGCCACGCCTACGCCGCCGATGGCGATGTGTATTTCCGCGTGCGCACCGACGAGGAGTACGGCAAGCTCTCGCATCGCAGCATCGACGCCATGCGCTCAGGCGCGCGCATCGCTCCCGACGAGCGCAAAGACGATCCGCTGGATTTCGCGTTGTGGAAGGGCGCGAAACCTGGAGAGCCGGCCTGGGATAGCCCGTGGGGAGGAGGACGGCCCGGCTGGCATATCGAGTGCTCGGCGATGATTTTGAAGGAGCTAGGGCCGAGCATCGATATTCACGGCGGCGGCAACGATCTGATCTTTCCGCATCACGAGAACGAGATGGCGCAGAGCGAGTGCGCCACCGAGCAGACCTTTGTGCGCTACTGGGTTCACAACGGCATGCTTCAGATGCGCTCGGCCAGCGGCGAGCTGGAAAAAATGTCGAAGTCGCTGGGCAACCTGGTGACGATCGACGATTTCCTGGCCGAGCATCCCGCCGATGTGCTGCGGCTGATGGTGCTGGCCTCGCCGTACCGCGCGCCGCTGATGTACGACGCGGGCGTTGTGGCCGAGAACGAGCGCAAGCTGGAGCGGCTGATGAGCGCGCTGCGTCCGTCGAGCGGATCGATCACAGACGGAGCTGCGGTCGAAACATTAACTGCTGCGATCGCCGAGGCGCGGCAGAAATTTGAAGCGGCGATGGACAACGATTTCAACGGCCCAGGCGCGACGGCGGCGCTCTTCGACATGGTCAAGGCGATCAACACGGCCCGTGATGCCGGCGTCGGCGGCGAGCCGTTTGCCGAGGCGCAGGCCACATTCCGCGAGATCGCCGGGGTGCTGGGGCTGGAGCTTAAAGAGCAGGCGCGCGGCGGTGAAGAGGCCGGGCCGTTTATCGACCTGCTGATCAAGCTGCGCGCCGATCTGCGCAAGGCCAAGCAGTACGCACTGGCGGATCAGGTGCGCAACGAGCTGACGGCGCTGGGCGTGATTCTGGAAGATTCGGCGCAGGGCACCACCTGGCGATGGGGTAAAGCATGAGCTGGCTTGAGCTGAGTGTTGAGATCGAACAAGAAGCGATCGAGTCCGTCACCGAGCTGTTCGCGCAGGTCGGCTACAACCAGGGCGTCGCGATCGACCAGCCATTTGTGGGCTCGCCCGACGGCCCGGAGTACACGATCGACGCGGCCAGGCCGGTAGTAGTGCGCACATACATTCCGCTCGACGAGTACGCCGAGGAGTCGCGAGCCCGAGTTGAGCAAGGGCTCTGGGCGCTGGGCATGATGCGGCCGGTCGGCGAGCTTCAGGTGCGGCAGCTGGAAGAAGAAGACTGGGCCAATGCCTGGAAGGCGCACTACCCGATCCGGCGCATCGGCGAGCGCTTCGTGATCGTGCCCTCGTGGCTGGAGTACACACCGCAGCCCGATGATCTGATCCTCAATCTTGATCCAGGCATGGCCTTTGGCACCGGCCTGCACCCGACGACGCAGTTGTGTCTGCTGCTGCTTGAGCGCTACGTCCAGCCCACCGCGCGCACGCTGGATCTCGGCTGCGGCTCCGGCATTCTGGCGATCGCGGCGGCCAAGGCGGGAGCGCAGCCCGTGCTGGCGATCGACAACGATCCGATCGCGGTGCAGGCGACCGAAGAAAATGTCGCGCGCAACCAGGTCGAGGCCGTGGTCACTACCGTCGAGGGCAGCCTGGGGCCGGGCGCTCAGCTTGGTCACTGGCTCGGCAGCGACTGGGCGATCAAGCAGCGCACGGCAGGAGCGCGCACCGCAGGGCCGGTCGCGTTCGAGCCCGACGCCGAGTTCGATCTGATCGTCGCGAATATTCTAGCGAATGTGCATGTGCTGCTTGCGCCCTATCTCCAGCGAGCGCTCAAGCCCGGCGGACTGCTGGTCACCTCCGGTATCATCGCCGATCGCGAGGCGGATGTTGTGGCGGCGTTCGAGGCGGCGGGCTTGCAGCCGATCGAGCGCATGCAAGAGGGCGACTGGGTGGCGCTGGCTCATCGCCGCGCGTAGAAGGCAGGCCCTCACCCCCGTCGTTGCGCGTCACCCCTCTCCTATCGCAACCGACGGGTACCCTCTGGGTGCAGCCGGCCGAGGTTCGGGGCAGGGGCCGGGGGTGAGGGCCTGCATACAAAGGTGATCACTATTTATGGCGAAGCGCCGTCAACGTCCAGCCGAGAATCGCCGCCGGCAGCAGACCGACAGCAACACCTACCGTTTTTTCGTCGCGCCCGAGGTGCTGCAAGGTCGCGTGGCCCGCATCGAAGATCCGGCGCTGATCCACCAGCTCTCCACAGTGCTGCGGCTCAACGCGGGCGATCAGATCACGCTGCTGGACAACAGCGGTTGGGAGTACGTCGTGGCGCTGGACGAGATCGGACGCGGCTACATCAGCGGCGCGATCGAGCGCAAAAGCCTGGCCGAGACCGAGCCTCAGCTCAAGCTGACGCTGTATGTCGCGCTGCTGCGTGGCGAGCGCTTCGAGTGGGTGCTGCAAAAAGGCACCGAGCTTGGTGTGAGCGCCTTCGTGCCGGTCGTCTGCCAGCGCAGCGTGATCGACGACATCGCCGAGATCGGCGCGGCCAAGATCGAGCGCTGGGAGCGGATCATCCGCGAGGCCGCCGAGCAATCACGCCGCGCCAAGCTGCCCAAGCTGCTGCCGGCGATGCTCTTCGATACCGCCTGCGACCACGCGGCCCGGCGATCGCGGGCGTTTGTGCTGTGGGAAGGCAGCGGCGGATCGAGCCTGCGCTCCCTGATCGGCGGCGACGAATCGCGACCACCGGCGGAAGAAGCGCCCTTCTCGATCGCGCTCCTGAGCGGCCCCGAGGGCGGTCTCACCGAAAGCGAGCTGGCGACGGCCGTGATGTACCGGCTGGACCTCGCCTCGCTGGGGCCGCGTATCCTGCGTGCCGAGACCGCGCCGGTGGCGGCGGCGGCGGCAGTGCTCTTTATGCACGGCGATCTTGACTAAAGGTTGCGATACAACATAGTAAACACACAGCGGGATCAGCGGCTTGCTCGGTATAATGGACGTGCAACCCTTGATCCCGTTTTTGGTTAGGAGTAGGGCATGGTACGAACATCTCGCGCGATCGTTGCTGGCGCGCTGGTATCAGGTCTGATCGCGATTATTGCGTTTGTGGGCGGCATTGTCGTGGCACAGCGCTGGGGCAATAGATTGCCACAGGTGGCGGTGGCAAGCTCAACCGGCGCCGCGCAGGCCAGCACTCCCGAAAAAGCCGAGGCTGACTTCAAGGTGTTCTGGCAGGTCTGGAATCTGGTCGACAGCAAGTTCTACCACAAAGAGCCGCTCGATTATCGCGAGATGACCTACGGCGCGATCGAGGGCATGTTGAAATCGCTGGACGACGACTACACGTTCTTTGAGGAGCCACAGGCAGCCGAGGAGACCCGCGAGCGGATCTCGGGGAAGATCGAGGGCATCGGCGCGTATGTCGAGCACAAAGACAACAAACTGCTGATCCTGTCGCCGATCGAGGAGTCTCCTGCCGAGAAAGCGGGCGTGCTGGCCGGCGATCAGATTCTCAAGGTCGACGATACCGATATGGCTGCGTATCTGGACGGCCTGCAAGGAACCGAGGCAGCGCGCAAAGCGGCGGATCTGATTCGCGGTCCCCAGGGCTCTTCCGTGAGGCTAACGCTCTTCCGTGAGTCGAGCAATCAGACGCTTGAGCTGTCGATCGTGCGCGATGCCGTGCCGCTGATCAGCGTGCGCTCCTATCTGCTGGACGGCAACGTCGGCTACGTACAGGCCAGCGAGTTCAAAGACACCACGACCGGCGAGCTGGATCGGCAGCTCAACAACCTGATGGCGCAGCAGCCCAAAGGCGTAATCCTGGATCTGCGCAACAATCCCGGTGGCCTGCTTACCTCGGGCCGCGAGATGATTGGCCGGTTCGTGCCGAGTGGCGTCGCGCTGCAAGAAGAGTTCAGCGACGGCAGGATCGAAAATCTGGATGTCAAGCGAGATAGCGGAGCGGCCGATGCGCTGGATGTTCCGCTGATCGTGCTGGTCAATGGCGGCTCGGCCAGCGCCTCCGAGATCGTCGCCGGAGCACTGCGCGATCATAAGCGGGCGCTGATCGTCGGCGAGAAAACCTTTGGCAAAGGCTCGGTCCAGTCGATCGAGCCGCTGGAAGAGGGTGCCTCCGCCAGGATCACGATCGCGCACTGGCTCACGCCCAACGGCGTCGAGATCCACAAAAAAGGACTTGAGCCGGACTACTATATTCCGTTCCTGCAAGAGGATCAGTATCTGATTAAGTTCCCGCAGCGCCGCCCAACCGACCCCGAGTCGGCCAGGGACTCGCAGCTCTGGTGGGCCGTCAAAATGCTGACCTCCGAGGAGCGCCCGACGTTTACCGCGCCGACGCCAACACCGTCTGCCGAGGAGAGCGCCGCGCCCGCGCCCGCAGTCACTGAGACGACCACGCCGTAGGAAAATTTCGTATGTCCAGGGCGTATGCAATACGTTCCTACGGCGGATCTACCACGTTAAATACAGCGGCAGCGCTTTTTCTTAGCGCTGCCGTGTACTTTTTCCCGCATGCTCTTTTTCACAATCCACGTGCCAGCGCCAGCGCATGAACTTCGCGCGCTCCCGCCGTATGGAGCGCCTGCGCAGCAGCCTCGACGGTCGCGCCGGTTGTCAGCACATCGTCGATCACCAGGATGCGCTGCGGTGGCGGCGTTGAAGCTTGCCATGCAAACGCGGCACGAACATTTTCGCGGCGCTGAGCCCGGTTGAGATCAGCCTGCTGCGAGGTCTGGCGCACGCGCACAAGCTGCGTTGGGAGCAGCGGCAAGCCTGCCTGACGCGCTAGCTGTTGAGCCAGCAGGCCAGCCTGGTTGAAGCCGCGCATTCGCAGCCGCTCCGGGTGCAGCGGCACCGCCACAATCGCATCGACGGCGATCGGACGGGCTACCAGGTAGCGATTCAACAGCTGGCCGAGCGGCTGCGCCATACGTTTGCGGCGATTGTACTTGAGTGTATGCACGGCCTCGCGGATCGCGCCCTCGAAAACATACGCGCCCGCTGTGGAAAGCAGAAACGGGCTATTCAGGCGTAGATGCTGCTCGCGGTTCGTCGCGTCGGGCACGAAGCGACAGCTAGCCTGGCAGGCGGCGCAGAGCAGCGCGCCCCGGCTTTTGCAGCCGGCACAGCGCGGCGGAAATAACAAATCCAGGATGTTGTCGATCAGGGACTGCATGGCCTGTAGCATAGACCAATCGCAGCACCAGCTGATCGAACGAACTTCCTGGATCGAGCTAGACTTTCTGTACTAGGCGAACTGCTGCCCGCGCGGCCCTTCACGCGGCCCTTGTCGCTGGCTCATATCGACGACGGCCCACACTACCAGCGCGATCAGCAGCCATTGCAGCGGCTGTTGAATCCGTACCAGCGTGCTGACGACGGTTCGCGCCTGTGGATACGCGGTGTAGAGCTGTTGCAGCAGCGCGGCCGGCAATCGTGCGATCTCCGAGAGCCAGGTGTTGAGACCAAGCTGATCGATCATCAGGCCATAGATCTGGCCGGCGTACATCAGCGAAAGCAGCAGCAGCGCCGCCGTCACAAAATACACCGTCGCCACAACCCAGCGCCGAGGCCGTACCGCAGGAACAAACTCCGGCACAACAGCAGGCGCCGCTTGCGGCACCAGGGCCTGCAAACGCGCCGTTAGCTCGGGCGGTGCCTGGAGCACCAGCGCATCGCGCAGCGCCAGGTCCAGCGGCGATCTAGCCCGCGCCGGCTGCACCACCAGCGACTGCAAGCGTGCTGTCAGATCGGCGGGTACCGCGACCAGCAGCTCATCGCGCGCCGCGAGATCCAGGCGATCGTCGACGCGCGCCGGACGCGCTGCAATCACCTGAAGCTCGGCGCTGACAGCGGCAGGCGCTGGAACGAACAGCTCAGCCCGCAGCACGCCGTCCAGCCGCGACATATGCTCGGCGTAACCCGCGCAGCGAACGCACGACTCTAGATGTGCATTCAGCGCCGCGTTCGTTGGCTCGATATGAATTTCTGTGCGAACTGTCTGGCAATCCATCGGGATTCCCTCTTCTTATCGAGCATTGCCTAAAGCAAAGCGCTGCTGAATCTGCGGCTGTCGCGCCGAAGCAGACGCCGTTGCCGATCGTTCCTGTGCCGAGCTATTCTCATTATACTCGTCGAGCAGCGTCGCCAGCCGCTCCTTGCCGCGGCGGATATAGCTTTTGACGGTGTTGAGCGGCACGTCGAGGATCTCGGCAATATCAGTGTATTTGAGATCCTCGAAATAATATAACGTCAGCGACAGACGATAATGATCTTCCAGCTGAGTCAGCGCCCGGCGAACGGCGATCCGCAGCTCGCTATCGTTGAGCGCACGCAGCGGATCGCTGGCCCGATCGTCGTCCGCGATCGTATCCAGCGGGTTGAGCGTCTGCTCGTCGTCTTCGGATGGTTGAATGAATTGGACCTGTCGTCCGCGCCGTCGCAGCTCATCGCGGCACAGATTGACGACCAATCGGTATAGCCAGGTGGTAAACCGGCTCTCGCCGTTATACTGCGGCAACACCCGCATCAAGCGAATAAAAGCTTCCTGAGTTAGATCGGCAGCATCTTCCGGCTGATGTAGCACGCTCATGGCGATGCTATACACATAATGCTGCTGACCCATGATCAGATCGGTTAAGGCTTGTGGGTCGCCAGCCTGCGCCCGTCGCACACATTCGGCTGTTGGCTCGGCCACTGTTACACTCCTGAACATTGCGCTCTGCGCGCCATTGTCGGCTTTGACGACCGGGGTTCGCAGAAGGTTGCATGCTGATCATACCAAATCTATGGACAGATTCGCATCTGCCAAAAGATAGAAGCTTTTACACTTGAGTCTCGATTATAACGACCTGAAAAGGCAATCTTTTCTGCTATGATCAGGATATAGCTACCAGAAGGAATACCACAATGAGCTGGATCAAGGTCGGAGCCTATTTTTTGAATCTCGATAATGTCACCAGCGTTGAGATCAACGAGCACAAGCCGGGCCGCGACCGGGAGATAACCGTGTTTTACACGACGGGCCTCAGCGAACATGGCCGCGCCAACGACATCTTTAGCGGCCAGCAGGCAGATGCGATCCTGCGGCATTTAGAAAGTACCGCCATCGATGTTGAGAGCTGAGCGATTAATAATGGTACCGATCACGACCGCTACTCATACAGCTTGAAACAACAGCATTTGGTATTTGACGGTTCGTTAACCCGTATGCTACCCTCATATAGGTATACGTGCATACAAAGAGCGAAAGGCGATCTATGGCGGAGCTGCTACGGGGACGACCAGCGGTAACAGTTGAATGGCAAGTGTCGCTTGGCCTTGAGCTACTGTCGGCGGCCAGCCTTACAATTGTTGTCCATGAGTTCGAAGGACTTGGATCGTGGCTCCTGGAAGCTTACTCGACGCTTTCCAACCGGCTGCGCCAGGATCTTGACCTTGCCCTGCGCCTGACGGGCTATAATCAGGCGGTCGTCGAGATGCTGGCTAACCAGCTGCTGGGTGCGGGAGCGGCTGCGCACAACAGTGTCGAGGCGTTTTTTGACGAGATTGCGGCGCTCGACGACGAGACATGCCGGCGGATGCTTGAGACGATTCTGGAGAAGAGCATCGCCCGCCATGAGATCAGCACCGATCTCAGCGCCGCCGATCTGCTGGCCGACCCGAAGCAGCTCGACGCGGTGCTGGCCCAGATGCCGCTGCCCGTCGATGCCGCCCGCGCCAGCCGTCTGCTGCGCGCGCCCACCGAATGGCGAGACCTGGTGCTCAGCAGCCTTCAGCGCTTCTGGGAGCGCATCTATCGCGATCAATGGAATCAAACGCGCGACCAGCTGCTGCGGAGCGTCGAGTACCACCGGCGGCACAGCTACCCGGCCGAGATCACCGCGCTGTTTACAGCCGTCACCGGTCGTCAAGTGCCGGATCGTATCCGCTCACACCTGGCGGAGATCGAGCGTGTGCGCTTTGTGCCGTCGCTGTATCTCGGGCCGTATGTCTCGTTTTTGTTCCACAACTCGACCGGTACGATCCTCTACAACGGTCAGGGCACGCCCGTGACCGAGCCAACCGAAGGGCCACAGATCGAAGATCTGTATCATCCGCTCACCGCGCTGGCCGACAAAACACGCCTGATGATCGTGGCGATGCTCAACGGACGCGAGCTGTACGCGCAGGAGATCGTCGATCGGCTGGGCATCTCGCAGTCGGCGGTCTCGCGGCATCTTCAGCTGATGGTCGACATGAAGGTGTTGAACGTGCGGCGCGGCGAGCGCGGCGCGAAGTATTACTCGATCAACACGATCGCGCTGCAAAGCGTGGCACATCGACTGAGCGAGTTCCGCTAAAAACCTGCTTGCCCGCTGTGGGAGACTGATCGCGCACGCGGTCTCTGTTATAATCTCGCGGTGTTTCAGTTAGCTTCAACGTGGCACCGCAGCACGAAGATTCTGCGCACCTGGCTGCTTACGCTGGGCGAGTGGCCGCTCTGGGCCTTGCTCGGCTTATTCATCATACTCGCGTTTGCGGTCAGCCAGCAAGCGCTCAGCTACACGATCAATATCGGCTACGAGGAAGGCTGGCACAGCGATCAGCCATTGATCGCGGGCTGGAATACCGCCGAGCCCGAGCACGCTACCGACGACGAGCTTTCATACCGCTGGAGCGGCGACAGCTCCACGATTCGGCTGCCCGGCCTCGGACGGCAAGCCATCATCGTCGGCTTGCAGCAGCTTCCCGCGACGGCCAACCCACTTGCCGGCACGGGCTCACTCCATCTCAGCAGCGGCCAGATGACCGTCAGCCAGCCGCTGGCCAATGCGCGCACGCTGCATCTGCTGCTGCCGCCGGACGCCGCGCAGCAGGGCCTGATCCAGATTACTACGCCCGCCTTCACGCCGCCCAACGATCCACGCACGCTCGGCGCGCCGATCGCCGGAGTTGAGCTAAGCCCAATCGATCAGCCGCTGCGACTGCCGCCGCTCTCGCTCTTGTGGCCGGTCTTGCTGCTCCCGATCGCCTGGACGGTCAGCCGTCGCTGGTGCCTGTCCCAAACCAGCGCCGCGATCGGCGGCGTGGCATTGATCGGCCTGCTGCTGGCCGCGCTCTACGGCGACCGGCTGCGCTACGCGCTGGCTGGCGGGCCGCTGCTGCTTGGCGCTGTCTGGGGCGTGATCGTCGGTGCGGCGGCGCTGTGGCTGATGGAGCGCTACGCCCATCGGCTGGGCGTGCAGCCGTCAGCGCGCTTTGTGCGGCTGGTGGCGCTGCTGACCTTCTGGCTGATGCTGTTTCGCTACGGCGGGCGGCTCTACCCCGACTCGATGGTCGGCGATCTCGGTTTTCATATGAATCGCCAGGCCGATGTGATCCGTGGGCTGATCCTGCTGACCTCACGGCATCGCGGCATCGACTTTCCGTATCCTTCGGCGACCTACGTCCTGCTGGCTCCGCTGCGTCTGCTGCCGATCGCGCCGCAAACGCTCGTCGAGTGGTTCGACGCTCTCTTCGGCGCGCTGGGCCTCCTACCGATCGCCTATATTGCGCTGCGTGGGCTGCGCAACGAGCGGGCAGCGCTGCTGGCGACAACCGTGTATGCGCTGCTGGCCCCCGCGATGATGGCGCTGTGGTGGTCGTTTCTGGCGCATATTTTCGCCCAGGAGGCCGTCGCGCTGATCGTCGCGCTGGTGATCGGCTGCTGGCATCAGCTCGACCGGCCTCGCAGCATCGCGCTGGTCACGATCGGGCTGTGTCTGGTTTTCTTCGGCCACTTCGGGCTGTTCATCAACATCTCGGTGCTCTTCGCCGGGCTGCTGCCGCTGCTCTGGTGGCGCTATCGCTCTTCGCCGCAGCTGCGTCAGGTCTATGGCCTGGCGATCGCGTTTGTGATCGCGGAAGTGTTGGCGCTGGGACTGTTCTACTCGGCCTATCTGGGGCTGATCCTGACCAAGCTGGCCGAATTTCGGGCGGGCGGTATGGGCGCGGTGCAGGGTGGCCGCTCCGAGATCAGCTGGCAGTCGCTGGCGCTCTCGCTGTGGCGCGATGGCATCGTCGCCCACTATGCGATCATCGGCGTGCCGCTGGCGCTGCTGGGCGGCTACTGGCTCTGGCGGCGCGAGCGCGGGCAGGTGCTGGTCTGGCTCTTCTGGGGAACGGTTGCGGTCGCGGTGATTCAAGGCTCGATCCCGTTCATCACCTCCTCGACGATCACGACGCGCTGGCTGTCGTTCTGCGCCTGGGTGATCGCGATCGGCGCGGGCGTGGTGCTGGAGCTGCTGTGGCGGCGCGGGCGGCTTGGTCAGACGCTGGTGGTCGCGGCGCTGGTGTGGATCGGCGGCAGCACGCTGTGGATGTGGGTTCGGGCGCTGGGCTATCGTATCCGGCCGCCGGAACCGTTTTAGGGATGGCATTCGCCCTAGGAGAGGAAGCCGACTCTTGTTCTTTCGCTTGTTTTTTTAGTTTTCTTGTTCTCCCGTTCGATAGCTACTTGTTAAATGTACACAAGCAACATGGTAACATTGTTCGTACCATCTATGATAGCTAAAATTTCAGACTCTCCATGAAGTGCGAAAGCCAAGATTGCGAATGAACGTGAATGTATTGCACCAATGAACTGCAAAATCATTACAAACGTCAGGTAGCTTTCGGTTTTGCCGTCTTCTGGAAGGCTTTGACACCTCAGTGGTAACAACCCAACGATCTGGTCCTGCAAGGGCATAAGCTACGAGAAAAGGATCGCGTCCAATCAATTCGATTTCATCATCCGTTAGATCAGGTGCGTACCCGCTAGAAATTACTTGTTGTAATTGGGCAACACCCACTTCTTCATTGAGAGTTAAGGCGTCCAAGTTGGTCTGATCACGTATCCAATCGTAAAGCAAATCGTTGTGAGTTCCCTCCTGAATCTCTTCGATTATCTCAATGGGAATTTTTACTTGGTTGGTTTGGCCCATATATACCAGCCATTCCCAAAACTCAGGAATGCTGTCGATCGCGTAATACGAATTGTGTGCTGTGATAAGGACGTTGGCATCAAGGAGATACAGCACTACAATTCTCCTCTAATGGAACGTCCCTGCAATAACGGATCTACGTTTCTAGGCTTGACACCAAGCACCTTTCCCGCTTTTGTTGGCGTCAACGTTCCTTCATTTACAGACCGTGTTACAAGACTCAGTAGCGCTGGTCCCAATCGATGACGACGGACAACATAGTAACTTGGACCGCCTTCGGAACGTTTTTCTTTGCCTTGCCTTTGCAACTCTTCCCATTCCTGACGAATGCCCGTATCAAGCTCTCGCCACTTCCCTTCTTTGATATTGCCGGTACGAAAGAGTTTGTAGGCAACCATAGCACGACTGATATGTCTGGCTGTAGCAAACTCGTTGAGGATAGCGAGAGCATCACTAAGAGGGACTGATTGAACGATGTGCAACTCACGCAATTCTTCTGTAGGTAGTAGGACTTCTCCCGCTACGTCATTGCAGAATTGCTCTATGCGAGTTTCTGTGGACGTACTGCTTACACCTGTTGTACCGAGCCATAAATGTACCACTTCATGAAGAACGGTAAAGCACCTTGCAGAAGTAGCGTCTTGATCATTGACGACCACGAACGGTGCAATCGAATCGGCAATCGCAAACCCACGGAAAATCTCGATGGGAATAGCTGTATGATGAGTTCCTAGATTACCAGCTAGCAAAACAAATATACCAATAGCTTCCATCCGGTTACGGAGATAACTAAAAGCATCTTCGCCGTTTTTGGCCGCGCGAAAGCGCGTGAGACTAAAGCCAGTTGTGGATTGAATACTTTGCGCGACTGCCTCTGCACCATCATCCATGTGCATTGAGCCTATAAAACGTAGAGGTTCAGCTTCTTCATCTTCTAGCAAGGATTTTACAATACTTTGCTTAGTTTTGAGTTCCCTGATAAGCGTATCTAACAATGCATTATCGCTACCCGCTTGTCCGCCCCGCACACTACGAAAATCTTGTCCTCTATCGCCTCGCTTTGGTGGCGCACTCAGATAGAAAGCTAATAGAGAGCGTCGATATCTTTGGGACATCTTCTGTAGTAACTGTCTGCTAGGTTCTTCCTCACCAGATTCAAACACGGCAAGTTTTTCCGCTGCAGTTTTATTGCGCGTGTTACTAAAGCCAAGTGAATGTGCGGCAGCCTCAAGTGACAAACCTGCCGTTTCCCGCGCCCATATCAAGATTTCTGGATTTATAGCAGGCATCTTTCAACATCCCATTATACATAACAAACTTGCCATTCTATTATAGCACATCCGTTCTAAATACCTTACACTTAAAGATAATATAAAGGTTGTAATGATTAACAGTCAAGTATACAATTGCTCCATACATCCGTAGCACTATCAACCATATAATCATAATCAATCCTGTGATGGTAGCCTTTTTAGGCTGGAAGATTCTGCTACTTGCCCCTGTCCTT
>DASWTQ010000082.1:0-39075 GCA_036402055.1 Herpetosiphonaceae bacterium
GTCGCCAGTTGTTGAGGTGTTGGCCCGGCTGGCGTCGGAATATTAGTCAGTCCAGAGATTAGTTTCTCTGTCGCAGCCATATCATTTTCAATTGCGGCCAATTCTGTATCGGTTAAGGAGATTTGTTGTCTGAGATGTAGCAAATGCCTTTTTGACTCCTCCAAGAGTCTGAGCATCGCGTTTTTCGGTCGATAGAAATCACAGCGAGCACACGCCATACGATGTTGGCACTGATCAAAAAAATCGTATGTGCAATACCCGTGTCCCAGATCGTAATACATCCATGGCTCACCTTGAGTAACGGCACCACTCTTAACCGCATCCTGATCAATAAGAACTTCAATCGTTCGCACGTTCCGACCAAAATAGTTTGCGTCTGCATAGGCTTTGGCAAGTCGCGTGGGCGTAATTTTCGCGTAGTGTTGAGTTGTTTCTGGTGATCGATGTCCTAGCCACTCTTGCAACTCAAACAACGTCATAGGTTCTTTAGAATTAAAGAGTTGCGATGCAATCGTTGCTCTAGCTCGATGACTCGTAATTAATCCACGGGCATCACTTTGCGGTACTCCCGCCTTTCGACACAGCATGGGAATAACGGTATCATTGAGATAGGTTCTTCCCGTCAACATGCTCCGTATCGAAAACAAAAAATGTACGAATTCAGCTGTTTTTGGGTCGCATACTGGGGGCTGTTCTGGTCGTAGATGCTCCCATAGAGCAATCGCTTGCCCCACCACATAGTCAACGGGTTTCGTGTATGCGGTATTCGTTTTGTTAGGAGGTATAGAAAGCAAACACACTGCATCCTTCGGTATAACTTCTGCTGTTCCTGGAATAACCACATCATCATGCTGCCACCGAATACATCCAACTCTCAAGCGACGGATTTCATCAGCTCGTAAGCCGGCGAAAAGCCAAACAATGACGAGGGCTCGCACCATTTCCAATGGATACGTTAGCACCCGCTTTGTAGAATCATGTGGATCAGGGTAGCGAGCTGGTAGATCTTCCGCCGTCAGATTAAGGCCCGCCCCGAGTAGCTTTGCCCATATATCATCTGCCAAGATACGGGGATCAGGGGCAATTAACGAACGAACTGCGCGTGGAGTAGCTAAACTCCGCTGGGGATCAAATCGACGTGGAATCCAGTTCCACTCTTGACAGTCACGAAAGAAGAGGCGCACAGCTTGCAGAATACTGTTCTTGGATCGTGGTGCAAGGGGCTTACCCACTGCTGCGGTCGCTGCGTATCCCGTCCGATGCTCAACCCACTGTCCAACAGTCATTCGGACCACCGCTGCGACACATTCTGCTGCGACTTCTCGTGTCCACTCCGCAGGATGGACAGCCTCTGGATGAACTTCGGCAAGCCAACGCCCGACTTTGAGCAAATGGTTGTACTGATTTTTTCGCGTCCGTTCAGGCAAGGTTGATGTATCACGCCATCGTTGGCTCCAGTGTAACCAATCAGGCGCACAATGAGCAAGATTCGTTGATTGTCGATGCACCCCACCAGCTATAACTGGAGCAAGAGGACGAGTTATAACACCTAAACTTGCTAATGCTCGGGATACACCGACGATTGACTGCTTTATATCAATCGCTCGATCTCCTGAGCGTACACGTTCAAGAAGCTCAACAGTGAGTGCTTCGAGTATGGGACTACGATTAGCCAACAATAATTCACTTACAATAGCATGAACAAGCATTTTCGCTGTCGTCTCGGCGTATCCTAACCGTAAATACTCTCCCATAACTCGTTGGATTGCTAAATCGACCATTTCTTTTCCAAAAACTCGACATGCAAATCGATATTGTTGATACATACCAGCTACACGTAAGTCGCTAAAATCACACAGCAGATAAGCTACTGCCATCATATGCTGTTTTATTCGCCCGTCTTCATTTTTATTTCTTATAATCTCCGCCCAATCGTCATGATTCCATGCCCAAAAGGATTGCTTTCGATGATACATCTCGCGTAGAAGCGTTCCATTCACTGCTGAACGAGCAGCGGGTTGAGGATGACCAGAATTCAATACATCATTTAGCGGTCGTAAGATCCGTGCGAGTGCAGTATGCACAATGGGAGGCCAACGCTGACAGCCTTTCTCGTAGAGTCTGACTAATTCAGCCAATGCTTCTAGCTCATCAGCATACAATGTTGGCATTTGATCATACTCTGCTAGATCAACAGGCCACGTCCAGGAGTTCAGTTCATCGATTGGGGCATGTTCGGTTGCTCTAAGGCTCATTGCAACACCTCGCCGATCATCCGTATCCGCCAAGCATGGATTTGATCCATCCCGCGCGCAAGCTTTTCTGCGAGATCTCGACCGCTTAGGTGAATGTACAGGAGCGTCGTATCCGTACAGCGATGTCCAGCAAACGTAGCAATGTCATGAATATCCCAATTCGCACGAGCGAGATCAGTAAGACGTAGGTGGCGCAACGAATGTGTTGTAAATTGAACGACGTTCGCCCGAGATGCAACATCAGAGATCACCTTTGACCACGTCCAGATAGAAATAGGTGCAGCCCAATTGCGTCGTGACTCGGACAAAAAGAGCGGTCCTCGACCTCGACTTAAGGATCTTCGGTGTTGAAGGTAATTCTGGTAAAGCTGACCAGTTACTTCCGAATATGGGACAATTCGTTCTTGTCGATTCTTCGTTGTTTCTGCGCGAATGCGTACTAATCGTTGGGATGGGTCAATATCACCTGTTTCCAAAGAACATAATTCTTCCCTTCGCAAGGCAGCATCGTATGCAAGAGCAAACATCATACGATTACGTAAGCTTTCACCTCGCACCGCTCCAAGAATAGTTTGCCACTGTTCATCGTTTGGAATCCAAGGGAGTTGATGATAGCGCGGAATAAGCCCTCGGTTCCGCTGACCGCCGAACGCTTTTCCAGGTGTGTAGCGACCTCGACCGACGGGATTATCTGTGCGGATACCTTCTTCTAAGAGGTAATCGTAGTATAAGCGTACGGCGGTCAAACGTTGTTGAAGCGTTGCGTTCGCGAGACCTGCCCCCGAGTCGATCCGAAGCACGCTCCGACCACGCCTACTTGGCCGCTCACGTAAATCCTGCACATAGGCGGCAATATGATCGCCTTTAGCACTATTTGGTTCTATGGTAGAACGAGCACTGAAGTTGAAGAAATCTTCTAATGCACGCCCATAAGCATCGATGGTATTCGGCGCGAGACCGAGGTTAGCTTGAATAGCTAACCACGCTCGCGCATGTGGCTGCGTAGCTACTAAGGCATATCGATCCCAGCGGATGCTGCTCATTCCATGCCCTCCGTGCGGATACATGCCCGACTACTGTATCAGTCGCAGGCAAATGAGCTATATTCCTTATAACTTATATCAGCTTTCCGCTGCCCTCGGTGACATAGTGTAGCTGAATGCCGTTGACATCGGCGTAATGATGTAGCATTGTCGTCTCCATGTTTGGGATCGTCCCGCCCATGATCGCCGCAATCACCTAGCGTGTCAACGTCACCTTGTTCAGGCCGCGCGGCGTGTCGACGGCGAAGCCCTTGGCCTGCGCCAGATTCAGCGCCAGCAGCTGGCCCGGCACGATCGACGCGATCGGGCTCAGCCACTCGGGCAGCGTCCCGGCCATGGGCAAAAAGGTTGTCGCCAGCTCGCGCACATCCTCGCGATCGGAGACGATCACCAGCTCGGCATTGCGATCGCGCAGCTCGTGGGCCAGCGCGATCATATCGTCGAAGACCGCGCCCGAGGGCATGATCAGCACGACCGGCGCTCCCGCCGAGATCATCGCGATCGGACCGTGGCGGAAATCGGCCGAGGAGTAGGCGTTGGCGATCACATAGGTCAGCTCCTTGAGCTTGAGCGACAGCTCGAACGCCGTGGCCATATTATAGCCGCGCCCGATCACCACGCAGTACTCCATGTAGCGATAGCGCACCGCCTGTCGCGCCGCCTCGGCCGCGCCCTCCAGCGTCTTCGCCAGCGCCTCGGGCAGCAGCTGAAGCTCGGCCAGCCGGTCGTCGTTGCCGCTCAGCGCCGCCGCCAGGAGTGCCTGCACCGTCAGCTGCGCGGTGTAGGTCTTGGTCGCGGCCACGCTGCGCTCGACTCCTGCGTGCAGCTCGATCACATGATCGGCGGCGGCGGCCAGCGGAGAGCTGCCATCGTTGGTGATCGCCAGCGTTGGCCGTCCCTGGCGCTTGCCCTCCTCGACCACCGCGACAATATCCGGCGACTGTCCCGACTGCGAAACGCCGACGACCAGTGCGCCTGCCATGCGCGGCGGCGTGCCGTAGAGCGTGTGCAGCGACGGCGTCGCCAGCGCCACGGGATAGCCGGTCAGCGCGGCCCAGGCATACTTCGCATACGTCGCCGTGTGATCCGACGAACCGCGCGCCGCGATCAGCGCATAGTCGAAGGACGGCAGCTGATTGACGATCTCCGATACCGCCGTGGTCTGCTGATCCAACAGCCGGGCGATCACCTCGGGCTGGCTGTGAATCTCTTGTTCCAGCAAAGAAGTCATGGTCTGATTCCTTCACACTATATGCATACGGGGCAGCTTAGCGCCGCCCCGTATCTCGTGCGAACTTAGCGCTCGCCGTTTGGATAAACATCGGCCTCGCCCGGATCGAAGCCCTGGACCGACTTCACCGGACGCTTGGCCTTGGCTTCACGATCGCGCGGCGTCAGCTCGACATCCGTGACCTGCCCGGCCTCGACAGTGAAGACCGCCACACGGTTACCGTACACGCGGTCGCCGTCGACGATCGCTTTGTAGCGGCCAGGCGCCAGATCGACCACGCCAAACCAGCCGTAGCCGTCGGTCGTCTTGGAGACGATGAACGCGTCGGTCTCGGCGTCGTAGATGTCGACGCGGATCTGATCAAAGGGCACGCCGGCCTCGGTCTTGACCGTGCCCGCAACATGGCCCTTGGTCGGCAGCGCCTTCCACGGCATCGGGGGCACCGTGGCCGGCTCGGCAAAAACGGGAGGAGTGATCGGATCGTAGCTGCTGGGCTGCGTCAGCGCCTTGGTCAGCTCAGCCCGGCTGCGATCGCCCGAGCGCGTGCCTTCATTGGTAAAGTTGTCAGGCGTGCGGTACGAGTAGCCGACCCAGCCCACGGCCCGGTTGCCCGCCGCGCTGGGAGCCAGCGCCTTGCGCACCTGAGCGACGGAGCCGCCGCCGACGTGATCAGCGCCCGCGCCGATGTAGTTCAGATAGATCGCCGAGCCGATCGCCGCCTGGCGATTGTACTGGTTATCTTTGGTGAACTCGTTCCACTCGTGGTACATGCGCTGCTGGTTGTTCGGCTCGGTCACGAAGTGCTCGCGCTTGTAGTTCATCGGAATATTCAGATCGAGAATACCCTCTGCGACCCAGCCGCGCCAATCTTGCAGCACCTCGGCGTAGGTGCGCGTGCTTTCCCACCCACCCACGCTCTGCGGGCCGTAGCCGTAGGTGATCGTATCAGCGCTCACGCGAATGTTCGGGTTGATCTGGGTGCTTTCGAGATACACCCGGCGCACAATGTTGGTGACCTGATCGCGCCGCCACTGCGCCCACTGCGCATCGGTCGGCTGCGGCACATCGGTGCGGCCGGTCGCCTCCTGGAAGCGCGCCACCGCGACCGGGTTGTAGCCCCACGACGGCACGTTGAGGCCCAGCGTAAAGTCGGGATAGCGCACGCGGTCAAAGTTGATGCCGTCGACATCGTAGTTGCGCACGACGCTGGTGTACATATTCACGATGTAGTTGGCGGCGTCGGGATGGCCCGGATCGAGCAGATAGTCCGAGCCCGCGCGATTCGCGCCATCAGAGCGCAGCATCAGCCAGTTGTCGGCGCCGCTCTTGGACGGGCCGTGCGTGTTGAAAACATGGTTCGGATCGACCGGCGCGACGGCGCTGTTCCAGATCGCGGTGGTGATGATCCAGGCGTGCACCTCGATGCCCTGCGCGTGCGCTTTGTTGATCAGCGTCTGAAGCGGATCGAATGGCAGCGGCGCGATGCCGGCCTGGGTGCGCGGCATACTCGCGTTGTTGCAGAAGCAGTCGCCGCGCCGGCCAACCTGCGCCACGATCGCGTTCAGGTTCGCGGCTTTGGTGTCGGCGATCAATTTATCGATCTCAGCCTCGTTGAACAGACCAGGGCCGAACGCATCAACCCAGTAGGCACGAAACTCGGATGTTTGGGCCTGCGCTGGCGTGACGGCAAGAGCGCCGAAGAGAATCGCCAGCATTCCGACCATGCTGAAAAACCGCTGCATATCGAAGTTCCTTTCACCTCGTTGTGTGGACCGAACAGTTGCGAACTTCTACCTCGAATCGGGCGATTCAAGGAGCCGACGAGCGATCACGATCGCTCCACGGGCCGGATCTTCCACCGGCGTCAACGTGCCCAGCGGCACGCCCGCGAGCGTCTTGATCTGCTGCTGCAATCCCGGAGTGCCGACCAGCAGCCCGCCGCCAAGCGCGACAGGCGGCTCCGCCAGATCCAGCCGCCGAACCACTGCCGCGCTCAGCCGTCCAAGCTCTCGCGCAGCGCCGCTCATGATCGCCGATGCATCGCCGTCCCCCTGACTGGCAAGCGCCGCGATGCGCCCCCCTAGCGCAGCAACCGTCGCTCGCGTTGTCTCTGGCCGATACACGTAGCCGATCAGCTCGGATGGATCGTTCAGCTGCCAGTGCTCTAGAATTGCCGACAGTACTCGATGTGCGCTGGCCCGACCATCGGCGGTCTGCGTTGCCAGGCGCAGCGCCTGCACGCCGATGTCATAGCCGCTGCCCTCGTCGCCAAGCAGGTAGCCCCAGCCACCGGCGCGAGTTGTGCGGCCGTCGGGAGAGCGACCGTAGCAGATTGAGCCGGTGCCACAGATCAGCGCCACACCCCAGCCTGCGGGCGTGCCCGCCGCCAGCACCAGCTCTGCATCATTCACGATCGTGAAGCGCGGCGCGTACGCCTGGTGCTTCACCCACGCGGTGTATTCTTCGCGGTCAGCCGGCCGATCGACGCCCGCCAGGCCAAAGCAAGCCGCCGCGATCGCATCGTCAGGACCAGCGTGCTGCATGGCCGCGCCGATCGCCGTGTGCAGCGCGTTGGTCGCCGCCTCCCAGCCGACCGACTGGTAGTTACTCGACGGAGCAGTGCCGACGCCGCGCAGATTTCCGTCGCGATCGGCCAGCAGCACACGCGTCTTGGAGCCGCCGCCGTCGATGCCAAGCAGCAGATCAGCCATGAGCGCGCTCCTCCGCCAACGCCTGACGCACATGGCCCGCGCTCGCCGCCAATCGCCGTCGCGCCGCCTCGGCATCGACATGCGCCAGCGCCATCACGACCGCCGTCTTGGCCTCGTAGCTCGCGGCCTCCAGCAGCCGCTGCGCCTCCTCAAACGTGAGGCCGGTCGCGGTCGCCACGATACCGGCCGCACGCCAGCGCAGCTTCTCGTTGGTCGGCTGCACATCGACCATCAGATTGCCAAATGTTTTGCCCAGGCGGATCATCACCGTCGTGCTGAGCGTGTTCAGCACCAGCTTCTGCGCAGTGCCGGCCTTCATCCTGGTCGAGCCGGAGATCACCTCGGGACCGACGATCGGCGCGATCATCAGGTCGACGGCTTGCTCAAGCGGCGAGGACTCAGCGCAGGCCAGGCCGGCTACGAACGCGCCCCGGCGGCGGGCCTCGGCGATCCCGCCCAACACGTAGGGCGTGCGTCCGCTGGCGGCAATGCCCAGCACCACATCGTCCGGCCCGACGTCGCGCCCGGCAATATCGCCGGCTCCCAGCGCGTCGTCGTCTTCGACAGCCTCGATTGCTTCGGTCAGGGCGGTGGTTCCTCCGGCGATCAGCCCGACGACCAGCGTCGAGTCGACGCCAAAAGTCGGCGGACACTCGGCGGCATCCAGCACGCCCAGACGGCCGGATGTTCCCGCGCCGAGGTAGATCAGCCGCCCGCCACGCTGCACACGCTCGACCACAATGTCGGCCAGCCGCGCGATCGCATCGCCGACTGCCGCTACCGCCGGTGCGACTTTGGCATCCTCCACCGCGATCAGCCCGACGATCTCCCGCGTAGGCAGCGTATCGATATTCGTCGTCGCCGGATTGCTCGACTCGGTTACCGTCCGATTCAGGCTCAACCTTCTACCCCCATCGAATTATTCGTCCGACTCTGTGGTCAAGATGCCGCGATAGATTCCAGGCACAGAATCCGGAATCAGCTCAGCGCCAACGGTTTTGGTGTAAAACTCGGCCGGCCCCACACCGCCGATGATCGCGTAGGCATAGCCCTCCGCAGCCTGCGCCTGGAGCGTCCGCACCAGCAGCGCCGCGCCGATCTTGCGGCCTTGCTGCGCCGGATCGACGCCGATCGGTCCGAAGAAGTTTTTATAGGTCGCGTCGTAGCAGGAGAAGCCCAGCACCCGGTTGTTCTCGACGGCGATAAAGCACGAGACCGGCTGGCGCGCGAAGGTCGTCTCGCACTCGGCGGCCCAGCCCTGGCCAAAGGTTTTAGCCACCCAATCCACGACGATGTACTTCTCGGGAACCAGCGCCCGGCGAATCTCGACACCGGCGGCGCGCTGCTCGGCGACGAACGGCTCGGCGTCCGGGAGTGTATAGAGTTTGACCAGCATGTCAGGCATAGCGTATGTCCTTGTGAGCAATTCGCCAGATCGATTGTGACCCGTTTTTGCAGGGGCGTATTGCTTACGCCCCGTTCTCTAGATCGCATCTACCAGCCGCGCACGAACCGGCGGCGTCTCCGGCGTGGGCAGCACCTGCGCGATCAACGAGCGGTAGCGCGGGCCGGGCGTGATGCTGCCCAGCACAACCGGCTGAGCCGCGCCCGTCGCCGCCGGAACATTGCCGGGCCAGCCGTGCAGCGTGGCGTAGCCCATCAGCGCAAACGCGACGGCCTCCTTGGCATCCGCGCTCAGCGCGAGATCGTCCACGGGCCGCACCGCAACCGGACTCAACTCCGAGCGCAACATCCGCATCAGCGTGGGATTGCGCGCCCCACCGCCGCCGATCAGCGCCTCGTCGACGCGCGGCAGAAAGCGCTGGTAGGCCCGCGCGATGCTGTGAGCCGTCAGCGCCGTGATCGTCGCGATCGTGTCCTCGGCGCTGAGGCCGCGTCCCTGCGCCTGCGCGACGTAGCCGCGCGCCTCGGCCGGCCCCCACTGCTCGCGCCCTGTCGATTTGGGCGGCGACTGATCGAAGAACGGATGTCGCAGCCACTCCGCCAGCAGCGCCTGATCGACCTGTCCCGCCGCCGACAGCTGCCCATCGCGATCGAAGGTTTGCGCGCCATTGGTCAGCAGCCGCACCGCCTCGTCGATCAGCACATTGCCGGGGCCTGTGTCGAAGGCCAGCTCAGCGCCGTTGGGCGAGAGCAGCGTCACGTTGCCGATCCCGCCGATATTCTGAAGCGCGCGATACTTCTCATGATCGGTAAACAGCAGCTGATCCAGATACGGCACCAGCGGAGCGCCCTCGCCGCCGACCGCCATATCGCGTGGGCGAAAATCGGCGGCGACTGTGCAGCCGGTCTGCTCGGCGATCACGGCCGGCGTGCCAAGCTGAAGCGTCGATCGAACCGAGCCCGGCGCGACCTGGTGATAGACCGTCTGGCCGTGCGAGGCGATCAGATCCACCGATTCGAGCGATACTCCCGCGTCCTGCGCCACAGCCCGCGCCGCCTCGGCGAACGCCTGGCCCAGCAGCGCATTGACCTCGCACACATCGACGGTCGCGCCGGTGTTGGGCGGCAGCAAACCACGCACGCGCTCCCGCAGCGATTCCTCGAAGGGCTGCATCGTGAAAGCGCGCACCGCCACCTGTAGCGTCTCGTCGCGGCGTTCGATCTCGACCAGCGCTGCGTCGATCGCGTCGATCGATGTGCCTGAGATCAGCCCAATCACCAGCATACATGCTCCTGCCTCGTGCAGAATCAAAAACCTTTTCACAAAACCGATCGCCGACTCTGGACAGGAACGGCGGATTCCCCGGCCTGTCGGCGCGCTAGCCTTTGAGCGCGCCCATGCGCACGCCTTCCAGAAAGTAGCGCTGGAAAACCAGGAAAAACACGATCATCGGCAGGGCTGCCAGCGCTGCGCCCGCGAAGATCAGACCGTAGTCGGTGCTGAACTCGCCCTGCAAGCTGTTGACGCCCACCGGCAGCGTGTAGTTGATGCTTTTTTGCAGCACGATCAGCGGCCACAAGAAGGCGTTCCAGATGCGCACAAAGGTAAAGATCGCCAGCGCGCCGAGAGCCGGCTTCGAGAGCGGCAGGATCACATGCCAGAACACGCCCGGCTCGCTCGATCCGTCGATGCGCGCGGCCTCCTCAAGCTCCGAGGGCAGCGTCTGGATGTACTGGCGCATCAGGAAGATACCGAAAACATCGGCGGTGCCGGGCAGGATCAGCGCCCACAGACTGTCGATCAGGCCGAGCTGACGCGTGACGATGTAGAGCGGCACCAGCGTGACATGCGCCGGGATCATCAGCGTGCTGAGGATGATCCAGAACATGATGTTCTTGCCCGGAAACTGCTTCTTGGCGAAGGCGTAGCCCGACAGCGTATCGAAAAAAACATGAAACAGCGTGACCGACAGCGTGACGATCAGGCTGTTCAGGCCCCAGCGCCAGTAGTTGCGCGCCTGCGAGAAGAGCCGCTGAAAGTTTTCGAAGCTGCCGTTGATCGGAAACAGATCCGGCGGCACCTTGATCGTTTCGCGGGTCGGCGTGAGCGCTGTCACAAACAGCCAGTACATCGGCCACAGCGAGATCACCATCGTGACGATCAGCGCTACCCAGGCCAGGATCGTCAGCCAGCTCCAGCGCTTACGGCCCGTGCCGACATATTTTGTCGCAACTGCCATCGTCTAGTACTCCACGTCGCTGCGCAGAAGCCGGAACTGTAGCACCGCCACCGACGCGATAATCAGAAACAGGATAAACGCCTGCGCGGCAGCCACGCCGTAGCGAAACTGTTGAAAGCCGTTCTGGTAGATCTGCGTCACGATCGTCTGCGTCGAGTTGCCGACGCCGCTGGGCACCATCACAAAGACTTTCTCAAAAACCTCGAAGCTGGCGATCGTGTAGAGCACCACAAGGTAGAGCGTCGTGGATTTGATCAGCGGCAGCGTGATATTCCACCATTTGCGGATCGGACCCGCGCCGTCAAGCTCGGCCGCCTCATAAAAATCCCTGGGAATGCCGCTCATCGCCGCGCTGAACAGAACCACGCCGGTCGCGGGCACCGTTAAGATCGTCGAGAGCGTGATGCTGTTGAGCGCGATGTTGGGATCGGAGAGCCAGCGCACCGGGGCGAGCCCGACCAGGCTCAGCAGGTAGTTGAGAAAGCCCCACTGGGTGTTATACATCCAGCGCCAGACCATCGCGATAATCACCGCGCTGGTGACGGCGGGCAGATAGTAGGCGGCTCGGAAAAACGTTTGCGCGTACTTGTTGAGCGGCTGGATCAGGCTGGAAAGAATCAGGGCCACAAAAATATTCGCGGTGACGGTCAGCAGCGTGTAGTAGAGCGTGTTGCCGAGCGCCGTCACGAACACGCCGCTCTGCGTGGTAAACGCCTCGACGTAGTTGTCGAAGCCCACCCACTTACTCTCGCCGCGCAGACGATAGTCTTGCAGCGAGATCAAGAACGACCAGACCACCGGAACCAGCACAAAGATCGTGAAGGTCAGCATACTGGGCAGCACAAACGCATAGCCCCAGCCGTATCGCCGCAAAAATTGCTTGATGCTAAAGCCTGCGCCTGTTCGCTTCGTACGCGGTTTTTTCAGCGCCACATTTGCCATAAGGGGGTTTTCCTCAAACGAATACTGTAGGCCCTCACCCGCAGGGCAGGGGTGAGGGCCTAGCCCAACTCCTACTTCGACAGAATGCCGTCGACCTCCGCCGCCGGACCGTTCAGCGCCTCGTCAGGCTTGATCTGGCCCAGGATCGCGTTCTGGATCTGCGGGTGAATGATCGTGCGGATCTGCGGCCACTCGGCGATGATCGGCGTGATGTAGGTGTACTCCACAAACGGCACGAACTTGTCGATCGGATCGGCGACCTGCACCGACTTGCGCGCGCCCGGAGCCAGGTAGTAGCCCTCGACATCCTGCCCGACCTGCGCGCTGGTCAGATAGCGCGCGAAGTCCATCGCCGCCTGAAGCTTGGTCTGGTCATCGCTCGCCGCGACCGAGATCAGGCCGATACCGCCGGCCGTCACCGGCTTGCCCGACGCGCCGATCGGCATCGGCACCACGTCGAAGTTCAGGCCATCGGCTTTGTAGCCCGCCGACGCGCCGCTGGGCTCGCTGTACATCGCGTAAACCTTCTTCTCTTTGAAGCCGGTCTGGATGTCGGTGATCGCCTGCGTGCCGAAGTCGGGCGGCGTGACCTTGTGGACCTGCGCCAGATCGACGAGCTTCTGCAAGCCGCTGATCGACTCGGGGCTGTTGAAGGTGTACTTGGTGTTGTCGGCGCTCAGCGGCGAGCCGCCGTCGCCCAGGATGAAGGGCCAGGCGTTGACGACGCCGGGATCGATCAGCGCGGTGTAGCCATAGACCTGCTCGCCGTTGTCGCGGGTAAACGTCAACTGCTTGGCGATCTCGACGAACTCGTCGTAGGTCCAGCCTTCCTTGGGCGGCTCTACGCCCTTCTCCTTGAAGATGTCGAGGTTGAGGTACATGCCGACCGGCGGCACCCACAGCGGCCAGGCGTAGGCTTTGTCCTCGATCTTCACCGCTTCCAGCAGGTTCGGGTAGATGTCGGCGCGATCTTCCTCGGTCAGGAAGTCGTCGATCGGCGCGACCACGCCATCCTGCACCAGCAGCGGCAGAATATCAGAGGGCAGACGGAACACATCGACCGCCTGACCACCCTGCACGGCCTGCGTCAGCTTGGTAAAGCCCGCCTGATCGCCGGTGTAGCCCGTGACCTCGATCTGGATGTCGGGGTTGGCCTTGGTGAACGCCGCGATCGCGCCGTCGGTCAGCTTGCCGGTCGTGTTCGCGCCGTCGGGCTGATAGTTGAGCGCCCAGTACTGGATCGTGCCTTTGTAGCCGCTGGTGCTGACCGCCAGGTTGCCCTCGGCCGAGGTGCTGGTTTCTGAAGTTGCGGGCGTTTCGCTGGTGCCGGCCGAGGCCGCCGGAGAAA
This sequence comes from Herpetosiphonaceae bacterium, assembly GCA_036402055.1. GTDB lineage: Bacteria > Chloroflexota > Chloroflexia > Chloroflexales > Kallotenuaceae > LB3-1. The sequence continues at coordinate 13,175 of DASWTQ010000082.1, forward strand.
CTTCGGCGCTAGCAGCAGGGCTGGCCGCAGCACTCGCCGCAGCGCTCGCCGCAGGACTTGCCGCGCCCGAGGGAGCAGTTGTTGTGTCGCCGGTAGCCGCGCCGCACGCCGCCAGGATCGGAACGATCAGCGCCAGCAGCAGAATCCAGGATACCCATTTCTGTTTCATGAAATCCTCCACATTGAGAAAAATAACCGACAGGAGATGCCGACGGATTGGGACGTCAAGACCTCCTTTCAAGCTCAGCGATACAATAGCACAGGTGCTGCCCGTTCGCGAAAAGCTTGCTCGTAGGCGGCCCAGTCTGCGCTTATCTCCTCAAACGACGCGCCAGCCAGCAGCGCCTGCCGCAGCTTCGGCGATCCGGCCAGCCGATCGAAGTGGGCAGTGTTCCAGCTCAGCTGCTCAGGGTAGAGCTGCGCGATCGCGGCGACCAGCGCCACGCCTGTCGCAGCCGGCCGCAGCACGTCGGGATCGATCACGTGTGGCTGCACGCCCTCACACAGCTCGCCGGAGTACGGCTCGGCACAGGGCGTGAACGCCACCGGACGCCAGCGCACGCCGGGCAGATTCAAGCGGTTGAGCGGGCCGGCCAGCAGCGGCCCATCGATCCAGGGCGCGCCAAGCCACTCGAACGGCCTGGCGGTGCCGCGTCCCACCGAAATATTAATGCCCTCGCTCAGGCAGGTGCCGGGATAGATCAGTGTCGTCTCGGCGGTGGGCATGTTGGGCGAGGGCGGCACCCACGGTAATCCAGTCTCGGCCCAGCGCATCGAGCGCCGCCAGCCGTCGCAGGGAACGACCGTCAAATCGCAGCCGAACTGTTGCTCGGCGTTGATCAGCAGCGCCAGCTCGCCGATCGTCAGGCCGTGGCGCATCGGCACGTCGTACAGGCCAACCAGCGTGCGCTGTTCCGGCTCCACGCCCGGCCCTTCGATCGCGCCGCCGACCGGATTCGGCCGATCGGTCATGATCACCGCCACGCCAGCCCGCGCCGCCGCCTCGATCAGCTTGATCGCCGTCCAGACATAGGTGTAGAAGCGGCAGCCGACATCTTGCAGATCGCACACGATCACGTCGAGATCCGCCAGCTGCTCGATCGTCGGCGCGAAGTTTGAGCCGTAGAGGCTGTAGAGCGCCACGCCGGAGCGATCCACACCATCCGCGATAAGCTCACCGTGTGCGATTCCGCCGCGCAGCCCGTGCTCGGGAGCGAAGAGCGCGCGCACATCGGCGGCTTGAAGGAGCGCGTCGGCGGTGCTCGTCAGATCCGGCAGCACGCCGCTGGCATTGGTCAGCACGCCAACCCGCCGATCGTTGAGCAGATCGCGGCGCTCGTCGAGCAATACGCTGATGCCGGGCCGCACGCTCACAGCATCCGCTCCTGAAGCGACGGCAGCGTCACCGGCAGCTTGCCCTGCGCCTGCGCGCGTCCGGCCAGCACATCGACCAGCGCGTGCAGCGAAACCTCGGGATCGCCATAGGTCAGCAGCACGGCCGCCGCACTGGGAATCAAAGTCGCGTCGTAGGGGCTGCGCACGGCGGCCAGCACCAGCGGACGGCCAAGCCCGGCCAGCATGCGGGCAAACTCGGCCTGTCGCGGCAGCAGCGTGGCATTGCGCGTCACCAGCACCACGATCTCGCTGCTTTCGGCCAGTGCTCGCGCCTCGGCCTGCTGCTCCTCGCTCAGCTCAGGACCGATCGCCAGACTTGACGTGTTGGGGAACGCCTGCGTCATCAACGATCGCAGCAGCGCCGCGCGCTCGAAAGCTTCCTCCACCAGGGCGAAGCGCGGCAGCACGCAGTCGATCAGCGCCAGCCGTGCGTTGCGACCCAGCGGCAGAATCTCGGCGCCCTGCGTGATCGTCAGGCCGCGCCGGGCAATCGCCAGCGCCGATTCGTAGAGCGCAGGCGCAGGCTCGGCAAACGACGGCACTTCATGCGTAATGCCGTAGCTCTCGCGCAGATCGTCGAGCCGCCGCGCCGTCGCCGCAAAGGATTCGTGGCAGAGATCGCCGCGCTCGACCGCCGCGACCAGCGCTCGCGCCACCTCGATCTGCGATTCCAGCGAGCCAAGGGGCAAGAGCACATCCGCGCCCGCCGCCTTGGATCGCAGCGCGGCCTCACCCGGCGTGTAGCGCGCCGCGATCGCCTGCATGTCCAGCGCATCGGTGAAGATCACGCCCTCGAAGCTCAGCTCGCGCCGCAACAGCTCGATCAGGATCAACGGCGACAAGGTTGCGGGATGAACATCGAGCGCCGAAAAGATGATATGCGCGCTCATCAGCGCCGGAATCCCGGCGCGAATCGCCGCCTCGAAGGGCGCCAGCTCGATCTTAGCCAGCCGCTCACGATCGTGATGTACGGTCGGCAGCCCGAGATGCGAGTCGACATCGGTGTCGCCGTGACCGGGAAAATGCTTGCCGGTGGCGATCACGCCGGTCGTGCGATAGCCATGCAGCGCGGCCAGCGCCAGCTCGCCGACCAGCGCCGGATCTTCGCCAAACGAGCGCGTACTGATCACCGGATTGGCCGGGTTGCAGTTGACATCCAGCACCGGCGCGAAGTTCAGGTTGATACCGAACGCTCGCAGCTGCTGGCCTGTGATGCGGGCGCACTGGTAGACGGACTGCGGATCGCCGGTGGCCGCCTGCGCCATCTGGCTGGGCGTGGTCACCAGCGGCGCGCTCAGCCGGGTGACGGTGCCGCCCTCTTGATCGACGGCGATCAGCAGCGGCGGCAGGCCGATCTGCGCGGCGTGGGCTTGCAGAGCACGGGTCAGGGCGTGCAGCTCGGCGGGCGTGCCGATATTGTGAGCAAAAAGAATCACACCGTTGGCGCGGGTCTGGCTCAGCGCTTCGAGCAGCTCGGGCGTGGCGCGGCAGCCCTCGAAGCTGAGCATCAGGCTCTGGCCGACAAGATCGGTGAGGCGGGGGGTCATACATCACCTTCGCGAACGAGACGAGCGACGAAGCGATAGCGATCGCCGCGATAAATCGATTGGACAAACTCGAACGGTCGCTGGACTGCATCAAAGGTCGTGCGCTGAATACGCAGCACCGGCGAGCCTTCGTTGAGCTGGAGCAGCGAGCGCTCACGCGGCAGCGCCATCACTGCATCGAACTCCTGCACGGCCTCGCAGGGAATGATCCCGAACCGCTCGCGCAGCACGGCGTAGAGCGATCCATCGTGGTCCATGTGCAGCAGCCGCTCGACGCCGTCAAAGAACAGGCAGGCGGTCTCCAGCGCCATCGGCTCGTCGTCGGCCAGGCGCAGCCGCTCGATACAAACCACCGGCGATCCTTCGGGAATGCGCAGCCGGGCCGCGATGATGTCGCTGGCGGTAGTCTGCTCAAGGCGCACAAGTCTGGTCGTGGGCGTGAAGCCGCGCGCGCGCATATCTTCGGTGAAGCTGGTCAGCGATTGGACGCTCTGCCGGATCTTGGGCTCGGCTACAAACGTGCCTTTGCCACGGCTGGTGTAGAGGCGACCTTCCTGGATCAGCTCGGTGAGCGCTTGCCGGGCCGTCATGCGGCTGATGTCGTACTGCTCGCTCAGCTCGCGCTCCGAGGGCACGCGACCGTGCGGCGGCAGGTCTCCGTTGGCGACTTGCGCTTCGAGCAGCTTTTTGAGCTGAAGATAAAGTGGAACCGGACTGTGCTTGTTGAGCATGGTTATTTGTGTTAAAATACCGTAAGAACTACTTGAGTGGTCTATACCACTATAGTCCACACATCCCATGCTTGTCAAGCGTGATTCTCTCATCCAACGCGATCGCGTAGATTCTGACTCATTGTTGCCACTCCCCGGCAGGTTCGCACATGTTTAAGGAGACCTTCCATGGCCGATCGTTCGCATTCGCACCCCAACCGTCGGACGTTCCTGAAAGGCGCTGTTGCCGCAGGCGCGCTACTTGGAACATCAGACGCAGTCCGTTTGCGTGCAGCCCCCCAGGCCGAGCCGTCTGCGGCACAGATTCAATCGCTCACCACCAGCGCCGCTAGCGGAGGCGTACGCCACCGCGACTGGCACACGATCCCGCGCAACGACGGCAGCACCGTCGAGGCGCACAGCGCAGACGCGGATGGCGATCTTCAGCTGCTGCGCAATCCTGACGGCTCATTTCAGCCGAAGCGCACGTTCGTGTCCAGCGTGCAGCAGGTTGCCGGGCGCTTCAACATGGTTGCAATGCATTGGATCGCGGATGTGCCGGCCAGCACCACGATCGCCGTCGAGGTGCGCGGCAGCCAGGATGGGCTGAATTGGAGCCAGTGGGCGATCGTCGGTCATGAGATCGAGGCGCGCGATCGCCGGGAGACCGTCTCGACCTACGAAACCTTCACGGATGTTGTGGACCTGAGCCGCGCCAGCGTGATGCAGTATCGGATTACGCTGACCACTGCCGATGTGCGCGTCTCGCCCACGGTCCAGCGCGTGACCGCCACGCAGATCGATGCGCTGGACGCGCCGTCGCTGGAAGATCTGGACTCGCGCGGCCGTGCGATTCCGTTCCGCGTAGGCAACGGCGGGCCACCAACCGCGCGGCTGATCCTGCGCGACGGACCCAACGGCTGGGGTCCCGGCTACATCGCCCCCGACGATCCGCGCTACTGGCCGCCGTTCTCGGGCGTGTATCCTAACCAGTTCGTGACGATCCACCACACGGCCGGCGCGAACAATCCCGAGAATCCGGTCGCGACGATGCGGGCAGTCTGGTACTACCACGCGATCTACCTCGGCTGGGGCGACATCGGCTATCAGTTCCTGATCGACCAGTACGGCAACGTCTACCAGGGACGCGATGGCGGCGACAGCACCGAGGGCGGGCATGTGTATCGCTACAACAACTACAACTGCGGCGTGTGCCTGATCGGGCAGTTCCAGCCGGGCGCGACCGATGTGCCGTATCCCGGCGGCGAGCCCACGCCCGAGGCGCTCGACAGCGCGATGCGTATGGCTGCGCTTCAGGCGGCGTATCACAACTTTAGCCCGCTGGAGCAGCACGCCTACCCCAAGCCGGCCGACGCCTGCCGGCCGAAGCTGGTAAACTACCGTGTCTGCGGCCACCGCGACTGGGGCCGCGCCGGAAGCTGTGTCGCCACGGCCTGTCCCGGCGACAATGTGTACAAGCATCTGCCGGCGATTCGCCAGCAGGCTGCTGCGCTCATCCCGCAGATCAAAGATTTTCATCTGATGGAGATCTTGGATCGCAAGTAGGTTTGGTTAGGTCCGGCGGGTCGCAATCCTGGCCCGCCGGACAGATCTCAAGGAGGAGTTGGCATGTCGTATCGCTGTCCCCGTTGGTGGACCCTACTCACGTTTCTCGTGGTCGGGAGCTTTATCTGCCTCGCTGCGCCACTTTCCGCAGCGCCCGTCGCCCAGACCGATCCGAACACGTTGCAAGCTGCATTCTCAGCCGCCGCGCAGGAATGGAGCGTGCCGGAGAAAGTGCTGCTTTCGGTAGCCTACAACGAGTCCCGCTGGGAGCACCATAACGGCGAGCCCAGCACCACCGGGGGCTTTGGCGTGATGCATCTGACCGATCTCGCCAGCATCGATCCCGATGGTGCCAAGGGCCAGAACGCGGAGATGGGCGCGTCGGCTGTGTCGGCGCCCACCGGCACGCTGCACGCCGCAGCCTCGCTGCTGGGTGTCTCGCCGGAAGCGCTCAAGCAAGATGCCGCGCAGAATATTCGCGGCGGCGCTGCGCTGCTGGCCGAGTATGCCCGCCAGACTGTCGGCGGCACGCCCGCGAACGAGGCCGACTGGTACGGCGCGGTCGTCAAGTACAGCAACTCCGACGAGGCCACGATCGCGCTGGGCTACGCCGACGACGTGTACGCTACGATCAACCAGGGCAGCAGCCGCCAGACCGGCGAGGGCCAGCAGGTGACGCTGGCGGCTAAGGCGGTTCAGCCCAATGTCAGCACGGCCGGCGCGATCCCGATGCGCAACAACAAGAAGAGCGGCGTCGACTGCCCGAACGGCATCGTCTGCCAGTTCATCCCGGCGGCGTACATCCAGAACTCGGCCAGCCCCAGCGACTACGGCAACTACGATCTTGCCAACCGCGAGGCGGACGGCCTGGATATTCAGTACATCGTCGTCCACGACACCGAGACGCTGTATCTGCCGACGATCCGGCTCTTCCAGAACCCACGCGCCTACGTCAGCTCGCACTATGTGCACCGCGCGTCTGACGGCGAGATCACGCAGATGGTCGATAACAAGAACGTCGCGTGGACAGCCGGCAACTGGTACATCAACGCCCACTCGATCAACCTGGAGCACGAAGGCTTTGCGATCGAGGGCGCGTCCTGGTACAGCGAGCGTTTGTACAAGACCTCGGCGCGGCTGGTGCGCTATCTCGCCAACAAGTACGATATTCCGCTGGATCGCGCGCACATCATCGGCCACGACGACGTTCCGGGCCTGACGCCCGCGCGGCAGTCGGCGATGCACTGGGACCCGGGTCCGTTCTGGGATTGGGATCGCTACATGCAGCTGATTGGCGCGCCGATCCGCCAGGGCCAGGGCCACGGCAACCCCGACATCGTCAAGATCGCGCCGAACTTCGCCACCAACCAGCCGCCGATGACCTACTGCTACACCGCGACCGATTGCCGCGCGGTGCCGACGCAGCCGGCGAACTTCGTGTATCTGCGCACCGCGCCGAGCTTTGACGCGCCGTACATCACCAATCCCTACATCAACCCGGCGCAGTCCTACGCCACGCGGGCCAATAACTGGGGCAACAAAGCTGTGACCGGCCAGGAGTTCTACCGCGCCGAGACGCAGGGCGATTGGACCGCGATCTACTACGGCAGCCTCAAAGCCTGGTTCTACAACCCGGACGATACGAATAGCGTTCGCGGCGAGGGCACGCTGATCAAGCCCAAGGCCGGCCTCGCGACGATCCCGGTCTATGGCTCGGCCTATCCCGACGCATCGGCGTTTCCGCCAGGCATCAATCCGGTAGCCCGCACCAAGATCTATGATATTCCGGCAGGCCAGATCTATGTTGCCAAGGACAAGGTGCGCGCCGACTACTACGCCGCGCCGGTCTACCGGCTCGACCCGGCGCAGCATACCGTCGTCGAAGGCGACACTGAGTTTTATGTCGTCTTCTACAACCACCGCCTGGGCTTCGTCCGCGCTACAGACGTGGATGTGGTAAACCCGTAAGCCTTTGCCGAACACGGCTCATCGACGGGAGCGGCGCTGGCTGCTCCCGTCTTTGTTTGCCCGTCGATTTGCTCAATGCCGCGCCATCCACTAGAATTCCATGCCGAAGCAAGGTGAGGCCGGGTTTGGGATGTCCCCAAATAACCTTAGCTCTTCAGAAAAAGATATGCTTCAAGAAGTCGTGGGTTTACACCAAAGATGAGCAGACGAGCAACAGTTCAGCTACCGCTGCATCTCAAAAAACATCTCAGCGCCGGCCATCCCTGGGTCTACCGCGATCATGTGCCGGCAGGATTGCGCTTCGAGAGCGGCACCTGGGTACGCGTGACCTGCGGGCCGTGGACCGGCTTCGGGCTGTGGGATGCGACCAGCCCGATCGCGATCCGCATCTTTAGCCAGCAACAGACGCCCAACGCAGACTGGATCGCGGCGCAGGTTGCGACCGCCTGGGAGTTGCGCGCTCCACTACGGCAGACGGCGACCACCGCCTACCGCGTGCTCTTCGGCGAGGGCGACGGGCTGCCCGGCATCACGGTGGATCTGTACGGCGCGTACGCGGTGATCGCCACATACGCCGATAGCGTGCGCACATTGGTGCCGTGGGTTGTCGCCGCGCTGCGTGAGATCGTGCCGCTCCAAGGGATCGTCGAGCGAGTGGCGCGCGGAGAAGCCGAGGCCGACGCGAAAATCCGGCTGCTGTGGGGCGAGCTGCCGCCGCCGGATCTGGTGATCGAGGAGCATGGGCTTAAGTTTCGGGCGAATCTGTTTGCGGGACAGAAGACCGGCCTGTTTCTGGATCATCGCGAGAACCGTCATTTTCTGGAGTCGTGGTCGCACGGCAGGCGCGTGCTGAACTGCTTCTCGTACACCGGCGCGTTCTCGCTCTACGCGGCCTGGGGCGGCGCAACCGACGTCGTGAGCTGCGACATCGCGCCTGCCGCCGCCGAGGATGCGCGCGTCAACTTCGGGCTGAACGGCTTCAATCCCAACAACTACCAGTTTCTGGTCGAGGATTGTTTCGCGCTGCTGGAGCGCTACGCCGCCGAGGGCCAGCGCTTCGATCTGGTGATTCTCGATCCGCCGTCGTTCGCCTCGACCAAGCGCCAGGCGCACGCGGCCGTGCGGGCCTACACGCGGCTCAACCAGCTCGCGCTGCGCTGCGTCGAGCCGGGCGGGCTGCTGGCGTCGGCGAGCTGTACCAGCCAGGTTTCGCCTGAACATTTTCGCGCCATGCTGGCCGAGGCCGCGTCGAACGCGGGCTGCCAGCTTCAGATCCTCCACGACGCCGGGCAGCCGCTCGATCATCCGGTTCCGGCGCATTTCCCCGAGGGGCGCTACCTCAAGTTTATGCTGTGCCGCGTGAAGGGGATGGTGTAGATCAGCGCTCTGGGCGTGTCCCTACAACCACACCTTAAACACACAGCGCGATCGGAAATGAGCCGATCGCGCTGCTGATTCTGGGGCGGGTTATGCTTATTCGCCGGCCACAAAGATCGCGCCGCTGAATGGTGGCAACGTCAGACGATGATCCTGGTAAATCACGCCGCTCTCGGTTGTCAGCGCCAGCACCAGCGGTGTGTCGAGATCGACGGTGTGCTCGGCGGCGCTCCGGTTCAGCGCCACGATCGCGGTCTGGTCCTGATTTTCGATCGCCACGATGTACAGGCCGTCGTCGTGGAGCGCGAGCGTGCGCCGGTTGCCGCGCCACAGGCCCGGCTGTCGATGCCGCAGCGCGATCAGCCGCGTGTAAAACGCCAGCACCTCGGGATTCTGATCGTCGTCCCACAGCATGAGGCCGCGCGACTCTTCCATGCGCCGCGAGCCGTCGGGATATTCCAGATCGTGCGACTGGTTGAGACCAACCTCGGTGCCGTAGTAGATGATCGGCGGGTACGGCAGCGTGAACTGGCACAGCGCCGCGATCTTGAGCCGCCGCAGATCGCCGCCGACCACCCACAGGAAGCGATTCATGTCGTGGTTGTCGAGAAACGACGGCAGCGCAAAATCGTCGGGGAAGTAGGCCAGATGCCGGCGCAAGAAGCTATCGAAGGCGCTGGTCGTGAGCGTCTCGAAGGCAAAAAAGGCACGAATGTGCTGGAGCAGCAGAAAATCGAGCACGCCGTCGAGCCGCCCCTGATACGATCGCTGAAGCTCGGCGGTCTCCACGATCTCGCCGACCGTGAACGAATCCGGCTTGATCGCTCGGGTCGCCGCGCGGAAGTGCGTCCAGAAGCCATGCGACGGGCCGTTGGCGTAGTCCAGGCGGAAGCCGTCCGCGCCCTGCTCCAGCCAGTAGCGCGCCGCGCCGATGATGTAGTTACGCGCGCCTGCATCTTCGTTGTTGATCTGCGGCATCGACTTCACGCCGAAGAACGAGCGATACTCGTCGGGCCAGAGCGCGAAGGTAAACCAGGAGCGCTCGGGCGCATCGGGATCGCCGATGGCGCGCAGAAATGCCGGATGCTCATTCGACAGATGGTTGGCGACAAAATCGAGCAGCACGCGCATTCCGTGGGCATGAGCGGCGTCGAACAGCGCGCGCAGGTCCTCGTCGGTGCCGAGACGCGGCTCGACCGAGCAGTAGTCGGTCGCGTCGTAGCCGTGGTGCGTGGGCGACGGAAAGATCGGCGACAGCCAGAGACAGTTTACGCCCAGCGCTTGCAGATAGGGCAGCTTTTCGATCACGCCGCGCAGCGTTCCACCCCAGATGTCGCCGAGCGACTCCACCTCATACCAGGTATTGCCGGTGCCGGGAAAGAAGCGATCGACAAAAATGTGGTAGATCACCGCATCGCGAATCCACTCCGGCACGCGCTCACGATCGACATGATAGGCAAACGTCATCGGCTCGCCGGTCAGCGGATCGAGATCGGCCCAGGCGCGACCGCCGCTGCGCGTCTCGGCGACGATGCGGTAACGCACCAGCGTTCCGCTCGGCTGCGCCGGCAGCGTTCCCAGCCACTCCTGGCGATAGCCCCACAGCAGCGTATCCCACACCACCTCGGCGCGCTCAAACGCGATCTGCTCGGAGGCGGTCGAAGGCTCGCTGCCGTCCAGCGTATAGTAGGCGCACACCGCGTCGGCGCTGACCTCGGTGCCGACGCTCACCCGCAGCTGCACCGGCTGGCCCGGCTCCGGGTCGGCGGGCGCGATGCGATTCCCATGATGCACGCCGCGACCTTCGGCCTGGATCGCCGCCAGCCGCAGATCGTCGGTGGCCATGGTGCCGAAGATGAAATCCTGAGTAACATTCGTTGCGTTATTGGTCATAGCATCCTAAACCAAGACAGAGGGCGTTAAACGAAACGCGGCTGTCAGATCAAACATACAGCCGCGATTATAGCCGGATTCGTCGATCTATGATCTAGCCCTTTGATCCACCCGCCGTGAGGCCCGAGACCAGGTTGCGCTGGAGCGACAGGAAGAGAATCATCACCGGCACCGAGACCATCAGCGACCCGGCGGCGAAGTAGCCCCAGGGCACAGCTTTATCGTTCTGGAGAATGAACAGGCCGACCGGAGCGGTGTACTCGGCGCTGCTGTTCAGGATCGTCTGGGCCATGATGTACTCATTCCAGCCGGCCAGGAAGCTGAAGAGCGCCGTGATCGCCAGGACAGGACGCGCCAGCGGCAGCACCACGCGCAGAAACGCCTGCGTCGGCGACGCGCCGTCGATCAGCGCGGCCTCGCCCAGATCGATCGGGATCGTATCGAAGTAGCCCTTCATGTTCCAGATGTTGAAGACCAGCGCGCCGGCCGAGTAGGCCAGGATCAGGCCCGCATGATTCAGCAGGCCGATCGTCTGGAGCAGCAGATACAGCGGCACCAGCGCCATCACCGCCGGAAACGATTGCAGCGCCAGGAAGAGCAGCAGCAGATTGGAGCGGCCCGGAAAGCGGAAGCGCGAAAATGCATACGCGGCCGGCGTTGCGATGAACAGCGTCGCGATCGTCGTCAGCACCGCGATATAGAAGCTGTTGCGAATCCAGAGCACAAAATCGGTCCTGGTAAGCATGTACTGGTAGTTGCCCGTCGTCGTCGTGGTAGGCCAGAGCGCGCTCGCCAGATTCGTCGAGAAGAGCGTCTGTCCTGGCCGGATCGAGGCGGTGAACAAAAACCAGACCGGAAAGAGCGCAAAAAAGACGGCGATGATCAGAATCAGATAGAGCAGCGTCATTTCCAGGACCGATGTACGACGACCTTTGACACGAATATTCGGCGCCGGCACCGACCGTTTTGCCCGAGAAACATCAGTTGCGGTTGCCACAGCAGACCTCCTACTCGTACGCGGACTGCGTAATCCGGTTGACGCGATTGTTGATCAGCACCAGCGAGAAGAGCAGAATAAAGACCAGCATGCCGAAGGCCGCGCCAAGCGCAAAGAAATTCTGGCGAAACGCCTGCTTATACACATACAGCATCACAAACTCGGTCGCGCCGGGCTGGCCTACTCTGGTCTGCGGCCCGCCCTCGGTGATCAGCCAGACCGTGTTGAACATCTGGAACGTTGTGATCGAGCTGAGAATAATCGCGGGCATGATCGCCGGACGGAGCAGCGGGAGCGTCAGCTTAAACAGCTGAGTCGTGCGGGAAGCGCCGTCCACATCGGCGGCCTCGTAGATCTCGCCGGGGATCGACTGGAGCGCGCCCAGCGTAATCATCATAAAGAAGGGATAGCTGAGCCACAGATTGACGATCACCACCGCGATAAACGCATAGGTCGGATTTTGCAGCCAGGGAATATCGCCCGAGAAGCCAAACGCCCGCAGCGAATTATTGATCGTGCCGAACTCCTGGTTATAGAAAAACTTCCAGATCAACGCCGTCACATACGAAGGCACGGCCCAGGGCACGATCAGCAGCACCCGCCAGATCGCTTTGCCTTTGATCGCATCATTGTTGACAATCAGCGCGAGGATCAGGCCGACAACTAAGAACGTGAAGACGCACACGATCGTAAACAAGAACGTTCGGCCCATCACAATATAAAAGCTGCCGTCGATCGTGCCTAGCAGCTTCTGGTAGTTGTCAAAGCCGGTGAAGTTGTATCTGCGCAGGCGAAACGCACCGTTGCGGTTCGTGAGCGAGATATACATCGTGTAGAAGATCGGCACCACGCTCAAGAAGAAGATCCCGATCAGCGCAGGACCGATGTACAGCGCGATCCGGCCAAGGTCCATACCGCGCGCAAACGGATCACGGCCTCCCGGAGCGGCAGGTTTCGCAGGCGTTTGAACGGCCATTGTCGTTGCCTTCCCTGATACAAAAGGCGGAGATCGAAGAAACACGCGTCTCCTCGACCACCGCCTACGATCCTTGTTCGATTACTCGCCTTTAATCGTGGCAACCTGGTCGCGCGCCGTCTGAGCAGCGGCGGTCAGCGCCTCTTCGATCGGCTGGTTGCCGGTCCAGATCGCGTTCTGGGCCTCGCCGGCCGGGCCCCACAGCGCGTCCATGTAGGGCGTGTTCGGCAGCGGCACGCCGTTGGCCGTCTGCTGGATGAACGCGGCGACGATCGGATCGTTCTTCACCTGCTCCTGCGCGGCTTTGTTGGCTGGAACCTGCTTGTTGGCCGTCGCCAGCGCCGCCTGGAACTCGGTGCTGCCGTAGTGCTTCATCAGCGCGATCGCGCCTTCCTGGTTCTTAGCACCCGCCGCCAGCATCATGGTCTTGACGCCCACGAAGGGCTTGGCCGGCTGGTTGGTCTCGCTGATCGTCGGGATCGGCGCGACGCCAAAGTTGATGTTGGCGTTCTGCACGTCGGCGGTCGCCCACGGGCCGGTCATCCAGATCGCGGCCTTTTTCTCGGTGAAGAGCGAGCGCGCAACGTCGGCGTCGACCTCTTTAGGCATGATCGACGAGAACTTCTGGAAGAACGTGCCGGCCTTGATGCTCTCGGGCGAGTCCAGGCCGACGGTGCCGTCTTCGGCGACGTACTGCGCGCCGTAGCCGTACCACCAGGGAGCGTTGAAGTAGGGCTCGCCGTTGGCGCTGCGGGCCTGATACACGAAGTAGTAGCTGCCCGGATTGGCGCTGTTGAACGCCTCGGCCTTCTGGAACAGCTCGTCGGTATTCTTCGGCAGCTCGGCCTCGGGAACCAGATCCTTGTTGTAGAAGAGCGCGATCGCCTCCATCGACTCGGGCACGCCCCAAACCTCATCCTCGAAGGTCATCGCGTCGGCCGCTGTGCCGATGAAGTTCTCATCCAGGTAGGCCCGATCGATACCTTTGTCGCTGAGCGGCTGGATCACCTCGGTCAGCGCGTTCTTGCCGATCTGGTCGTTCACCCAGGCGATGATGTCCGGGCCCTGGCCGGCCGGCACCGCGACGTTGACCTTCTGGTTCAGGTCGGGCACGTTGAGCAGCTCAAGCGTGACGTTGTTGGCCTGCGCATACTTGCCCAGCTCAGCCGTGATCGCATCCAGGTAGCCACCGCCCCACTGGTGCCAGATCACAATCTTGTCACCGCCGGAGCCGAGCGAGACCGAGGTTGGCTCAGCCGAGGCAGCCGGTGATGCTTCGGCGGCAGTGGATGCAGAGGCTTCTGGAGATGCGGAGGCGTCGGGCGCGGCTGAGGCTTCTGGAGACGCTGAGGCGTCGGGTGCGGTTGAGGCGGCAGGCGCTGATGCGTCAGGAGCCGCAGAGGCAGCGGGCGATCCAGTGGTGCCGGTGGTATCGCCACCACCGCAAGCGGCCAGGATCGAGGCGAGCATGACAAACAGAATCAGGGAAGCAAAACGCTTCATACGGGATCTCTCCTTAGAGACTAGAATCGGTCCATTGATTTCGACGCGAACAGATGGGTCGTCAAAGTCGATCCGGAGCCCTCCTTTGTGCTAGCTTCTACTTCTATGAAACAGCGAGGCGAGAAAGCTATAGTTGTCCGACCAGCGTATCTAGCGCCGCAGGGCTAAATACGGATTGGATGATCTGGCCCGCCGCTCCCAGCGCCACAGCATGGATGCTGAGCTTGCCAGTCACAATATCGCAATGTTCGAGTGTAATCGGCAGCGCGCGTTTGCGGGCCGTGCTCCGTACTGTCTCCAGTAGCAAATCTTCTGCCATCGCCAGCGGGCCGCCGATCACGACGAGGCCGGGATTGTATAAGTTGAGCAGGCTGGCGACCGCGACGCCCAGATGTGTGCCCGCCTCGACGAACAGCTCACGCAGCGCAGGGTTGGTGCGCGCCGCCGCAACCAGCTGCTCCAGTGATCCGGCGTGCTCCTTGCTCAGCCTGGCCGCATTGCGCAGAATCTGCGGCAGTCCAGCCATCGCCTCAAGGCAGCCATACGAGCCGCACGAGCAGAGTGGGCCATCCTCGTCGATCGTGCTGTGGCCGATCTCTCCCGCCGAGCCGATCTCGCCCCGGTAGATGCTGCCGTTCAACACCAGCCCGGCGCCGATCCCTGTGCTGCCCAGGTAGATGTAGGCCATGTTGCGCACCGGCTGCGCGATGCCCCAGCGGTACTCGGCCAGCGCGGCGAGATTGGCGTCGTTGTCGACATAGACCGGAAACGGCAGCGTCTCGCTGAAGCGATCACGCAGGCACACGCCATTCCAACCCGGCATAATCGGCGGCGCGATAGTCTGGCCGGTCGTCTGCGTGATCGGGCCGGGAATCCCGATGCCCACACCGCTGACGTTAGCGGCGTCGATCTGCGCCTCCGCCAGCGCTCGCCGCACGAGCTGCGACACCTGTTCAACCGCAGCTTCCGGCCCGGCCGTAATATCGAACGGCTCGCTGTGCTGGTATAAGATCTCGGCCTTCAGATCGGTGATCACCAGATTGAGAAACGTCGTCGCCAGCTCAATGCCGACACAGCAGTGCGAGCGGTAGTTTAGCTCAAGCAGGATCGGCCGCCGCCCGCCGCGCGACTCGCCCTTTTGAACTTCGTGAATGCGGTCGGCCTCGATCAGCTCGTTGATGATATTAGAAACCGTGGAGCGGCTGAGATTGGTGCGCTTGGCGATCTCGGCGCGTGAGATCTGCCCCTCCTGGCGAACCAGGCTCAGGATCAATGCCTGATTAAGTTCACGCATCAGAGCGAGATCAGCCGTCAACGGTGCAGTTTCCATGCGCGAAATCATAGCCGAACTCATTTAGTTCGTCAATCGAACGATCAAAGGTAAAGGAGGAGATAAAACGTTACCAACCTGGGATTGGTAAACCGAGCCATGCTATACTTTTACAGCAAGGAGCAACATCATTAACGTGTAGGGGACACACACCGGATCAATCGATATGCTTAAAATTTAGCTTGATCCTGGCTCAGGAGCTGCTTTCATGACCACTACCGCAACACCTCTGACCGAAATCACCATTACTGCTATTCGCCTGTTGTGCCAGGAAATAGGCGTTGTGAACATGGCACGATTTTTGAATCAATTTACAAATGGCTACGGCAATTACGCCGAAGAACGCGATCAGCTGTTCGGTGAATTGACCGTAGACGAGATCGTCGCCCAGATCAAGCAGAATCGCAATTCTAAGGGCTAGAGCTATCCAGACCAATCACTGCTCAAAATTCGCTCCCACAAGCGCCGCTTCGGCGCTAGCTACAACTATCTCTTCTGTCTCACTGCCTCAATGATTCCCCAGCTTCCTCCACGATTTGACCGCGCTTTTATACTCATGCCAGCAAACCGAGCGATGCCCTACAGCACACAGGAAGCAACGCATGAAAACAAAAGCTGCGGTTCTTTACACCATGGGCCAGCCCCAGCCCTACGCCGAAAGCGCGCCGCTGGTGATCGACGAGGTGACGCTCGCGCCGCCGGGCTTTGGCGAGGTACTGGTCGAGATCGTCGCAGCCGGCATCTGCCACTCGGATCTTTCGGTGCTGGACGGCTCGCGGCCACGGGTGATGCCGATGGTGATGGGCCACGAGGCCAGCGGCATCGTGCGCGAGGTTGGCGCGGGCGTGGTGGGCTTCGCGCTGGACGATCATGTAGTCTTCAGCTTTGTGCCGATCTGTGGCCGCTGCATCCCCTGCGCCTCAGGGCGTGGGGCGCTGTGCGAGCAGGGCGCGCAGGCGAACACGGCCGGAACGCTGCTCTCCGGCGCGCGCCACTTCAGCGACTCGCAGTCGCGGACGTGCCATCACCATTTGGGCGTCTCGGCCTTCTCGCAGCTCTCCGGCGCGGCACAAGAATCGCTGATCAAGATCGATCCGAGCCTGCCGCTCGACAAAGCCGCGCTCTTTGGCTGCGCGGTCATGACCGGCGTCGGCGCGGTGGTCAACACGGCGCAGGTCGCGGCGGGCATGTCGGTTGCAGTCTTCGGCATGGGCGGCGTGGGATTGAGCGCCGTCATGGGAGCCCGAGCCGTCGGCGCGCATCCGATCATCGCGGTCGATCGCATTGATGAGAAGCTGGCGCTGGCACGCGAGGTCGGCGCGACCCACACCATCGACGCCGAGCAGAGCGATCCGGTCACAGCGATCCGCGAGATCACCCGAGGCGGCGCAAGCTATGTGTTCGAAAGCGTCGGCAACGAGCACGTGCTGATTCAGTCCTACCAGGCGACGGCGCGCGGCGGCACGACCGTAACCATCGGTCTGCCGCACCCGAGCAAAATGTTCTCGGTTCCGGCCGTGAGCATCGCCGCCGAGGAGCGCACGATCAAAGGCTCGTACATGGGCTCGGCGGTGCCGCGCCGCGACATTCCGCGCTACATCGAGATGTATCAGGCTGGACTCCTGCCCGTGGACAAGCTGCATACCCACACGTTGCAGCTGGAAGAGATCAATGCCGGATTCGATCGGCTGGCACAGGCGCAGGCCGTGCTTCAAATTATTACCTTCAGCTGAGGTTATGACACAACCACCACAGATCATCCGCGCCGAATACCCGCATCTGCTGGCGATTGCCACACGCTGGTCGGACAACGACATCTACGGCCACGTCAACAACACGCTCTACTACGCCTTCTTCGATACCGCGATCAACCAATATCTGATCGCCGAGGGCGGGCTGGACATCGCGCAGGGGCAGATCATCGGGCTGGCGGCGGAGTCGCACTGCCGCTTTATGCAATCGCTGGCCTTCCCCGAAATCGTCGAGGTCGGGCTGCGCGTCGGGAAGCTGGGCAACTCCAGCGTGCGCTACGAGCTGGCAATCTTCAAGCAGGAGCAGGACTTTGCAGCGGCGACCGGCTACTTTGTGCATGTATTCGTCGATCGCGAGACACGCCGCGCCACGCCGATTCCGCCAACGATTCGCGCCGCGCTCCAAAGGTTGCAGCCATAAATACCAGGAGCTAAGAGATATGTTTGGTGATGCTTCTCACGCGATCAGTCCTGAAACGAATTTTTGGCAATGGTTCGAGGCAAACTCGGACCGCTTGATGGACTTTGAAAGCGATCAAGAGCAGATATTTGACGAATTAGATGCTGAGCTGGCGAAAGTAGCGGAAGGTTTAACCTTTGAGTTTAGTTCGCAAGCAGCTGATGAACGAGAGTTTATTGTAAGTGCAGACGGCATTGCTGCGCTATTTCCAGCGGTTATCAGTCTTATAGGAGTTGCGCCTACACTGCCTGGATGGAGATTTATCGCATTCCGCCAGCCGAAAGGAACGCACTTTACTATTGGTTTTGGCGAACACGAACTGTCACCTGATGATATGTGGTTCACTGCGAGCCCAAACATGAATAAGCTAGATATAACCTTGTATGTCAAAGGACTAACAAGCGAAAATCAAGAATTCATACAAAATGCATCATTTATTCTTCTAGATACCGCATTAGGTGAATATGATGTTGAAACTAAAATCGGGGTAATTGATTGGAAAGCTGCACCGGATACTATTCCGGCTAAACTGCAATCATTCCATGAGTTACCGAATGTTGTCAGTCGATGGACAGCAACTAGACCATCTTAACGGCCTGGCGGATCAGCCGATACGCTCTTTGCTCTAAGCTCAAATCAACAAATTTCAGGCAAACAACAAGGGCGCTCCGTAGAACGCCCTTGCTTCCGTCGTGTAGATTTACGCTACTTGTCGCGCCGAGCCTCGCCGAGCGCAGCCTGCGCCGCCGCCAGCCGCGCGATCGGCACGCGATACGGGCTGCACGAGACGTAGTTCAGGCCGGTGTTAGCGAAGAACACCACCGAGCTGGGCTCGCCGCCGTGCTCGCCGCAGATGCCGACCTTGAGATCGCTGCGGGTCTTGCGGCCACGCTCAGTGCCGATCTGCACCAGCTGCCCAACGCCCTCCTGATCCAGCACCTGGAACGGATCGTCACGCAGGATCTTCTCCTCGACGTACTTCGGCACGAAGCGCGCGCTATCGTCGCGGCTGATGCCCATCGTCGTCTGCGTCAGGTCGTTGGTGCCGAACGAGAAGAACTCGGCGACCTCGGCGATCTTATCGGCGACCAGCGCGGCGCGCGGCAGCTCGATCATGGTGCCGACGAGGTAGCCCTCGAAGCCGACCTCGCTCGCCACGCGGCGGACAATATCGGCCTGGCGGCGCAGCTCTTCCAGCGTGTTGACCAGCGGGATCATGACCTCGGGATGCACCTCGATGCCCTGATCCTGGCACTCCTTGGCGGCGGTGAAGATCGCGCGGGCCTGCATCTCGGTGATCTCAGGATAGACCAGGCCGAGGCGGCAGCCACGGAAGCCGAGCATCGGGTTGGCCTCGCGCAGGCTCTCGACCTTGCCCTTGAGCTTCTCGAAGGCAATACCCATCTTGTCGGCCAGATCGTGGATCTCCGCGTCCTCGTGCGGCAGGAACTCATGCAGCGGCGGATCGAGCGTGCGGATCGTCACCGGCAGGCCGTTCATGGCCTTGAAGATGCCGACGAAATCTTCCTTCTGGTACGGCTCGACTTTGGCCAGAGCGGCCTTGCGCTCTTCCAGCGTATCGGCGACGATCATCTCGCGCACGGCGTCGATGCGATCGCCCTCAAAGAACATGTGCTCGGTGCGGCACAGACCGATGCCCTCGGCGCCGAAGCCGCGCGCAACCTCGGAGTCGTGCGGCGTATCCGCGTTGGTGCGCACGCCGATCTTGCGGAACTCGTCGGCCCAGCCCATCAGCGTCTGGAAATCCTCGCCCAGCTCAGGATCTTGCGTTTCGAGCTGGCCCTGGAACACCTCGCCCGTCGAGCCGTCGAGCGTGATGTACTCACCCTTCTTGACGACAATATCACCGACGGTGAACTGCTCCGTGCCGTAGTTGATGCGCAGCTCGCCAGCGCCGGCCACGCAGGGCTTGCCCATGCCGCGTGCCACAACCGCCGCGTGCGAGGTCATACCGCCGCGCGCCGTGAGCACCGCCTGCGCCGCGACCATGCCGTGGAAATCCTCCGGCGCGGTCTCGACACGAACCAGGATC
This sequence comes from Herpetosiphonaceae bacterium, assembly GCA_036402055.1. Classification (GTDB taxonomy): domain Bacteria; phylum Chloroflexota; class Chloroflexia; order Chloroflexales; family Kallotenuaceae; genus LB3-1. Next base: position 32,701 of record DASWTQ010000082.1, read on the forward strand.
ACTTTCTCGCCTTCCTGGGCGCGCTGCTCGGCCTCGTCGGGATCGAAGATCACCGTACCGCTGGCCGCGCCTGGTGAGGCCGGCAGACCTTTAGCCAGCACGTTGGCCTTGGCTTTAGCGGCCGGCGCGATCATCGGGTGCAGCAGCTGATCGAGCTGCGCCGGCTCCACGCGCTGAACCGCAGTCTCACGATCGATCACGCCCTCGTTGACCAGCTCGACGGCGATCTTGACTGCCGAACCGCCGGTGCGCTTGCCGGTGCGGGTCTGGAGCATGTAGAGCGTGCCGCGCTCGACGGTGAACTCCATGTCCTGCACATCTTTGTAGTGCTGCTCAAGCTGCTTGGCGATCTGCGCGAACTGCTGGTAGACCTCGGGCATGTCGCGCTCCATCTCGGCGATCGGGCGCGGCGTGCGCACACCGGCGACCACGTCTTCGCCCTGAGCGTTGACGAGATACTCGCCGTAGAGCTTGTTCTCGCCAGTCGACGGGTTGCGGCTAAACGCCACGCCGGTCGCGCTGTCGTTGCCCATGTTGCCGAAAACCATCGTCTGGACGTTCACGCCGGTGCCGAGGTCGTCGGCGATCTTGTTCAGGCGGCGATAGTCGACGGCGCGGCGTCCAAACCAGGAGCGGAACACGGCGGCGATCGCCTCGCGCAGCTGCTCCATCGGATCGTCGGGGAACTGCACGCCCTTTTCCTGCAAAATGATCGCCTTGAACTTGTCGGCGATCTCCAGCAGCTCGTCGGCGTCGAGATCGGTGTCCTGGCGCTGGCCGTGGCCCTTGGCCTCGTCCATCACATGCTCGAACTTCTCGCCGTCCACGCCCAGCACGATCTTGCCGAACAGCTGGACAAAGCGGCGATACGCGTCGGCGGCAAAGCGCGGATTGTCGGTCAGCTTGGCGATGCCCTCGCGGGTCGACTCGTTGAGGCCGAGGTTGAGCACGGTGTCCATCATGCCGGGCATCGAGAACTTGGCGCCCGAGCGGACCGAGACCAGCAGCGGGTTGGCGGGATCGCCAAACTTCTTGCCGGTCTGCTGCTCAACATCCTTGAGCGCATCCAGCACCTGATCCCACAGGCCATCGGGGAACTGCTGATTGTTGTCGTAGTAAGAGTTACAGGCTTCAGTCGTGATCGTAAAGCCTGGAGGAACCGGAGCGCCCGATTTGGTCATCTCGGCCAGACCGGCACCTTTGCCACCCAACAGGTCACGCATCGAAGCGTCACCATCACGGAACAAGTACACGTACTTTTTGGACATCCAGAGTACTCCTTCTAGGAGATGTCATACAAAAAGGCGCAAGCGACCGTGATTCTGCACGTCATCGAGCAGGTATAAAACGGTGGCATGCGCTCCTGCTGCGGATTGTAGCGCGTTCGCTCGGCAGTGTCAAAAAACCGCGTGCCGCGCCGTTTGATCTCCCGCTTGTTTGTCCAGCAAGCAGCGTGCAGCCAGATGCTACAATGCTCGTGGTATTGTTTCCGATCGATCAGGAAACTTGAGGAGAACATGGACTCACTCTACCCCAAGCCACAATCAGCCCCGCTCGCGCGGCCTGATCGCCGGCAGTGGTTGCAGCGACAGCTCTTGATCTGGGAACGGCCCGTATGGAGCGCACTGCTGGCGATCGTCGTCTACGCGCTGATCGCCGCCGATCACGGCTCGCTCTGGCAGCCGTCGAAATACGCCTACTTCAACTACCTGGCCGACGCCTTCTTGCATGGGCGGCTGGATCTCAGAGTCACACCGGCCAGCGTCCACGATCTGAGCCTCTTCAACGGGCGCTACTACCTGTACTGGCCACCGTTTCCGGCGCTGGTGCTGCTGCCCTTCGTCGCGCTCTTCGGCGTGGGCACGAGCGATATTCTGGTGACGATCGCGCTGGGCGGCCTGAACGTGGCTCTGATCGCGATCCTGCTGCGGCGCGCAAACGATGCGGGCGTGATCCAGCTCTCGGCGCTTCAGCGCGGGCTGCTGGTGCTCTGCTTCGCGCTGGGCAGCACGCACACCGCGCTCGCGCCGTATGGTCGGGTCTGGTACACTGGGCAGCTGGTCGGCTTCGCCTGTGTGGTGCTGGCCTATCTGGCGGCGCTGAGTCTTAAGCGCACGGCGGCGTTTGTCTGCGCCGGGATCGCGCTGGGCTGCGCGCTGCTGACCCGCAATCATCTGGTCCTGGCCGGACTATGGCCCGCCTGTTATCTCTTGTGGCGACACTGGCAGGTGCTCAACGTTCGCGGCTGGCGGCTGGCTGGCTACATGCTGGCGGGCATCACGCCGATCGTGGTGGCGTTGGCGCTGCTGGGCGGCTACAACTGGCTGCGCTTCGGCGATCTGCTCGACAACGGCCTGGCCTACCACCAGATGTCGGCGTTCTTCGCCCGAGATTACCGGCGCTACGGCGCGTTCAATCTCTACTACCTGCCGACCAACGTCTGGTACGAGTTCATCGCCTATCCGCTGCCCTGGCGGCAAGGCAGCGATCTCGGCGGCAGCCTGTTTCTGCTGACTCCGGTCTTTTTTGCGGCGCTGTGGGGCCTGATCCAGGGACGGCCACGCTGGTCGACCTGGGCGCTGCTGGCGACGATGCTGCTGGTCGCGGTGCCGATTCTGCTGCTGATGGGCACCGGCTGGCGCCAGTTCGGGCCGCGCTACACGCTGGATTTCACGGTGCCGCTGCTGCTGCTCACCGCGATCGGGATTCGTCGCTGGCCGCTGTGGCTAGTGGGCGTGCTGGTCACGATCTCGGTGCTGCACTATCTGATCGGCGCGCTCTATCTGGGCACAGTGATCGGCGGCTGAGGAACAAAAAACACAGGGCGTGATCGATCACGCCCTGCACGACATTTAGCAAAGATCGCTAATCGGTCTCGACGTTGGCTTTGGTGAGATAGAGGATCGCGATCCACAGGCTGCGCGCCGGATGATAAAACAGGATCGGGAAGACGATCGCGAAGATGATCAGGGTTGTCAGCAGCGGCAGCAGCGGCACCGTGGTGAAGAGCGCGTAGATCGAGCCGATCACCACCACGATCAGCTCGGTAACTACCAGGTTGATCACCATGCCCCCGGTGATCTCGCCCGACGCGCGCTCAAACACCAGGCCGCAGACCGGACACACGGTTCGGATCTTAAACGGGCTGGCGAAGACTGCGCCGCGATGGCACTGCGGGCATCGCAGGCGCAGCGCATCGAATAAGGCTCGTAATACTCGACTCATCGTACTGTGTAGGCCGTGAACTTGCTGTACGTCACGCCCTGATAGCTGATCACAACCTCGACCGGAACCGGCACATTGCCCGGGTCTTCTTTGGTGTAGAAGATAAAGCCTGCCACGCCATCCAGCCCGGTAGACTGCGGGATCGACGGGCGCTTCTCCTTGCCGTAGTAGCGGTAGGCCATCGCCTGCGCGCCGTTGACCACGCTGCCGCCGACGATCAGACGCGAGCAGGTGTTAGCGTCTTCACCACGCGCCGGATTTGGATCGACCATCCAGACTTGCAGCCCTTCCGCCGGCGCTGGCGCGTTCAGGTTGCAGGGATAGCTCGGCGTCGGCGCGCTCGGTGCGGCGGTTGCGACCGGCGGTGGCGGCACGGAAGGATCTTCAGGCAGCGGCTCATCCGGCGGAGCATCGGCGGGCGGCGCGGGAACTACAGGCGCGGTGCCCAGCAGCTCAGCACCGAGGCGGCCAAAGGTCAGCGCTCCATTGGGCTGCTGCTCGACGCGCGCGCGCTCAAACCACTGCGTCAGCAAAACTCCGCTCTCGGTCGGCACAACGACTTGCGGCGTGATCGGCAGCCCCCACAGTGCCAGCCGGTCCGAGTCCGACAGCTCGGGGTTATCGTCGAGCTGAACGCCGGCCGAGCGCCAGGCAGTCAGCAGCGGCTCGCAGACATTATGGCCGGTCTCGAACCAGTACTGGCAGCCGTCGATCGGCTCTTCGACCGCGTAGTCGTCGATGGTCAGCCCCTGCGCGGCCAGCAGCTCGACGCCCAGCCGGCCAAGCTGCACATCATACGGCGGATCGTTTTCAGGATGGGACTCGAAGCGGGCGCGCTCAAAGTACTGCGCGAGAAACGTGCCGTCTTCTGTCTGCACCGTGCGGATGTCGGTCAGCGGGTAGCCAAAAACCTCAAGACCACCGTTCGCCTCCCAGAACGAGAGAAATCCGCCTTCGATACAGGCAGTCACCTCGGGCGCTTCATCGCCAAAGCAGCGCCGCTCCTCCTGCGCCTGGGCCAGCAGCGCCGGCCGGATCAGAACCACAGCGGCAGGCAGAGCCAGCAGCAGGATCAGACGAACACACAATTGGAATGCCGGCGTCCAGCGCCGTACCGCAGCTACCTGTGAGGTATCGTTAGCCACAATCCACCTTCTCGCGATGATGATCAAGCACGTGCACGGGAGTATAGCAGAAGCGGCGGTTTTCCAACAACTCGTTCCTGCGATTTTGCGCTAGCCGACAGAGCTATTGCCAACCGAGACGTGCGTGGCTCTGGGCGCGATTATGTCGTGCCGAAACAGCCAAACATTCTGCTTAAAATTCCCTGGCAAATCATTTGACAAATCCCAAAACGCCTTGTATAATCCCGCACGCAACAAGGACATGTTCCCCGATAGCTCAATGGTAGAGCACCTGACTGTTAATCAGGGTGTTCCAGGTTCGAGCCCTGGTCGGGGAGCCAAACACCAAGAGGACGATCCAAAACTGGATCGTCCTTTTTTTGATTTAAAGCCGGTGGCTACTTGCCCTGGTTTGACGCGATCGGCTCGATGGCCTCTAGGCCAGTGTACTGCTTGGCGAAATAGTCCAGCAGCAGGCGATGGATGAAGATATAGCCACCGCCGACTTTGCGGAGCAGGATGCATTGGGCGGCGAAGTCGAGGAAGGAAACGTAGGGCCTCGGCATGACGCCCTGGCGAACATCAGTCGAGCTTGACGCTGCTGCTATACTGCACCTATCACCGATCAACGCGTTGCTTTCCCCTACAATCGGCCACCCCCCACAACCTCTCTGCGGCAGAAGTGGTTCGCGCTGCTGTTTGTGGCCAGGTCTGGATTCACACTCTACCCTTGTACAGTGGTGCTAACGAAGCGTCTGTCCAAGCCTCTTGGAGGTGCCCTCATGGTCGGTCGTCTCACGCTGGCTCACTCGTGCATCCGTGTCCGTCTCGTGGTGATCGCGGTCCTTCTGCTAGGTGTGGGGTTGGTGATGGCACCACGCACGGCCAGTGCCGCCGTGATCTGTTGGAATGCTTCAGTTCCAAGTGGGTATGTCGTTACCAGTTACACCTACAGCTACAGCTGCGGCTCAGGGAATCCGAATGCTAAGGTCATTCAGCTGGCTTTTAGTGGTATCGTTGCCTGTTGGAACTCGCCGACACCCTCGAATTATGTCATCACGGGATACACCTCATCGGGTGGTTGTGGTTCGGCGTCGCCCAACGCGAAACGGCTCTACATCGCCTATCATGGCATCGTTGCCTGTTGGAACTCGCCGACACCCAGCGGATATTATGTCGGATCGTACAGGACGGTCTACGACTGTGGCAGCGGCACGAATAACGCGGTCGTCCTGTATCAGTCCTAGGACGTGCGATCTTTCCGAGGTGTAGCGGGCGTCATGCGATGTGCAGCTCTGATCAATTGATCGGGGCTGTCGCTTTTTGTCTGAGCCAGGCGACGATGACAATTCGCGCTTGAAGGCGGCTGCGTCGGCATGTATACTCGAAGTCCCCACCCCTCCTAGTGATAGAGGATCGCCATGTTCAAACGTCTGTTCGTCCTGCTCCTGCTGGTCGCCGCGACGGTTGTCGTCAACACGCCTGCTCGTGCCTCAACGCTCACCGTGAGCAGGCTGCTATGTGGAAGCGAAGGTAGTTCGTTTTCCTGTAGCGCGTCCGTGAGCGGCGGCACGGGGATCTATACCTCGTTTGTGTGGGGTGTTGCCGGCGCTGAGGACAGGTACTACACCACGTCGGAGCCATATTTTGGGCAAAGATGCCTGAGCGGGCGGTGGTATAGTGTGAACGTCCGGGTCACAGACAGCGCGGGGGCGACCGCCGGCGCTACTACCAGTTTCATCTGTCGGGGAAGGATATAGGGGCGCTCGGGTTGCCCGAGCCCATCATGCGCCCGCCTTCACCCACCGCGCAGCGCGGTGCGGCACGACGGGGTTTGCGCCGCATCGCTTCGCTTGTTGTCGGCTGCACCAACATGCTATGCTTACCTTCTCCCACTCCCCTCCAGAACTGGAGGCACTCTATGTTCCAACGCCTACTGAATCCTGGTCCTGTTAACCATTGCCATCGTGTCCACAAGCGCACCCGCTCACGCCTCGACGCTGACAGCAGGAGCTTACTGCCTACC
>DASWTQ010000083.1:0-15528 GCA_036402055.1 Herpetosiphonaceae bacterium
TCCACCGGGCTCGATGGTGATGGGCGTTCCCGGCCAGGTTCGCCCGCTGCGGCCCGAGCAACAAGCGCGCATCGCCCGGCCCGCCAAAAACTATGTTGAGCTGAAGGCGCTCTACCAGGCGGCTGCCGAATGAGCACCAAACAGCGAACACGCTTCATTCTGGTTCGCCACGGCGAGACCGCCGCCAACCGCGAGATGCGCTACATCGGCAGCCGCGACGACGAGCTGACTGATCGCGGACAACAGCAGGCTCAGCAGATCGTGGCAGCGCTGGCCGAGCTGCCGATCGCCGCGATCTACGCCAGCCCGCGCTTACGCACTCAGGCGACGGCTCAGCCGCTGGCCGCGCGGCTTGGCCTCTCGATCACCACCGCCGACGAGCTGCGCGAAAATGCGTTTGGCAGCTGGGAGGGCATGAGCCGCGCCGAGGTACTGAATCACAGCCCCGAGTATGCGGCTCAGCTTCAGGCATGGGAAAGCGATCCTTCGATCGCGCCGCCTGGTGGTGAGAGCATCGCGGCGATGGCCGAGCGCGTCGAGAGCTTCGCGCAGAGCTTAACCGCGCGACATCCCAACCAATCGATCGTGCTGGTCTCGCATGTGGGGCCGATCAAGGCGCTGATCGCCGTGACGCTGGGCGTCGCACCCGGCTCAGTGCAGCGCATGTTCCTCGATCCGGCGACGCTCAGCGTGATCGACTGGAGCGGCTCGCAGCGCCTGCTGCGGCTGTTCAACAGCCATGCGCATCTCGGCTGGACCTCCGCGCGGTGGATGGAAAGCTAGTGCCGGCAGATCGAAGCAGGTCTTCCTGAAGGCTTAAAATCCATCTCGATGCTTTGTGTATCAGCGGCGTATCAGGTTATCAACGGCACGACACATGCGCATGGTATGACCGTCAGCCACAAGCGGCGGTCATTTTGTTATGCTTAGGAGGCTCAAGGAGTACAGAAATGCGCTATCTAACGTTGTTCAGCATATGTTTGATTCTGCTCACGAGCTGCGGCACGCCATCGGACGGCCCGGTCGCGCAGCCCAGCTCCACAGCTCAGCAGCCCAGCCCAACCGCAGCCGTCGAGCCATCGCCCAGCCCATCGCCCAGCGTCGCCGCAACGCCGACGTTGGTCGCAACCCAGCCCGCGCCTACAGATCAGCCGTCGCCGACAGCCGCGCCAACCACCGCGCCGTCGCCCTCGCCGACGACAGCGCCAGCCAGCGAGCGCGACATTACGCTTGACGAGCCGACCGTGGGTGCAACCGTCAGCAATTCGATCACGATCCGAGGCGAGACCAACTACTGGCCATTCGAGGCCAATCTGACCGCACAGCTCAAAGATGCATCCGGCAAAGTTCTGGCGATCATCCCGGTCACTGTGAACGCGCCCGACATCGGCCAGGGCGGTCCGTTTGAAGCGCAGATGACCTTTACACCGCCGGCACAGCCCCAGGAAGGCACGCTTGAAGTCTTTGAGGCCAGCGCCAAAGATGGCTCGATCGTCGCAATCGAGACCGTGAAAGTGCAACTGAGCGGCGGCAAGCCTTCCGGCTCCACGGGCGTCCAGCTTGACGCGCCGGTTGAGGGCCAGTCGATCACGCTGCCGCTGCATGTGGCCTTTCGCGGCGCACAGCCCAACGAAACCTTGACCGGACGGCTGCGCTTCGGCAATGGCGTAGTATTGGAGCAGGAAATTCCGGCTGTCACAGGCTCCGACAACATCGGCTATGGCGTTGCCAATATGGATTGGATGACCGAAAGCCAGCCGCCGGCGGTGCCACCCGGCGTGAGCACCTTCGAGCTTGTCGGCGCGGATGGCGCGGTGCGGCAGAGCGTCAGCGTGCGGCTGCTGGACGAAAATGAGAAGCAGCGCGTCGAGGTTGCCTGGACGGCGCCGGAAAGCAATGACGACATTGTCTTTACACAAGAAGTGCCGAAAACACCGCAGATCGCATCGGCTGCGCTGACTGAGCTGCTTCAAGGACCGCCCGATGGTAATCTGGCAGGAGCCGTCACCGCGCTGCCGACTGTCAAAGATATTGTGACATTTCCGGGGCGTCAGTCCGACTGGGGCTATGAGGTCAAGCTGATCAAGCTGACGATCACGAATGGCGTCGCGACCGCCAACTTCTCGAAAGAGATGCGGGCATACGGCGGCGGCTCAGCGCGAGTCCAAACGATCCGCCGGCAGATCGAGCGCACGCTGAAGCAGTTCTCGTCGGTGCAGAGCGTTGTGATCCAGATCGAAGGCCAGCCGGACGCGCTGCAACCTTAGTCGCAAATCGAGCCCAACACAAACAGGACACGCCTGGTGTCCTGTTTACTGTTTAAGCCATGGCTATTTACGGCCCTCGATGTCGGCGCGAAAGGACTGCGACGCTTCCCAAGCTTTGGCATCGCTGCCCGAAAGCAGGGTTGCGATCACGCGCTTCTGATTGGCGTTGAGCGCATCCGGCCCAACCGGATTCGCCGTCATCTCCACCGAGTCGAAGGGCGCGGTAAGATACTCGTCATACAGATCACGGCCCGGCGCGCGACGACTGTACTGCAACTTGAAGATCTGCAAGCCGCCAAAGTTCTCGCCAACCTCGTGGACAAACTGGACCGCTACGACGGCCACGCCCGGCGGTGGATTGATCTCCTGACGGTACGGCCCGACCTTTTTGCCGCCGGGTGGAAACAGATGATGCTGCAACGCCTCGACCATCACGCCCGCCTCGTTGAGAAGCAGAGTCGGTGTTACTGTTCGTTTACGCCAGCGCATAGACAACTCCCAAAGTATCGATCGACACGACGCGGCCTTCGTGCCGCAACGTGCTACCGCTTGATCATCAGAATTCGGTGCGCCTTCAAGGCGATCTGCAAGGCCAGCGCATCCTCGGCGCGCTTCAGACTGAGCCCGCTGATCTCGCCGATACGTCGCAGCCGGTAGATCAGCGTGTTGCGATGGATATGCAGCAGATCGGCAGCCTGGTGCAGATTGCCCAGCGCGGCGAAATAGCCTTCCAGCGTCTGGAGCAGCTCGCCGCTGTTACTGCGGTCGTGCTCGATCAGCGTGCCGAGTGTCTCGTGATAAAAGCTCTGTAGCTCAGCCGAATCGCGCAGCTCAAGCAGCAGCCGGTACACGCCCAGGTCGCTGAAGGATGTGACGCTGCGCGGGCCGAAGAGCTGTCGTCCGAGCAGCAGCGCCTGATCGGCCTCGTCGTAGGCGCGCGACCACTGGGTTGCCGTCTGCGCGATGGTGCTCAACCCCGCGCCCACCGGCAGCGTGTCGGACAGCGTTTGAAGCAACGCCTGCGGCTGCGTCATCTGCTCGTCGCTGGGACATAGACACACGATCGTGTTATCGCGAAGCAGCGTGGGTGCGGCAAGCTGATTGCGCACCAGCAGCCGGCGCAGGCTTTCGTGGACCTCGTCGATCACCACGCGGGCATCCGACGATGCGATCACCAGCGCAACATGCGGACGCTGAAGATCGTAGCCCATCTCGGTTGCCTGTTCCTGTAGCGAGGCGGAATCGGCGATCGTGCCGCTAAGAATCGTCCGCAGCACGTCGCCACGAACGCGCGCCTCCGCCGCCTGGATCGCCTGCTGCTTGGACAGCTCCAGCGCCAGCGCAGCAGCAGCCTGTGTCGCCGCCAGCTCATCCCAGCGATCCAGCGCCGGCCCGGCGATCGCGAGATAGCCTAGACGCAGCGCGGGCTGTCCGATCGGATGCGCCTGCACAACCGCATCCATGATGGTCTGTGAGAAGTGCAGCGGTTGCTGGAGCGCGCTGAACACGCCGCGCAAGCTGCGTAGCCCGCGCTGGATGCGTACCTCGCCCTCGGCGCTCACAAAGGCAACCGCGCAGCCGGTCCGCTCCGCCGTCACGCGTACAATGCCCTCCGCGCCATCGCCGATCGCAACCTGCTGCGTTAGCTCGCTGTAGAGCTGTGCCGCGCGTCGCTCGATCTGGACCTCGGGATCGAGCAGCAGGCGCTGGATGTCGCGCTCGACGCCGCGTAGATCGGCCTGGGGCGGCAGCTGAATCAGCGGTAGCTCGGTCTCCGCAGCTACGCCCAGCGCCTCATCATCGATCTCGCCCACAACCGCGATCGCCGCCACGGGAACCTCCGCCAGACGCCGCACAATCGTCGGCAGCGTCAGCAGCTCGTCAAGCTTGCGTGCCTGGGCAACGCTGAACAGGGCTAGCTCGCCGCCCCGAAGACGCGGAAATGCGGGCAGGGTTGCACGCAGGCTCACCGCAGCGCCAACATGCTTATGCAGGTTGTCGGCGTGTGTAGCAAGCGTGCTGCCCGGTGGTAATGCCAGTCGTAGCAGATCGCGGATAGTGGCTGTACTCATAGTCTGCGTGGATTATAGCAGGAGCAGGCACGAAGAACCAAGAACCTAGAACCTAGAACCGGGGAAGAACAAAGAACAAAGAGCAAAGAACAAAGAAGTACCACCGTTCCCCTGGCCTGCCGCAACCGACGGGTACCCTCTGGGTGCAGCCGGCCGAGGTTCGGGGCAGGGGTTGCGGGTGAGGGCCTGACCACAGAACAAAAGAACCAAGGAAGAAGTAGTTTGATCGTTTGTTCTTTTGTTTCCTTGTTCCTTTGTTTACCCGCAGGCCCTGCACTTCACTCTACCGAAACTGTTTATAATACTTACATCTGTAACACGTGCAGCTGTGTCGCGTTGACTAAAAGCGGCCGAGCGGTATCAAGGAGCGGAGATGAAAAAGATTTTAGTCGTTGATGACGATCTTTCGATTTTGGAAGTTCTACAAATGATGCTCGAAGAAGAAGAGTACATGATCGAAACGACGGCGATCAGCGAGGAGATCTACCAGCGTGTTGCCGATTTTGGCCCGCACTTAATCCTGCTTGATGTCCTCATGACCGGAATCGATGGACGAATCATTGCTCGTACGCTCAAGCAGCAGGATCATACGCGGCATATTCCGATCATTATGCTGTCGGCGACTCCAACCGTCGAAGAAGCAGCGCGCGACGCGGGTGGCGATGAGTTTCTCGGCAAGCCGTTCGAGATCGATGCCCTGTTGATGCTGATCGAAAAACACGTTGGCAGCCCAGCAGGCTAGCGAATCGATCTGCTGTTTCGCGATGTTGTGCCATCGATCCAAGATAAAAACTCTCACCAGCTAACTCCAGCACCTTTCTGGCTCGATTCGCTTGTCTCTTCTTCACTTTTGCGCCTCGATTTTCCTACCAATCGCCTTCGAAAATCCTCCTGGTACGGTTTTTGCATGGAAGCACGCTCCCAGAGCAACATAACGTTGCGCAGTCTCGCGTAACAAGCGTAGCTTTAGGAGAGGAGCAGGAGATTATGACACAACGGTCATCAAGTAGCGAGCAGTTCTCGACCAGTAGCTCCGAGAGCGGGTTCAGCACGGACCCCGGAGCGACTCAGCCGTTCAACACGCCGACCTCAGGCAGCACGGGCTACCAGGGTTCGACCGGACAGGACGCGATGAGTCAAGTCAAGCAGACGGCCAGCAACGTCACCGATCAGGCCAAGGAGCAGGCCGGCCAGCTGGCGGATCAGGCGCGCAGCCAGGTAACCTCGCGCATCTCAAGCCAGAAAGAGCGCGCCGCAGACGGACTAGGCGGCATGGCCGATGCCCTGCGCCAGACAGGACAGCAGCTGCGCGAGCAGGATCAGAGCGGCATCACCCAGTATGTCGATCAGGCCGCCGATCAGGTTGAGCGCCTATCGCACTACCTGCGGAACAATGAGGTCGGCGATCTGGTTAACGATGTCGAGCGCTTTGCTCGCCGCCAGCCGACATTGTTTATCGGCGGCGCGTTCACGCTGGGCCTGCTGGCCGCGCGGTTCCTCAAGAGTTCCAGCCCGCAGGGACGCGGTTCGTACACGCAGCGCGGCTACACCGGCGGCTCACGCTACTACGAGGGTGGCGCCTACGGCTCGGCCGGCTACGATCGCGGCTATTCCGGCAGCACCGGCTACGATCGCGGCTACTCCGGCGGGGCAGGCATGGGCTCGTCGTATGGCGCGAGCACGCCCAGCGGCACCGGCTATGGCTCGTCCTCGACCAACTACGGCTCGTCTTCGACCACGCCCGGCACCACCGGCTACGGCTCGTCCACATCGACGACGCGCACTGGACTGGCAGGGGCGAATACCTCGGATACCGGCAGCGACATCAACAGCAGCCAATCGGGATCGCTCGGCACAAGCGACACCTCGTCCACGATCAACTCGCGATACGGCACTGCTGAAAACTCCCGAGAGCGTGGAGGCACGGAGGGCCTGTAATGCAGCGGCAAGAAGACACCCGATCGCTTGGTGAGCTATTCAGCGAGCTTGCGAACGAAACCACAACGCTCGTCCGCCAGGAGATCCAGCTTGTCCGCACTGAGATGACTCAGAAGGCGACTCAGGCTGGAAAAGATGTGGGTATGATCGGTGCCGGCGGCGCGCTGGCGTACGCCGGCCTGCTCGCGCTGATTGCCGCGCTCATCATTGGTCTGGGCGAACTCATTCCCCTGTGGCTCTCGGCGCTGATCGTCGGCCTGGTTGTCGTCGGCATCGGCTATATGCTGATCCAGCGCGGCCTGACGGCGCTCAAGCAGATCGATCCGAAACCACAGCAGACGATCCAGACGTTGCAGGAAGATAAGGAATGGGTGAAGGAGCAGCCATGATGAATCGCGATACTGATCCGCTGAATCGGAATGACGTTATTCGTGATAACCGAATTGCCGAAGATGACGGAGCTACCGAAGAGACTGCCGAGATCCGGGCTAATATCGAGCAGACACGAGCCGAGATGAGCGAGACGATCGATGCGATCTCGGAGCGACTCAACCCGACGCATCTCAAAGAGCAGGCTAAGGAGCAGGTCCGAGAGCAATTCGAAGAAGCCAAGGAGATGGTTCGAGAAGCAACCATCGGGAGGGTAGAGAATATGGTGCAACAAGCAAGTGATACCGTCAACGACGCGCGGTACACCATGATGGATACAATTCGCGACAACCCGATTCCGGCAGCGCTGGTCGGGCTTGGCCTGGGCTGGCTGTTTATGAACCGCAGCACCCGCACGCCGGTACGCTACAGCGGACGCGGCAGCGTTCGCGGCCAGCAGGTCAATCGCGCTGGCTACTATGACAACCAGCGTGGCTACTACGACAATCAGCGCGGCTATGTCTACAACGATCGCGGCTACGACTACGCGGCGCAGCGCTCCTACGACGATCGCGGCTACTACGATAATCGCCAGAGCAGCTCGGGCGGCATGATCGATCAGGGACGCGAGATGGCCAGCAATACGATCGATCGCGCGCAGAACACGGCCAGCAACATCGCCAGCAGCGTCAGCGATACCGCCAGCAATCTCGCCAGCAGTGTTAGCGATACCGCCAGCAATCTTGCCAGCAACGTCAGCGATACCGCCAGCCACCTGACGGATCGGGCGCAGTATCAGGCACAACGCGTGGAAGATCGCTTCCAGGACACGCTGCAAACCAATCCGCTGGCTATCGGCGCGATTGCGCTGGCGCTGGGCACGGCGGTTGGCCTTGCGCTGCCGCAGACCGAGCGTGAGAACGAGTGGCTGGGCGAGGCCCGCGACAACTTGATCGATCGAGCGCAGGAGATGGCGCAAGATACGGTTGAGAAGGTGCAGGAGGTGGCATCGAATGTCACCGGCGAAGTCACCCAGAATGTCAAGGAGCAGGCCCGCGAGCACGGCCTGACCTAGTCTCTGAATCAGTAGTCCAAGAATGCGCGCCGCCGTGATGTACGGCGGCGCGCATTTGTATGGCGAGATCAGCCCTTGCGAAGCTGCCAGTCGAGGCATATAATCGCCATAAGAAACAACCATCTCCCACTCAATCACTGCAACCCAATCCCTTTTCCCTTACGCTGCTCGGTCTGTATCCTGACCGATTTTCTGTAGCCCGTTGTTTCTCCATCTGTTCAAACCAATATGCTCGGCGTAGAGCGCACCGCCCCTGCTTGCTACTTCTCGGTGTGCTGGCGATGACTCAAAGGAGGTGCGTCAGTCCCATCGGCGTCCCTGGTGATTTCCACTGGTTGAGGTATCGCAAGGAGAGGTTCTATGAAGTCCAAATCTACTGCTTGGCGAACACTCACCATTCTTGTCCTCGCAACCGCCTTGGTCATCCCTGGAGCCAGCGCCCATCAACCCGACGAAACCCTGGCGTATCCTGCGGCGATTTTGTTCCCAGCCGATAAAACAACTCCTGAGCCCTCCGGCATCTATGATTTCCGCGACATCGATCTCGGCACCGGCATTACTGAGTGCCCGCAGGCCGGGCTGCAAAACGCGGAGCCCGAGCCGCTTGATCGACGTGAGCGCGATGAAGTCGAGCGCATCTCGCGCAACACCAGCCAGGAAGGCAAGCGCGACATCCGAGTGAATCAGGATTTCAGCTGCTTCGCTCAGAACGAGACCAGCATCGATGTTAATCCCCAGATAAAACGTAACATTGTTGTTGGAGCCAACGATTATCGTCTCGGCACAGCTTCCTCGGGCTTCTATGCCAGCACTGACGGCGGCAAGAACTGGTACGACGGCATTATTCCGTTTCCATCTGTGCCTGCGGCTTTGTCACGCGGCGAGGGCTTTCTACCCTCGGGCGGCGATCCGGTGATCGCCTTCGACCGCGACGGCATTGTCTATTATGCGCAGATCGCTTTCTTCCGTGGCGACGATACCAACGGCGTGTTCGTGCAACGTTCCACTAACGGCGGCTTCACCTGGAGCCGTGGCTGCGTGCCGGTGGATACTACGCCGACCAATCCAAATGATGATGAGGCAGCCTGCGGTGGAGTGGGCGATCCACGACAGCCCGGTGATGGTCGGGTTGTCTTCAACCCCGACAACGATACGATCCTGAACGGCAGTGTGCCTTTCAACGACAAAGAATGGATGACTACCGGTCCGCGCCCATCCGGTGTTCAACCGACATGCTTCACGCCCATCACTCGCACAGCGCAAGCCTGCGATCCTGATGTGGTCGGCGTCGATCGAATTTATGTTACCTGGACGGTTTTTGCTGGTGCCAACAGCCAGATCTACCTCAGCTACTCCGACGACCGGGCGCGCTCCTGGTCACCACCACGCGCGATCAGCGGCAGAGCCAGCTTTTGTGTGGGTGGCCCGTCAGGTGGCTGCGATAACAATCAGGCTTCGGTGCCCACGGTCAACCCGACCACCGGTTACCTGTACGTCGCCTTCTTGAACGGCAATACGCCGGACGAAAACCAGTATCTGGTGGTTCGCTCTCAGGACGGCGGCCGCACGTTCCAGGGTCCATTCTTTGCAACACCGATCTATGACATCAACTTCCCGCGCGCCGGGAACACACGGCCGGACTGCACGGCGCGTGGACAGCAAGGGGGGCGCATCGTCTACACTAACAGTTGTTTCCGCTCCAATCCATACGGCAACATCGTGGTCGACAAGCGCGGCGGCGCGTTCGCTAATGACCTGTATCTGGTCATATCGGACAACCGCAACGGAACCGCAGCTAGCTCCAACGCCGACATTTTCCTGTTCAAATCGATCGACGGCGGCACGACCTGGGTTGGTCCGACGCGAGTGAACAATGATCGCTCGGTTGCGCCGCCGGATCGCGATTGTGGTCGACCTGCCGGATCGCTACCCGATCCAAATGTTGCACAGGTCTGCGGGATCGGCGACTTTGGCAACGATCAATGGTGGCCGTGGGTCGATATTGGCGAGCAAGGCGCGTTGAACATTACCTTCCACGACCGGCGGCTCGACACCAATTGGACGGCGCACGAATGGCCAACCAGCCGATCACGGCCCGGCAACTACCTGGTCTGGCAGTGGGGCGCCCAGTGCCGTATCACGGCTTCGTCGGCAACGCCGGGACAGCAATGCGTCTCAGCACAGGCCGGAACAATTAATCAGCCGACAGGTCCAGTTGATCCTGGCGCGGGGCCGCAGCCTGGACAGAATCAAAGCTCGCTGCCGTTGCGCAACTTCCAGACTTCGGATGTGCCGTCGAACTTCGACTACACGTTCCGCGCGGGGCTCTTCGCCGGCGATTATGAAAATATCGCTGTGGAGGGCGATACCGCCTATGCTACCTGGACTGATGCCCGTAATGGTCGCTCGTCCAGGAATCAGCCAGGTCGTAACCCATTGTGCGAGCAGTCTGATGTTTTCATGGATATGTATAGCGCCACCCATGCTCAGCCGGCGGACCTCATGCGGAATATCTCGCCCTTCCTGGTAACGCCGTGTCCATCCGGCCAGATGGATTCACAACGTGACCGCCGCAACGACGACTAAACGCGCCTACGCTTTGGGACACCGAACACCTGTCAAGAGGCCGCTCCACGTGGAGCGGCCTCTCATCTTCAGAATAGTTTACGGTAGGTGGATAAAGCTCTGGAGAAATCCCTCATAGATGCTTGTATCCTGCTGCTTTCCACTCGCCGTAATAATGTACAGCTTGTCGCCTGCGGCGATGGTTGTGGACAAGCTCATGGCGAGCGTATCAAAGCAACGCTGGGCTGGTAGGCCGTTGATGGTGATTGGCGTGCAGCGGCTGTTCGGTAGATCGACCCCTTCAACCATTTCTAGAACGCCTGCCTGAACCAGAACCGTGATTCCTGATCCATCTGCTGTAGGCCCGAACAGAGCCATCGGCGAGCCATCATTGCCCACTGTTTTGTGAACGGTCCAGCTCGGCGGATAGCGCACTGAGTACCCGGCCGTGTCGTCACGGTATGTCTGCCATCCGACGGTTTCCGCAGCGCTAACGGTTGGGATCGCGGCGGGAGAAGGATTCGACTGTCCAGAAACTATGTTAGCCGGATCGAGTGGCTCGGGCGGCTCTGGACTTGGATCAGGTTTCGCAGTCATAGGCTGACTCGCATCTACATGAGGTTCAGCGGCTGCTTGTCCGGGTTCCGGCGCGGGCACTCCACAGGCGACCAGACTTAGCACGCTGATCAAGTATATACACCAACAGTTCAAGAAACGGCGAAGCGAATAATGTCGATCCATCGTCGTCCTCCTTTGCGCATAGAGCTATGGCCCATGGAAGGAGTGCCGGGCAGATTGGACCGTCGTAACATGACATAGGTTCAGACGCAGATGTGCATGGCGTGGTTCTACGTTATGCCTACCAGGACATGGGATAGAACAGCTAGCTTCTGCATAGTACTCCTTCAGACACCAAAGATCGATGATATTGTTTGAAAAACAGGTGGTCTCTGAGGTGAAGGAATAAGCTGCAGTACATGGATTCCCACTGGCATGTAACTTGCCAAATGTCCGACCTATTCGCGAGAAAGGCGTGCAACTACAAGAGTTGTCGTCAACATCTCGTGATCGAGAAGAGAAGAAGAGGAGAGAGTATGGCAAAGCTGGTAGTCGGACTATTCGATGCAATGCGTGATGCGCAGAGCGCCTTGCAAGAGCTACAGCAGGCAGGCTTCGGCGATAACGTCACGTTCGTCCAGGGCCACGAGAGCGGACTGCAAGATCGTTTGATCAGCGCCGGCATTCCCGATCAGGATGCAACGATCTATGCCGAGGGCGTGCACAGCGGCGGCGCGCTGCTGCTGCTCCAGGCGCTCAGCAATCGTCAGGCGACCCAGGCGGCGGACATTCTCGATCGCTATAATGTGATCGACATCCAAGGTAGGTCAGCCAACTACAACCGCGAGATGACAACACGCGATACCAGACGGACTGGTATGACTAACCTGTATAAGGGTGGCGAGGCCAAGATTCCGATCATCGAGGAAGAGCTGCGCATCGGCAAGCGCGAAGTTGAGCAGGGCGGCGTGCGCGTCAATACGCGCGTCGAGGAAGTGCCGGTCAACGAGCAGGTCACGCTGCGCGAGGAAACGGTGGACGTGCATCGCAAGCGCGTCGATCGGCCGGTCTCAGAGGCAGATCTTGCCAACTTGCAGCAGGGCTCGTTCGAGGTGCGCGAGCACGACGAGCAGGCTGTCGTCGATAAGCAGGCGCGCGTCGTCGAGGAAGTTCACGTCAAGAAGAATGTGCAGGAGCGCACCGAGAACATCCAGGATACCGTGCGCCGCACCGATGTCGATGTGGATCAGCTTGGCACGCAGGAGCGCAGCGTCGGCTACACCGGCTCGGGAACCACCGGCACGTCATCCGACGAGGGCTTTATCGAACGCGGCGCGTCGAAGCTAGGCAACGCGACTGAGCGAGCCACCGGCAGCGATCTTGATAACGACGGCGACGTTGGACGGCGCGACCCGCGCAACAACTACTAGCCATCCATAAACAGGCCATCGATTCGAACCAGGAGCTAGCAATGCTCCTGGTTCTGCTTATCCCCAATTACAACCTACTCGAATTCCAGCCACAAGGTGAAAGTGAGGTCGGGACGTTTATAACCAGCTGGTATAAGTGAGGCCGCTTTATACCGACGCTCCACACCTAGAACGGCGCGACGGCATCCAGCGGCAGGCAGACGGTGAACGTGCTGCCCTGGCCTTCGACACTCGCCACGGTTACCGTGCCGCCGTGCAGTTCGACAATTTCCTTGACCACATATAGGCCGATGCCGAGACCGCTCACGTTTTCCTGATCCACGTTGCCGGCGCGGTAGAATCGATTGAAGAGCTGAGGCAGGGCCGTATGGGGAATGCCGATCCCGGTATCGCGCACATCGATCAGCACTTCAGCCTGCTCCTGCCGTATCGCCACGGTAATCGGCACCTCGGGCGCGCTATACTTCAGGGCATTCTGGATCAAGTTCTGAAACACCTGGCGCAGCCGCAGCTCATCGCCCTGGATGATCAGCGGATGGCTCTGGCACAGCAGCTGAACCGGACGCTCAGGCAGCGTAGACTGAACTTCATCGACGACTTGTCGAACCAGCGCACAGAGATCGAGCGGCACCTGTTGGACCGCGAGCTGGCCGGTCTCGATGCGCGAAATGTCGAGCAGCGAAGCGATCATTTTATTGAGCCGCTGCGCCTGTGCCGCGATCGTCTGAAGCGTCAGCTGATCGCGCTCACTCAGCGAGTGCTCCTTGCCGGCGCGACGCTGAAACAGTTCGATCTGCCCGATCAGTGAGGTTAGCGGCGTTTTCAGCTCGTGCGAGGCCAGCGATAAGAACTGGTTGCGCAGATCGAGCGCTTCCTCGGCCTTTTTGCGCGCCGACTGAAGCTCACGCTCATACTGTCTGCGATCCCTGGCGCTAAAAATCATCGTCCGGTTGAGCAGCGGCGAACCAGAAGAATCGCGCTTCTGCACCGTGTTGACCAGCACCGGCATGCGACGGCGATCGCGGCACAGCACATCAAAGGCGATCTCGTCGACAAAGCCCTGCATGTCGAGCAGCGGCGCGTAGTGCGTCTCGTAAAACATCTTGCCGCCGATCGTCAGGATCTCTTGGAAGCGCTTGCCTGCCAGCAGCTCCGCGCGCGAGTAGCCGGTCCAATCAAGAAATGTTTGATTAACCTTGACGAAGGTGCCGTCGGGAAGCGTGGAGATATAGCCGCAGGGCGCGTGCTCATACAGGTCCTCAAGACTCTCCTCCAGGAACTTCTCGTCGGGCGTGTCGCTTGTCTCCCCGTTGCCTGTCAACAGTTCCAGCCTCTATAGAAAGGTTTTCATCGCAGCGATCGTCTCCTGAGGAGCGCTGAGATTCGGGCAGTGACCAGTCGCTTTCAGCATCACGAAGCTGCTGTCGACCAATGTTTGGTGCAGGTAGCGCCCAACGGCCTCAGGCGCGATCACATCGTGCGAGCACTGCAAGATCAGTGACTTGGTTTTCAGCCTGGGCAGATCCGCTCGGTTATCGGACAAAAATGTAGCTCTCGCGAATTGCCTGGCGATCTCAGGATGCGTGCGGCAAAAGCTGTTGGTCAACTCCTGCCCCAGCTCGGGCCGATCCGCGTTGCCCATGATCACGGGTGCCATGCTGCTAGACCAGCCGAGATGATTCGCGTCCAGCGCCTCCAGCAGCTCGTCGATGTCCTCACGCTCAAAGCCGCCCACATAATCGCCATCGTTGATATAGCACGGCGACGGCCCTACCAGCACCAGCTTATCGAAGCGCTCCGGCTCTTTGATCGCCGCCAGAATACCGATCATCGCCGAGACCGAGTGGCCGACAAAAACGACGTTTGTCAACTCCAGCGCGCGGCAGATCTCCAGCACATCGTCAGCATAGCCGTCGAGCGTGCTGTATTTCGCGGGATCGTAGGCCGAAAGATCGGACTGACCGGCACCGACGAAATCGAACAAAACGACTTTGTATGTATCCTCGAAGGCCGGAGCGACAAAGCGCCACATATGTTGATCGCAGCCAAAGCCGTGGGCAAAAAGCATGGGCTGCTGGCCCTGCCCCGTAACCTTCACGTTGTGTCGACTCAGCACAGACATACGCCGCTCCAGATTCATCCTCGTAACCATTATACGAGTCTGTCAAAAGATGAAGCAATGTTTCGTAGCATGAACAGGAGTTTGATCGTCTGACGAGTGTTCTCATCCACGCCGCTTACGACATCTCACACAGCGCTCTCTTCCTTACATTTCCCGTACTCACTATAGAACCCTTGTGCTACCATGATAGTATGAAGCATACGTTTGGAGGATCGATATGAACAGCCTGATTGAAGAAGAGCTACCAGGAAACCAAGAGCTGCGTGATCAACTGATGGAGATGCTCTCCGACCAGGATTTGGCCTATAAGCTGCCAGGAAATAACCCAACGTTCGGCGAATTGTGCGAGGAAATGGGCTATATCCAGCAAGCGTATATCCATTCCTTCAAGACGTTCAAGCTGGACTGGGCCTACCGAGACTCAAAGCCGGACGCGCCGAATAGCGTGGCAAGTCTCGACGCCTGGTTCAAGAAGCTGGATGCGGAGCTGGTCGAGGCGTTGAGCGGATTTTCGGAAGATGACATCCACAACAAGCAGATCGATCATGGGCATGGATTCATCATCTCGCCGCGTGTACAGTTTCAAATCTACCGCGAGGCGATCCTGGTCTTCTACGCCAAAGCCAGTGTGTATCTGAAAGCACTGGAAAAACCATACCCGGAGCAGTGGAAAGGCTGGGTTGGATAGGTGGCGATCGAAGGAGGCAAGCCGAGGGACCAAGAGAAAGCTCGCCTTGGTCCTCGCCTCAGCAGCACTACCGGTAGGTGTAAAATCCTCGGCCGCTCTTCTTACCCAGCAGCCCGGCAGTCACCATTTTGCGCAGCAGCGGGCACGGGCGATACTTGGGATCGCCGAGGCCGGTGTGCAGCACCTCCATGATCGCCAGGCAGGTGTCCAGGCCGATAAAGTCCGCCAGTTGCAGTGGTCCCATCGGGTGGTTCATGCCCAACTTCATCACCGTATCGATCGCCTCTGGGGTCGCAGCGCCCTCGTAGAGCGTGTAGATCGCCTCGTTGATCATCGGCATCAGGATGCGATTGGAGACGAAGCCCGGAAAGTCGTTGACCTCGACCGGCGTCTTGCCCAGGTCTTTGGCCAGCGCCTCGATCGTCCCGTAGGTCGCGTCGCTCG
>DASWTQ010000084.1:0-12137 GCA_036402055.1 Herpetosiphonaceae bacterium
CGACGTCGCACTCGCCTAGACGGCTATCATCGGTCGTCGCCGCGAAAAAGCCATCGGCGACCAGCGGCGCGAGATCGGCAGAGAGCACATCGCCGACATAGCTCTCGCCGCTCATAATCTGGTCGATACGCTCCTGGATCACGTCGAAGCCAAGCACCCGAAAGCCGACCCGCGCAGCGCGAGCAGCCAACGGCAGACCAACGTAGCCCAGGCCCTTAACGCCAATCAGCACATCGCGATTGGCGATACGATCTTGTAACCGAGCAAAATCTTCCATCATAGACTAATAACTCACAGTTTAACGCCGAAGAAGGGAGATTGCCGGGGGACTCCCCCAAACCCGCCGACTGTCGGCGCTTTAGCTAGAACGAACAGCAAAATGCGCCTTTGCCTCAAGGTAGACCGCCTCGAAGCGCGCCGCGATGTGCGACCAGCGCAGCTCTTGCTCCACACGCCGCCGGGCAGCACGGCCAAGCTCTGCCGCAAACTCGGGCCGATCCAGCAGCTCGATAATCGCCGCCGCCAGCGCGCCGTGATCGCCCTCCGGCACCAGCAATCCATGCCGCGCGTGATCGATCACCGCTGGAATACCGGCCACGCGGCTGGCCACGATCGGACGACCGGCGCTCATCGATTCTAAAATAATGTTGGGCAGACCATCGACGTTGCCGCGATGATCGTGGATCGCGGGCACGACCACCAGATCGCCGGCGTTCCAGTAGGCGTTGATCGAACGGCGATCGACTGCGCCGGGAAAGCGCACGTTTTCCGCGATGCCGAGCTGTCGCGCCTGCTCCTCAAGCGCCTCGCGCAGATCGCCGTAGCCGCCCAGCACCAGCACCAGCTTTGGATGCCGCCGCAGCACAGCCGGCAGCGCGTTGAGCAGCACACTCAAGCCTTTTTTATAGACCATCCGGCTGACCCAGACCAGCAGCGGCCGGTCGGGCGCGATGCCAAGCTGCTCACGAATCGCCGCGCCTGACTCCGGCGCCGGGTAGAACTCATCGGGATCGATGCCGTACGGAATCACATGCATACGCTCAGCCGGACCGCCAAGCCGCGCCAGCCGCGCCGCCAGATCGCCGGAGCAGGACGTGATGCCATCGGCACGCTGCGCGGTCCAGCGCGCAACCCAGGCCGTCGGAACTGTCTGCTCGGCCAGAAATACATCCGAGCCATGCAGCGAGAGCACCAGCGGCAGCTTGCGCCGCTGCGCGACCAGCGCGGCAACCGCGCCGCTGGGCAGCACCCAATGCCCATGGATCAGATCGTAGCGCTCCCGCTCAGTCAGCCTGAGCAGCGCCTGAAGGCCACTTCCCAGCGCCAGCGGCGCGGCCACGATCGTCGCGGGCCGAATGCCGACATCGCCGTGCAGCGCCGCCGAGTAGCCCCAGACCTCAAGCGATTTCCGAGGCGCGTAGCGGTAGGTATGCAGATGCACGCCGCGCTCGAACGGCTGGCGACGCAGATCGCTGCGATGCGGCATCAGCACATGGACCTCGTGACCACGCGCGGCCACGCTGGCGGCGATCTCCTCGATAAACGGAGCCGTCATCTCGCCGGGCCACTTGGGATATGATGATGTGAGCATCGCGATTTTCATAAAAACTGCATGTTTCTCCAGCCGGGAATCGTCCGGCTATTGCCCCGCAATGGCGTAGTTCGGCGGAAAGCGATAGATCTGGACTGCGCCGCTGCCGCCATCGAAGGTCTCAGGCACCTCATGCACCAGCTCCCAGCCCGGCAGGGCCACGCCATCCACCAGCGGCTTCAGCGCGCCGCCCGGCCGCTCCGGCTGCGAGGTCGACGTTCCCTTGAGCAGCAGATAGTCCGCGCCATAGTGCTGTGCCACCCGAAGAATCTGCTGCATATCGCCGTTGGGAATCATCACCGCCGCACGATCCGCGTGGTAGTTGAGCTGCCACGGAACCCGCGTCATAACCACCGCATCGGCGGGCGTATTCTCGCGCAGCCAGTCGTAGGCATCCAGATTCGCCTGCCAGACACGGCCCCAGTAGCGGCCGCTGCCGGAATCGAGAAATTTGTCGATCGCGCTCCAGTGCGGCACAATCGACGCGACCAGCGCCAGCGAGACCAGCAGACCGCCCAGACCGGCCAGTCGTCCCGCGTACAGGGCAGCGATGCGATCGAAGAGCCAGCACGCGCCCCAGGCTGCTACCAGCGCCATCCACGGCACAAACGGCACGAAGTAGCGCGGCTCGTCGAAGGTGTGCCAGTAGAGAATCAGAAAGATCGTGTATGGAATCAGCGCCGACGCGATCAAAGCGATCAGTCGCCGCTGGCGCCGACCCAGCACCAGCAGGCCCAGCAGCATCAGCCAGGTCGCGACAATCCCACGATTGCCTTCGTCGGCGGTTCCCAGGCCCAGCAGCTCGCCACGAGGCGGCGCGAAAAGCCGCCAGGCATCGCGCGCCTGCTCAGCCATCTTGCCCAGCGTGCGATCGAAGCCCCAGCGCAGAATCCAGGAGCGGTCAGGCTTGCCCGGCCCGCCAAACGCTTGATCGTAGATCTTGTAGATGTCTTCCCAGGCATCGCGGCTGGTCCCACGGTAGAACAAGACCCAGGCGTCATATGCTTCTGTCGAGAAGAAGGGCTTGTTGAAGACCAGCAGATTGCGCGCCAGATACGGCGATACGACCAGCACCGTCACCGCCGTCCAGACCAGCAGCGGACGCAGCCAGGAGCGGAGCGCGCGCCCAAACGGAACGCCCGCCGCTCGCCGCCGCAGCTCAAAGATCGCCAGCACCCATAAACCAGCGCCCACCGCGAAGATCGCTGAGCTGGGCTTTTGCAGAATCATCAGGCCAGTGAAGATGCCAGCCAACAACCACCGACGAGAAAACAAAAGCTCAAAAGAACAAAAGAACAAAGATCTTAATTTCATATACTTGGTTCTTGGTTCTTGGTTCTTGGTTCCCTTGTTCCCTTGTTCCCTTGTTCCCTTGTTCCCTTGTTCTTCTACCCCTCGAAACACCAGCCAGAACGCCGCCATGCTCCACACCACCAGCGCCAGATCGCTGGTCGCGTAGATCGCCAGCCGGAAGAAGAGCAGATTCGTCAGCGTCAGCACCGCACCGATCAGGCCAACCCGCCGATCCCACAGCCGCGCGCCGATCCCGTAGATCAGCGCCGTCAGCACCGCCAGCAGTGCAATGTTGGCCAGTCGGGCGGCAAACGGCGTCGGGCCGAGCAGCGCCATCGCGGGCAGCATCAGCAGCGGCTGAAGCAGCGGCCAGGTTTCCTGCGGTCGTGTCACGGAGCCGTCAGGCGCGAGCTGGTAGAACTGCGAGACGTAATCCACGACCCAGCCGCGACCACGCAGCAGATTCCGCGCGACCACCGCGTTGTCGGCGTAGTCGGCGTGACCGACGAAGGGCAGCTTCGCGATCAACCAGGTCTCGTAGCCTAGCCAGATCGCGGCGAATACCAGCAGCAGCACCGGCGCGAGGCGACCGAGCAGCAAGCGCCGCCGGAGCGCCAGCACCCACTGCGGCAGCAGCGAGACGCTCACCAGCGCCGCCAGAATCCCGCCGCTGTAGAACGAGAGCTGCGTCAGCAGCGCCGCCACGCGATCCATGCCCGACTGATCAAAGACTGGAGCGCCGGCAGTGGACTGAGCGATCAGATGTGGCACGACAATCAGCGCCAGCAAGTACGCGCACGCCACCACGACAACCGCGACCAGGCTCCAGCTCAGCGCATTGCTGCCACGCAGCCGCCAGCGCAGGCCGCGCGCCAGATCCACTATCCGGTGCCAGTTGAGCACGGCCAGCAGCAACGCCAGCGCGATCAGCGTCGCGGGCAGCAGCGCCGCCAGCCAGATCCGCCACAGCGCCAGCAGCGTCACGCCAAATGTCGCCACGCCCAGGCCGAGCAGCAGCGCTAGCCGTCGCCGTCGAGCGGGAGTCAGCGCCGAGCCGATCGTCAGCGTGGAGGCCATCGCCAGCGCCGTCGCCAGCCCGAGCCCGCCCACAGTCGGCCAGTCGGGACGCACGCCCCAGCCGCTCGCCGCCACCTCGATCGCGTCGAGCCGAATGCCTTTGTCGCGGGCATCGGCGTAGGTTGCGGTGTTGGTGAAGGTTGCCGAGCTAAGTAGCGTTAGCTCAAGATCGGAGCCGGATTGCAGCGCGGCGGGGATCGTGACCGAGAACGGCGCGACGGCATCCGAGGTTGGCGTGAAGGTGTCGATCGCCTCTTGATCGATCAAAACTGAAACTGTCGGCTGCTTCGGCTCCTGGCGCAGCGTGTCGGCGGGCCACCCGGCGGCAAAGAAGGTCACGTCGAGATCGCGGCCCTGTCCCACACCCGGCAGCGAGATCGCGCCACGGATGCGGCTCCAGCGGCTGCGACCGGGCTGATCGAGCTGATCGACGTGCCAGCGACCGAGATCGTTTTGCAGCTTGTCCTGCGCCTCAGATGATCGAAAGAAAAGCTGATCGCCCAGACTGCCTACGTCGACGCGAGTGCGGAACGGCAGCTGGTAGGCCAGCGCACCCGCGACGAGCGCCCACAGCACGGGCAGCACAAAGAGCGCACTGCCGATTCGCTGGCGGCGTGCGCGGATACGTCGAGCTTGATGTAGCGATACAGCCGGTTGCACAACGCCCGCCATTATACCTAAAAACTCATCTTTGGTTCTGATAGCGAACTTACAGCCGCATCCAGGCGCAGCGGACAACACACGAGGGACGCTCAATCGAACGTCCCTCGCTCTGCGATGCTTGGAATGAAGGCTCGACTAATCGACGCCCAGGTAGGCCCGCTGCACAACCTCGTTGCGCTGCAAATTGGTGGCGGTGTCGTGGAAAACGATCTCGCCGGTTTGCAGCACATAGCCGGTATGCGCGATCTCCAGCGCCTTGAGCGCGTTCTGCTCCACCAGCAGAATCGTCGTGCCCTGCTTGTTGATGTCTTTGACGATGCTGAAAATCTGATCGACCAGGATCGGCGCGAGGCCCATGCTCGGCTCGTCCAGCAGCAAGATGCGCGGCCGCGACATCAGCGCCCGCCCGATCGCCAGCATCTGCTGCTCGCCGCCGGAGAGCGTGCCGCCCTTCTGCGCGACGCGCTCCTTCAAGCGCGGAAACAGATCGAAGACGCGCTCAAGATCCGAGGCGAACTCGCCGTCGCGCCCGGGCCGCGTGTACGCGCCCATCTCCAGGTTTTCCAGCACCGTCAGACGCGGAAAGATCCGCCGTCCCTCGGGCGACTGCGACAGGCCCAGCTTGACGATCTCGTGCGCTGGAATATTATCGATGCGCTTACCGTTGAGCAGCACCTGGCCGTGGCGCGGCGTCAGCAGGCCCGAGATCGTGCGCAGCGTGGTAGACTTGCCCGCGCCGTTCGAGCCGATCAACGTGACGATCTCGCCCTCGTTGACGACCATTGAAAGCCCTTTGAGGGCGTGGATGTTCCCGTAGTAGCTATGGACATCCTGCAATTCGAGCAGTGCCATGTTTATCTCACTTCTGGTTGGGCGTTTGCGGCAGCGCTGGTTGCTGTGAGCCGGCGATCGTCGATCCGTTGGGCGCGTCGTCAGACAGTTCTTGCTCAAGCGCGGCGGCAGCGCCAGCGCCCAGATACGCTTCGATCACGCGTGGATCGCGGCGAATCTCAAGCGGCGCGCCCTCGGCGATCTTCTTGCCGTAGTCCAGCACGACAATCCGCTCCGAGATCTCCATCACCAGGCTCATATCGTGCTCGATCAGCACCACCGTAATGCCGCGATCGTCGCGCAGGCGGCGGATCAGATCGGTCGCCTCTTCGGTCTCCTGGGGATTCATGCCTGCCGCCGGCTCGTCCAGGAGAATCAGCTTCGGGTCGGAGGCCAGCGCCCGCGCGATCTCCAGCCGCCGCTGCTCACCGTAGGCCAGGCTGCGCGCCAGATCGTTGCGGCGATGACCCAGGCGCACGAATTCCAGCAGCTTGCGCGCCTTATCCTCCGCCTTGCGCTCTTCTTCTTTGAAGCCCTGCGAGTGCAGCAGAATCTGCCAGACGCTCGACTTGAGACGGGGATGCATCCCGACGAGCACGTTTTCCAGCACCGTCATATTATTGAACAGCCGGATATTCTGAAACGTGCGCGTGATGCCCTGCGCGGCAATCTGGTCTGGTCGCAGGCCAACCAGAGACTGTCCATCCAGCGTAATCGTGCCTTCGTCGGGCTGATAGATGCCGGTGACAATGTTAAAAAACGTTGTCTTGCCCGCGCCGTTGGGCCCGATCACGCTGATGATGCTGTGCGGATCGACCTCCAACGACACGGCGTTGACCGCCGTCAGACCGCCAAAGCGCTTGGTGATGTGCTGTGCTTCCAACAATGCCACGGCTTGCCTTCCTCGTCTGCCGCATGAGACCGCGCCTACGCGCTTCTCAAGGCGGCTATGACTTCATTCCGATATCGGGATGCACCAGATTTTGCGAATCCTGGGCCATCTGCTCGCCCTCGACGGTTTCTTCGCGCAGCTCGAAGCGCCGCCGCCGCTCAGGTAAAATCCCTTCCGGCCGGAAGATCGTCATCAGGATCAGCACCAGGCCAAAAAGCAAGCGCTGATACGAGACCGGATCGAACCACGACGGGATCGGCAGGCCGGCGTTGCGCCAGAGAGTCAGCTGGCTGGCGAAATCGGGCAGCAGGCGCAGATTGAGCAGCGTGATCACGGTCGCGCCGAGAATAACGCCGGGAATGCTGCCCATGCCGCCGAGAATCACCATCGCCAGAATACTGATCGAGCGCACCAGGTCGAAGGTCGGCGGGCTGATAAAAAGCTGCTTGGCCGCGAACAGCACGCCCATTGCCCCGGCAAACGATGCGCCGGCGCCAAACGCCAGCAGCTTCATGCGCACCAGCGGCACGCCCATCGCGATCGCGGCGGTCTCGTCTTCGCGGATCGCAGTCCACGCCCGGCCGACGCGCGAGTCGTTGAGCCGGCGCGCGACCAGGATCGTCAGTAGCACAATGATGATCGCCAGCGCATACATGTACAGACGATACTCGGCGCCGGCGCTCGGCTGGAGTCCCACTGCCTCGACAACCGGCTGGAAGAACAGTGGCGCCTGGCCGATGCTGGTGATGCCCTGCGCGCCGTTCGTGATATTGACCGGCTTATCCAGGTTATTCGCCAGCAGGCGGATCACCTCGCCGAAGCCGAGCGTCACGATCGCCAGGTAATCGCCGCGCAGACGCAGCACCGGCAGACCCAGTAGCACACCCGCCAGCGCCGCGATGATCACCGCCAGGATCAAGAAGACAAAGAACCAGCCGCCGCCCAGCGGCAGAGAGCCTTCCGCGCCGGGAAAAATATTCAGAATCTGTCCCGTGCTGAAAATGCCCCACAGGTACGCGCCCAGCGCAAAGAAGGCCACGTAGCCCAGATCGAGCAAGCCTGCGAAGCCGACCACAATATTGAGGCCCAGCGCCAGCGCGATAAAGATGCCGGCCTGCGTCACCACATCCAGAAAGCCCTGGTTGGCGTTGCCGACGATCGGCATCACAATGCCCAGCACGATCACGCCCAGCACGGCCTTGAGCCAGACCGGAACCGGAAAATAGTAGATCGCCAGAAGCGAGGAAAGAAAAATCAGGAAGGCAATCGTCGAAAAAGGATTCGCCAGCAGCCAGGCGCTTGACAGCAGCACATACAGCGTCACGACGACATACGGCGTGTAGCCTTCGCCCAGCATCGCCGCCAGCCGCTCACGCGTGCTGGCTTGAGGTGAGGTTCGTCCGCTTGAAGTCATCGTCTCCCCCTACACCTTCTGCGTAACCGCCTCGCCGAGCAAGCCGGACGGACGGAAGATCAGAATGCCGACCAGGATCAGGAACGCTGCCATGCTGGCATAGTCGGCGCCGCCAAACGCGCCGCGCGTAAAGAGCGACAGATAGCCGGCCACGAACGCTTCCAGGAAGCCCAGCACAATTCCGCCGACCATCGCGCCCGTGATGTTGCCGATGCCGCCGAGAACCGCAGCGGTAAAGGCTTTCAGGCCGTACAAAAAGCCGACATACGGGTTGATCGTGTTGTACTTGACCACAAACAGCGCGCCTGCCGCGCCGCCCAGCGCACCGCCGATCAGGAAGGTCAGCGCGATGATCAGGTTGACGTTGATGCCCATCAGGCTGGCCGTCGGCCGATCCTGCGCGACCGCACGAATCGCCTTGCCGAGCTTGGTCACATTGACCAGATAGTTGAGGCCGATCAGCATGATCAGCGCGGTCACGATCAGAATCAGCGACTTGCTATCGATCGAGACGTTGAGATTGCCGCCGCTGGCTCGCGCGACTTGAAACAGCTGGAAGCGCTGGTTGAGGCCCAGATCCGGCAGCGACAGGTAGAAGCGCTGCGGCCCGGCGATCAGACGCACCAGATCTTGCAGCACCAGCGAAACACCCAGCGCCGCGATCAGCGGCACCAGGCGCGGCGCGTTGCGCAGCGGACGGTAGGCCACACGCTCGATCGACATCGCCAGCGTGCCGCTTACGGCCATGCCCAGAACCACCGCGATCAGCACGAACAGCAGCGGCGGAATCGATCCCAGCAGGCCCTGTCCGGCCAGATACAGCGCCAGCCCACCACCCACGAAGCCGCCGACCATGAAGATCTCGCCGTGGGCAAAGTTGATAAACTCCAGCACGCCGTACACCATCGTGTAGCCCAGCGCGATGGTTGCGTAGAGAAAGCCGAGCACCAGCCCGTCGACGATCACGATCGGCAGGAGTAGCAGCACTCCGTTCATCACGTTGGCGCGATCCGGGCTAAAGCTTTGAATAAAACCGATCAGCAGAACAATCAGGCCCAGGATTAGCGCGCTGCCGATCGTAAACAGGAGAATCTGGCCGATCGGGGCGAGTACCTGGCGCACAGATGCCCAGGGCGACGGTCGCGTGACTAATGGTCTCGTTTGCGCTTCTACTGCCATACGTCCTCAAACATCCCACAGCTTGTGCAGAATCGCGACGCATCGTTCCATGCGCTGCTCTGCTGATGATAGAACAGGAGAACGAGCCGTAGCTCGTCCTCCTGTGTTGGCCGGTTGTTTACTGGCCGGTTGGCGCGATGTCGATCTTGTTGATGATCGTGTTCTGCGCATCCCACTGCGCCGGGTCGCCGGTCTTGACGTCGATGATGAAGTAGGTCGCCGGGACGCGATCGCCCTTCTCGTCGAAGGTCACGTTGCCGGTCACGCCCTCGTAGGGGCTGACTTCCTTCATCGCCTCAAGCACCTGCTGGCGGGTCGGGCGGCCATTGGCCTTCTCAGCGGCCTTGGCGATCGCAACCGCGCACAGCGCCGCGACGTCATAGCCCTGCGCGGCGAACGCCGGGGTGGCGGTGTTGTACTTGGCCTGGTAGTCTTCCGAGAACTTCGCCGCCGCCGGATACTGGTTGACCGGACCGGCGATCGTGACGTAGTTCACGCCGACCGCAGCCTCACCGGCCAGACGTGCCAGCTCCGAGGAGTCGAGGCCGTCGGTGCCGAGGAACTTGGCCTGGATGCCCTTCTCACGCATCTGCTTGAGCAGCGGGCCACCCTCGGAGTAGATGCCGCCCCAGAAGACGGCGTCGGGCTGCGCGGCCAGGATCGGGTTCAGCACCGGATCGAAGACCGACTTCTCGTCGGTGCCTTCGAAGCCCAGCACCTGAATGCCGTCCTTCTCTGCCAGCTGGCGGAAGAAGTCGGCCACGCCCTGACCGTAGGCGGTCTTGTCGTGGAGGATGTAGACGCTCTTGACCTGGAGCGCGTCACGAGCATGAGCCTCGGCCACGGCCGGCTGCACATCGTCACGACCGACGATGCGGTAGGCCGGATTCGCGCCGAAGTCGTCGGTGATGCGCACGTTGGTGTTGGCCGGCGAGATCATCAGCAGGCTGGCGTTCTTGTAGGTCGGCAGCGAGGCCAGCGCGACGCCCGAGTTCAGGTGACCGGCGACACACATGATGTCCTGGTCAGCCGCGATCTGGTTGGCGTTCGACGCGCCGATGTCCTCGGTCGCCTGGTCGTCGAACGGCGCGAACTGGATGTTGGTACCCAGCCGCTCGTTCATCTGCTCGATCGCCAGCTCAGCACCGTTGCGAATGCCGGTGCCCAGCGCCGACTGCGGGCCCGAGAGCGGAGTCTGCGACGCGATCTTGATCGTGCCGATGTCCAGGCCCTCGATGTTGGGCAGCTCAGCGGCGGCTGCCGCAGTTTCTGAAGTGGCGGGCGAGGCCGCAGTGCTGGCCGCAGGCGACTCCGAAGCAGCCGGCGACTCTGAGGCGGCGGGGGATTCTGAGGCGGCCGGCGACTCAGCAGGCATAGACGCAGCCGGCGATTCTGAGGCGGCGGGCGCTGAAGCGGCGGGCGAGGCCGCGCCGGAACCGGACGGGCTGGCAGTGGTTCCACCACAGGCAGCCAACATCGACGCCAGGATAACCAGAAGCATCAGGGCCGAAGTGAAACGTTTCATAGATCTTGTAGCTCCTCGTTTGACACTATCCGACATGCCGAAACGAACGTTGTGGAGCACGAACGGTGTACACCACACTCATTCACACAGTGGTCGCTTTGCTCCTGAAGTGGGACACCTCCTTTGTGACCGGCTCGTGTGTGCTGACACCACGTATAAAGTTGGGCGCTTGTCCCGGCCACAGTGCAGTCCAATCGCCGGATCTTGGCCAAACCCTGGTACGGCTCTGGCTAAGATCACTGCCGTCCCTAGCGACGAGCCTGGCCTTGACGAGAGTTGCTGGTTTTGGTTCGATAACCTCCACGATTACACCGTGTGTCAGCAATTAATCGCTCGTCTTGCCAGTCGGGACAAAGTACGATACGGATTGGAAGATTGGAAAGAGTGTACAACGTGCCTCAAATAATTGTCAAGGAAAACGACTTATGGCACACTACATACGAAGAGGCAACCTATGCGCGTCCAAGGCAATCAACAAACTCACGTGGGAAGTTGGATCACCGCGCTGCTGATCTTTCTGGCCATCATTGTGGTGATCCAGTTCGTCGAGCGACGCAGCCCGGCGCAAGAACAGCTGCTCCAGCAGCAGTTTGCCGCCAGCCCACCCGCCGCCGATGCCGGGCAGATCGAGATCCCGCCGATCCCGACCAATATGATTGCGCTGGCCCGTACTACAACCGCGCGGCTGTTCAGCGGTCAGGCCGGCGCACCATTAAATACTGTCGCCGAGAACGAGACATTGCGCGTCGAGATCGCCAGCATCAAAAGCGAGGGCGAAAACCTGAAGCTGAGCGGCACTATCACCAACATCGGCGGCGCGCCCGTGACGGTTTCGCTGGATGCTTTCAAGTTTATCGATGCTTCGGGAACAGTGTATGCATCGTCGGGCGGCCCAACGACTACGCTTGAGCCAGGCCAGAACGCGCCGCTCGACATCACGCTGCCGCTCGCTAATCCAACCGTGCTCAAGCTTGAGGTCGAGCAGCCAAACCAGAGCCCGATCGAGCTACAGCTCGTCAACACACCGCCAACGCCGACGCAGTAACGGAAGAACCTGGAACCTAGAACCTAGAACCGGGAATAGAACAAAGAGCAGAGAACAGAGAACAAAACGGAGAACCGAGAAACAAACGAAAGAAGAGCGAAATACCACTTTACCCCTCGCCTATCGGGGGCGCCCTCTGGGCCTGGAGAGGGGGAGTCGCCGCAGCGACGGGGGTGAGGGCCAGGAACCAAGCCCTACAGCGCGGCGAAGCTGACGTTGACCAGCCAGATCGCCAGGTACAGCGTGAACAGCGCGATCATCACGACCGGGAAGACCACGCCAAGCAGCGTCAGCACGATCGAGCCGGGCCCCGGCCGCACCGACTTGAAGCCGGGCCGCACCTCATCTCTCAGCGCCACCCAGCCGCTCCATAGCACCACCGCCGCCGCCGCAACCGCCACGACTGCAAATCCGAGATTTAGCACAGCACCGATGATCGTCACGTCGTCGTCCTTTCTACGTGCTACTGAGTCGCGACCTGCAAGCCCGTGACCGCCGAGCTAGCCGCGAACAGCTCACCACGGCTCGTACCATCACTGGACATCGCCCAGATCGTGCTGGCGGCGTCGGGCTCCGGCTCGCTGAGTCCGCCGCGAATCCCGATCGCCTCTGAGGGCGTGCGGGTGT